>DAOUHP010000191.1:0-27948 GCA_034428575.1 Dehalococcoidia bacterium | reverse complement strand
GAGCCGGAGCAGCTCGGAGTCGTAGACGAACTCGTCCTGGTGGCTGGCGCCCTCCATGACGTAGAAGTGATGGCCGCGGATGTTGTCCTTCAATGCCTGGCGGATCATGCTGACGTACGGCGCGACGCCCGTCACGGTCCCCAGCATGAGGTGGTGGTGGAACTGCGGCTGGAACACGAACAGCCCCTTGGCGCGCGGGCGCATCGACACCGAGTCGCCGACGTGGAGGTTCCAGAGCAGCGGCGTCAGCTTGCCGCCGTACTCGGGCAGCACGTACTCGATGAACAGCTCGATGAGCGATTCGTACGGCGCGGACGCTATCGAGTACGGACGCTCGATCCCGCCCGTCCCTATCGTGATGTACTGGCCGGGCTTGAAGCGGAACGGCTCATCGGGCCGGAGCCACAACAGGAAGAGGTCTTCAGCGACTTCCTGCTTCTTGGCCACGTATGCACGCGGCAGATTCGCCAAACGGTCCTGCGCTTGCGTCATGTTCCTCCGTCACTAAGGCGTTGTTCATTCGTTGCGGCGTTTGTCATTCCGAGCGAAGCCCGCGCTTCAGCGCGCAGAATCCTCTCAGGATGCGCCCCGGCGTGCAGGAACGTTCCCCGAGAGATGTTTCGGCCTCGCTCAACATGACACCTCCCTTCCCCCTTGATGGGGGAAGGTCAGAGCCTGCCCCGCACTTGATGCGGGGATGGCCGAGATACGAACGGGCACGGCATTCAGCCGGGCGATGTGGTTCATGGGATCGGGGCGGTCGGACGCATCGACCTCGACCGCCAACTCGCCGAACAGCGTCGTGAGCGACACCACCCCCTCGGGCACGGCATCGGAGAGCGCGACCGTGCCGGGACGCTCGGTCCCGTCCGCGGTGGTCACCGAGGCCGCATCGCCTTCGCCGAGCCTGGCGGCAGCGGCGTCCGCGGGGTTGAGGACGAAGCGCTCCTCCCGCTCGACGCGGTTGCGCTTGCCCACTACCGTCACGTTCGGTTTGCGGCCCGGCTCGATGAGCACGCGGCCATGCGCGAGCATGAGCGGGAACTGCGCGTCAGGCGCAGGGCGCGGGTGCCATGCCACGGGTTGAAGCGTCGCCTTGCCATGGCGGAATCGGTCCACGAACAGTTGCCCGTCGTCCGAAGCGCCCTCCGGCGCGCACGGCCACTGCAGCCCCGTAAGCACGTTGCCCGTGTACATCACCTGCGTGGGCTGCGGCTCGTCGCTGGGCGTGGTCACGATGTCCAGTTTCTCGCGCAGCAGGCGCTCCCAGGAGATGCCGGCGTACTCGGGCACGGCCTGCGCTATCTCGTCGAGCACCTGCGGCGGACCGTCCCAGGAGAAGCCCTGCGCCCCCATGGCGCCGGCGATGGAGCACACGACGTCGAGGTCGCTCCGGGAGTCGACGCGCTTGTTCTTCGCCACCTTGCGGAGCGGCTGTACGCGCCGCTCGACGTTCGTGTAGGTGCCCGTCTTCTCGACCCACACCTCAGCGGGTAAGACGACGTTCGCCCGCTCCGTCACCGCGGACGGGAATGCGCTGGTCGCCACGAGGAACTCCAGCGCATCGAGGCCGCCGAGCACGTCGCCGAGCGTACCGTCTTCGTAGTGGACGTGGTCGCCGAGCATCAGCATCGCCTTGATGCGGCCCTCGCGGGCCTGGTCGAAGATGCGGCGATTGCCGGCGTTGCGCTCGTCCGGCACTGGAACGCCCCACAGCGCGCCGAGCGCCTCGCGGGCGTCGTCCTCACCGAGGAGGTGATGGCCGGGCAGCGACGCCGCCCACATGCCGACGTCGAACGCGCCCTGCACGTTGGCCCCCTGGTAAAGCGGCATGACGCCGGCGCCGTGCCTGCCCACGTTCCCGGTGGCGATGGCCAGCGCCGCAGCGAGCCGCGATATCGTGCGGCGCGTGCCGCCGACCGAGCTGTCGCCGCCGAACAGCAGCGCGACCGGGCCGGACCCGGCGTAGATGCGGGCCGCTTGCTCAATGCTCGCCGCGGGCACGCCCGTCTCGGCTGCGACCGCGTCCAGCGTGAACGGCGCGAGCGAGGCGATCAGTTCGTCCCAGCCGTCAGCGCGCTCGCGGACGGCGTCCACGTCCACCAGGTCCGCGTCCACGATGGCGCGCAGCAGGCCGCCGAGCAGGACGGGGTCGGTGCCCGGGTATGGCCTCAGCCACATGGTTGCGTACCGCGTCAGCTCGACCTCGCGCGAGTCGATGACGATGAGCTGCTGCGTCCCGGCGCGGACGGCGCGCTTGATCGGCACGCCGACAACGTTCTGTTCTTCAGTAAGGTTTGCGCTCACCACCATGACCACGGCGGAGTCCGCCAGCTCCCACGTGGACATCGTCCCGGCGAAGTAGCCGAACACGTCCTGCAGGCCCTCGACGATGCCGGGGCGGTCGTTCGACGCAACGTCGACGCTGTTCGAGCCCATCACCGCGCGGGCGAACTTCTGCGCCGCGTACAACTCCTCGTTCGTGTTGCGCGGGTTGGCCATGAGCGCGAAGGCCGAGCCGCGATGCGGCGCGAGGCCCTCGGCGGCGGCGGCTATCGCCTCCTCCCACGTGGCCTCCTGCAACTCCCCGTTCCGGCGCACCAGCGGCTTCCGGATGCGGCGCTTGTCGTTGACGTACTCAAACCCGAACTTGCCCTTGAAGCACGCCTGTCCCATGTTCGCGGGGGCGTTCAACTCCGGCACGGCGCGCACGACGCGCTCCCAGTGGTTGACCTCGGAGGTCATCGTGCAGCCGACGGGGCACTCGGCGCAGACGGACTGCTCCACGCGCGCCGGACGCTCCCACTTGTAGGAGGTCTCGGTGAGCGCGCCCACGGGGCAGACGTCTATGCACGCGCCGCAGAACTCGCAGCCGGACTCCAGGAGCGAGTCGCCCATGACGGTGCCGACGAGCACCTGTCCCGCGCGCTCCGTCATGCCTATCGCGACGTCGCCACGCAGCTCGTCGCACGCCCTCGTGCATCGTGCGCAGACGATGCACAGGTTGTAGTCGCGGTCGTAGAAGGGGTCTTTCGTCTCCACCTGCAGGTTGCGGTACTGGTACGTGAGCGGCGAGACGAGCTCCTGCGGGTGGAAACGCGTCGTGTCCTTCAGCTCGCAGCGCTCGTTCTTCGGGCACGTGACGCACCGGTCGACGACGTCCACGTGGCGCAGGCATATGTCCTGCGGACCGCAGAGGTCTATCCGGTGGCATGTAAGACATCCGTGGGGGTGCTCGGACAACAGCAGGTCCAGCGTGGTGTCCCGCACCTTCACGGCCTCGTCGCCCTTCGTGTTCACCACCATCCCGTCGCGAACGGGAAGCGTGCAGGACGCGGGCGTTCCGCGCTGGCCCTCGATCTCCACGACGCACATGCGGCACGCGCCGTACGGCTTCATGCCGGGGTGATAGCAGAGGTAGGGGATGTAGATGCCGGCGTCGTTCGCCGCCTGCACCACCATCTTGCCGGGGGTCGTCGCGACCTCGCGCCCGTCTATCGTGATCGTGATCTCGTCAGCCATCTTCTGCCTAACAGCCCCTATCCTGTCCCATCCTGTCCATCGATGTGAGTTGCGAACACGAAGTCCGGCTTGACGGACGCCGTCGGCGTGTCGCCGGACATCTGCGCGCCGCGCCGCGTGGATTTCGGGCCCACGAAAGCACTGAGGGACAACGCGCCTTCCTCCAGCTGCGCCTCGAACTCGCTGCCGAAGAAGCGCACCGCGCTCGAAACAGGGTTGTAGCCCAACTGGCCGTGGCCGCAGAGCGAGCCCCCGCGCATGTTCACGCCGACGCGCTCCATGAGTTCCATGTCGCCGCTCCGGCCCTTGCCTTCGGCTATGCGCTCCAGTATCTCCAGGATGTGGCTCATGCCGAGCCTGCACGGGAAGCACTTGCCGCACGACTCCATCTGGTCGAACGCGACGAGCGTGCGCGTGAGGTCGACGACGGAGCGTTCCTCGTTGCAGACGATGAGCCCGCCGGAGCCGAACATCGCGCCCGCGGCCACCATCTCGTCGAAGTCAAGGACCATGTCGAACTGCTCCGCGGGGAGCACGCCGCCGAGGGGGCCGCCGGTCTGCAGGCACTTCAGCGCCTTGCCGTTCGGTTCGCCGCCGCCCATCTCCTCTATGATGTTCCGGACGGTCAGGCCGAACGGCACTTCCACGAGGCCCGGGTAGCGGATGTCGCCGGAGAGGCAGGCTATGGCCGTGCCGCTGCTCTTCTCCGTGCCGATGCCCGAGAACCACTCCGCGCCGCGCCGAACGATCTCCGGCGCGTAGCTCAGCGTCTTGATGTTGTTGATGTTGGACGGCTTGCCCCACACGCCGTAGGCCGCCGGGAACGGAGGACGGAACCGCGGCATGGAGCGCTTGCCCTCGATCGCCTCCATCAGCGCCGTCTCCTCGCCTGCCACGTACGACTCGCCGACGAGCGAGACTTCCATGTCGAACGAGAAGTCCGTGCCGAGGACGTTGGCTCCGAGCACGCCATTGTCGTAACACGCCTGGATGGCGGCGCGCGTGCGGTCTATCGGGGAGTCGTGCCCGTGGCGTATGAAGACGATGCCGTTGCTCGCGCCGGTGGCGTAGCCCGCGATGATGCAGCCCTCCACCAGGGTGAACGGGTCCGACTCCAGGATAGTCTTGTCGTTGAACGCGCCGGGGTCGCCCTCCTCACAGTTGCAGAGGATGTACTTCTGAGGGGCCGGGTTCCCGGCGAGGAAGCCCCACTTCACGCCGGTGGGAAACGCGGCGCCGCCGCGTCCGCGGAGGCCGGAGTTCTTCACCTCGTCCAGCGTCTCCTGCGGGGTGAGTGACGACAGCGCCTTGTCCAGTCCGGCGAAGCCGCCGCGTGCTATGTACTGGTCGATGTCGATGGGATCGATCTCGCCCGCGTTGCGGAGCGCGACGCGTACCTGGCCCTGCATCATCGGCAGCTGTTCGCGGCGCGGCACGCCGGGCACATTCGAGTCGACGCTCGCAAGCGCGAGGTCCGTCACCGGCTCGCCGCCGCCAAGGTGCCGCTGCACGATGGCCTCGACCTGTTCTGGACGAACGTTGCCGTAGAGCACGCGCGGCCCATCCGGCACGTGGACGTCCACGGTGGGTTCCGCGTAGCACAGCCCGGTGGTCCCCACCTCGGAGATGGTGGCTTCGACGCCTGCCCGTGCGACGGCCTCCCGCAGCGCGGCGAGCACTTCGAGCGCGCCCGCCGCCTCGCCCATCAGCCCCGTACCGACGCGCACCCAGGGCCTGGCGTGCAGCTCGTCCCAGCGCGCCGCAGCCCGCTTCGCCAGGGTCCCGTACGCCTCCGTCACGCTTCCCGCTCCATGTCGGCGGCCCTGATGCGTTCGACGCGGCTGACCGCCTCATCGAGCGACATGTGCCCGGCAAGTTGGTGGTCAAAACTCATCGCAGGGGCATGGGGGCAGACGCCGAGGCAGGTGTTGTACTTGAACGAGATGCTGCCGTCCTCGGTGTCGCCCTCCCCGTCGAGCCCGAGATGGCTTACGAGGCCCTGCAGGATGGGCTGCGCTCCGACGACGTGGCACGTCGGACCCCAGCAGATCTCGACCGAATGGCGCGCGGGGGGAGTGAAGCGAAAGTTGGGGTAGAACGAGGCGACCGCCCAGACTTCATTGACACTCGAGCCGGTGCCCCGCGAGACCTCGTCGACGGCTTCGTACGGGAGGTAGCCCAACTCGTCCTGGGCGGCGAGCAGCGACGAGAGCACGGTGACCGTGGGCGAGGGCTGTTCCTCGATAGCCCGCCGCGCTCGCTCGCGAAGGGAGCCGGGTGAAGCGGGACCGGGGGCGCCGTGCGGTCTGGGAGTGGTCGTCATGAAGAGCGTCTGTTCGTGAAATTCCTAACGAACGGTGTGTCGCATCGTAGCACGGGGGGAGTGCACGGACAAGAACGCTTCCTGCGTCGCGTTGTCATTCCTGCGAAGCGCCAGCGGAGTCGAGAGCCTGCCCTGAGCCCGCCGAAGGGAACCTCTCGGGAACGATCCCTTCCCTCTTGATGGGGGAAGGCCAGGATGGGGATGAATGAGCGGGGCCGCAGGGGATAGGCTTGTTCTGACCATTCCTGGGCGATTGGGCGTGTCTCGGCTTCACTGGTACAGCAGTCGGATTAGTCTGGGGCGCAGCATAGTGTCGTCGAAATAACACTCAACAGCCTCTTTGACGTTGCGGCGAATCTCTTCCAGGGAATCACCCTCCGTGTGGATGCCGTATCCCAGTGCGCTGGCTGTGTATCCGCCGTCCACCTCATCCTCGCTCACTTGAAAGATGATCTCGGCTTCAGACATCTGTTCCTCCTATGAGGAGTCAGGTCGCTGCCTTAGATAGTACTGCGAATCCTACGTCCCCCGCAGACGGGGTTGCACAGGCTCCGAGGCCTCGTACGTCACGAGCCGCGCGGTCGTCATGCCTTCGATGGCCCTGATGTCCTTGAGCATCTCGTCCGTCACGGCGTCGTCGAACCCCACGATCATCGTGGCGGCGCCGCGCGGCGCCGCGCGCCCCACCTCCATGAAGGAGATATTCGCGTCGTGTTCGCCCGCTATCGTGCCGACCTTGCCGATCATGCCCGGCTGGTCGGTGTGCGTGGTGAACAGCATGTAGGGAGCGCTCGGCTCCATGTCGAGGGTGAAGTCGTTGAGGCGGTTCAGGTGCACCGTGCCGTGTACCGACGTCCCCGCGGTGTATACCGTGCCGCCGGTTGAACGCACCTCGACGCCTACGAGGTTCAGGTACTGCTCGCCTCCTTCGGGGTCTTTCTCCTCGACGATCCTGATGCCGCGTTCCTGTGCCATCGCCTGGGCGTTCACGAGGTTGATCCGCATGTCCGTCGCCACGCCGAGCACACCCACCAGCGCCGCCGACGCGAGGATCTCGATGTCGTAGTGCGCTATCCCCCCGGCAACGCGGACCGCGACGGACTCCAGCTGCCCGTCAGCAAGCTGGATGGCGAGGCGTCCCATCGTCGTTGCGACGGGCAGGTAGGGGCCGAGCGCCTCCATCACCTCCTTCGGAACGAACGGCATGTTGATGGTGTACTGCGCGGCGCCGCCGCTCAGGATGGCGAGAAGCTGGTCCACGACCTCCAGCGCTACCTCCACCTGCGCCTCCTCCGTGGATGCGCCGAGGTGGGGAGTGAGCACCACGCGTTGCTCCTCGCGCAGCGGCAGGTCCTGTGGCGGCTCGACGGGGTAGACGTCCAGCGCCGCGCCGCCAATCCTGCCGCTGGCCAGACCTTCCTGCAGCAGGCGCTCGTCCACGAGTCCGCCCCGGGCCGCGTTGACGATGCGGACGCCCTCCTTCAGGAGCGGGAACTCCGGCCCGCCAATGAGGCTCTTCGTTCCCGACGTCAGCGGCGTATGGATGCTGATGAAGTCCGACTCGCGAAGCAGCCGTTCCATCGAGACGGACTCGACGCCGAGGCTGCGCGCCCGCTCCTGTGAGACGTAAGGATCGTAGGCGATGACGTGCATCTGGAAGGCGCGCGCCCGTTGCGCAACCTCCGAGCCGACGCGTCCGAGGCCAACGATGCCGAGCGTCTTGCCCCGCAGTTCCACGCCCATGAAGCGGGAGCGCGTCCACTCGCTGCGGCGCATCGAGGCGTCCGCCTGGGGGATGTTGCGGGCAAGGGAGATCATGAGCGCGAACGCATGCTCGGCGGCGGCGATGGTGTTGCCGGTCGGCGAGTTGACGACCGCGATGCCGTGCTGCGTAGCAGCGTCCACGTCGATGTTGTCGACGCCGACGCCCGCGCGCCCGATGCCGACCATCCTCGTGGCGTGCTCGATGATGCGTTCGGTGACCTTCGTTTCGCTGCGGACGATCATCGCCTCGTAGTCGGCGACGATGGCGCACAGCTCGTCCTCGCTAAGCCCCTTGCGAATGTCCACAAGGTGTCCGGCGCCCTTCAGACGGGCGATGCCGAGTTCGTCTATGGGGTCGGCTACCAGAACCCTAGCCATCCATGCCTCCGAGAAGAAGGATACTCCGCGTGGCTGTTTGGTCCCCTCTCCCTCGAGGGGAGAGGGTCAGGGTGAGGGTGAGGGTGAACCGGACGATGGGGGTGAAGGCGCTCCGGTCAGCGATCACGCCTGCCCCACCGCCGACGTCTGACGCCCGAGCTTCGGCAGCGCGTCCTTCAGCGCGCCGAACACGTCGTCTATGTCCTCCTGGTTCACGTAGCCCATGTGGCCGATGCGGAACACACGCCCCGTCAGGAGGCCGCGCCCTTCCGCCGCGATGATGTCGTACTCGTCGCGGAGCATGGCGAGCAGCGCCTCGTCGGTGATGCCTTCCGGCACCCAGGCGGCGGTCACGGTGTTGGAGGCGAAGCGCTCGTCCTTGGCGACGAGCCCGATGCCCATGGCCTTGAGGCCGTCCCGGGTGTACTGCGCGATCTCCTGGTGGAAGTCGTAGACGGCCTGCATGTCGCCGCGGGCGAGCATGTGCTGCACGGCGTAGTCCATGCCGAACAGCAGCGAGATAGCGGGCGTCCACGGGGTCTGCCCGGACTTCAGCGACTTCTCGGCCTCGGTCATGCTGAAGTAGAACTTCGGCATCTTCGACGTCTCCGCAGCCTTCCACGCCCGCTCGCTGAAGCTGATCATGGAGAGGCCGGGCGGGCACATCCACCCCTTCTGCGAGCCCGCGACCACTACGTCCAGGCCCCACTCGTCGACCGGCAGCTTGATGGAGCCGAGCGACGATATGGCGTCCACGAGGACCATCTTGTCGAACTCGCCTTTGGCGATGCCTGCGATGGTCTCGAGGTCGTTCGTGATGCCCGTTGAGGTCTCGTTGTGGGTAACGAGCACCGTCGTCACGTCCGGGTCGTCCTTCAGGGCCTGGCGTATCTGCTCCGGGTCCGCAACGTCGCCGTCCGGGAACTTCAGTTCGTTGACGCTGGCTCCATAGGCCGCGGCGATCTTCAGGAAGCGGTCGCCGAAGTTGCCGATGGTGACGCCGAGGACGCGCTCGCCGGGCGAGAGCGTGTTGACGACGGCGGCCTCCATCGCTCCGGTGCCGGAGGACGTGAGGACGTAGAGGTCGTTCTCTGTCTGGAACGCGCGCTTGAGATTGGCGGTCGTGCGGCGAAGCATGTCGGCGAACTCGACGCCGCGGTGGTCGATCATCTCCTTGCTCATCGCCTCGTACACTTCCGGCGGTACGGGCGTGGGGCCGGGCAGACGCAGGTTGGCCATGGGAGCCTCCTCTCAGGCGGCGCGCCTTCGCACTGCGAAGGATGCTGGCGGGACAGCGCGAGCGCGCAGGGGTGCGTACGGGACGGCGGCCCGAACGCGGAACCGCCGACTCCGATTATAGGCGTTCAGCGCCCATTGCGACAACCGTCTGTGCGCCGTTTCACAAACGCCGTCCCTCGTTCTCTGGATGCTTGGCGCCTTCCCCCTCGATGGGCGCAGGTTGGGATGGGGATGAAACCGACGGATCAGGGTGAACCGAGGGGCGTGGATGGTAGAGGTGGGGGCTTACGCCCCCTGCAACGCAGACGTGAGCAGTCCATTGCATCGGATACGCTTGTGTTATAGCCTCGTTGCCACAGGGACGAACAGGTCATGGTTGACGCCGCGAAGCACACCTACACCGAGGGCATGGACGATGTGTACGTTGCCGCGCTCGCGCCCAAGGCTCACAAGCAGCTGGGCACGGACGCGGGGAACGCGCTCATCAGCAGCTTACGCGCCGCACGGCAGGTGGAGCGCGCCATCAGCAAAGCCAGCGATGAAACCGGCGAAACAGGAGCCGTCGAGTCCGCTTTGGGCGGATGGTCGCGAGCCTTCTCGGCAGTTGTACGGTACGTTGAGCAAGGAACATCCGCTGATCGAGCCGCTGCCGTGGCGTCGGCCTTTGAAGCGCTGGAACACGCCGACGCCTTCTACCACGCCGCTAAGGAAGCGGGCGTCCTCAAACCTGCTCGTCCGCCCGGCGGGGCGGTCTACTACGAAACAACCGAAGAAGACATGCTTCTCGCTGCCGCTGCGCACCAGGCATACGCCGACATCTTCTACCGCTTGGAGAACGAGGATTGAGGCAGCGCTCTCAGCCACGGCGCGGAGAGGTATGGCTCGCTGACCTCGGCCAGCCCTCTGGTCGGACGTTGGCTATGAGGCGTCCCGTCATTGTCATCAAATCGGACCACGTGCCTATTCCCGACCTCACCATCGTGGTCCCAACCACTGCACAGGGCCGCCGCCGGAATCCCATGCTGACGGTTGATATTCCAGCCGGTGAAGGTGGACTGGAGAGAGATTCGCTCGCTCTCTGCCACAACATCCGAGTGGTAGATACTGCCAATCTGGTGCATGGCATCGGGAATCTGGGGTCGCACTACATAAGCCGGATAGAACTCCGGCTCACTGAGCTGCTGGGGCTTCCGATCTGAGACGCGACTCCCTAACCCCCTAACCCTCCAACGCTCCCTCCGCCTTGTACTCCTGCCCAAGCTTCACGTATTCGTCCGCGTTCATCTGCACGAGCTCGTAGTGCTTGTCGGTGAGCGGGCCGAGCACCTTCGCCGGAACCCCCGCCGCGACCGAACGGTCCGGCACATTGCGGCCCTCCAGCAGCACGGCGCCCGCCGCGACGATGCACCACGACCCCACCGACGACTTGTCGTTGAGCGTGCAGTTGTTGCCGAGCAGGCAGTGGTCGCCCACTGTCTCGGCGTGGCAGACGACGGCATGGCCGAGCGTCACGTAGTCGCCGATCGTGAGGTCGCCGTCGGCGTGGCAGATGGAGCCGTCCTGGATGTTCGTCCCCTCCCCTATCGTCATCGTGCCGCGGTCGGAGCGGAGCACGACGCCGGGCCAGATGGAGGCGTACGGGCCGATGCGGACGTCGCCGACGACGTAGGCGAACTCGCTGACGAATGCGGTGGGGTGGACCTGCGGGCTCTTCTCGCCAAGGCTGCGCAGCATGGGGACTCCTTCCGGCACGCTCGACCCTCCATATTCCCCTCTCCCTCGGGGAGAGGACCAGGGTGAGGGCGCGTCCGGCAATGATACGCGAGGAAGAGGACCGGGAAGGGTGTACACTCCCGCCGTGCCCCTCGTCGTCTTCACGCTCGCTCCCTCTCCCTCGCGGTCCGGAGTAGCGGCTGCTCTCTCACAGCATGCAGCCGTGGCGGCCCGCGTCGGCTGGGTGTCCTAGATGGACCCGCGCTTCGCCGGTTTCCCGCGTCGGCGGGTCATCTGGGGGCAGTACATCATGTCCTTCTCCTGGAGCCTGGGCCTGTGGGCGGCGGTGCCGGTTATCCCCATCCTCTCGCTCCAGCTGAACGAGAACATCGCGCTGGCCGGGCTGGTGGTCTCGATTGGCGGCGCCGGCCGGTTCTTCGTCAGCTACACGACCGGGCCGCTGCTGGACCGGTTCGGGCGGCGCGGCATCGGGGCCGTCGGCATCTTCATCCGGATGGTCTTCTCGTTCCTGGAGGGTATCTCGCCGACCTATCTCTCGCTCCTCGCCTTCCGGTTCGGCTCGGGCATAGGCACCTCCGTCTGGGGGACGGCGCACCAGACGATAACGGCGGACGTGTCCACTGCCGAGGACCGCGGACGCATCAGCGGGCGCAAGCAGGGTTGGGCGCAGTTCGGCGCCATCATCGGACCGATCATCGGCGGCGCTGCATGGGCGATCACGGGCGATATCCGCATCCCGTTCTTCATCAACGGGTTCAGCAAGATGGTCTGCCTCTTCGTGATGCTCTTCATGATGGTGGAGACGCGGCAACTCTCGGCCCGCGCCGCTCCGGCGCCGGCCCCGGCGCCAGCCCCCGCGAGGGAGACGGCCCGTGTCGCGAGGCCCGGTCTCGCCGTCCGGCTGGCGAGCGTGCCTTCGGCGATAGCCTCCATGGCCGCGACGGGGTTCCTCTACGTGCTCATCGGGACGTTCGCGGTGCACCTGATGCGCGCGACCGTGCAGGACCTCGTGCTGCCGGTGTACGTCGAGGAAGTGCTGGGGCTCGCGGAATCACAACTGGGCATCGTGATAGCCGCGATGGGCGTCGGCGGTCTGTTGACCTCGGTGGCGGGGGGATGGTCGACGGACCGGTGGGGGGTGCAGACCGCGCTCGTGCCAGGAGCGCTCGCGGCAACGGCCGGCCTCGTTCTGACTGCCCAGGGCCCCGGTCTGGTCGGCATGGTGCTGCTGGCGGCGGCGCTGGGCGGGGCCGCAGGCCTGGTCATGGTCGGCACGCACGCCTTCTCCATCGATGTCTCGCCGCCGGGAGCGCGGGGGCGCTTCTTCGGCAGAACGCAGGCGGCGGGGCATTTCGCGACGTTCGTGGGGCCTTTCGCTGTCGGCGGCATCGCGGACCTCTTCGGGCTGGCGGCGGCGTTCTACGCCATCGGCGCCGTCTTCCTGTTCATGACGCCGATCGGCGTGCTGATGGGCATCGTGGGCCCGCGCGTTCGGGCCCGGCTCGCGGAGGAGGCACGCGCTCCTGCGCCATGAAGCCCTCGCAGTTCCTGCGAAAAGGGCGCCTCGCCAACGGTCCGTCATTCTCCCACCAGCGGGAATCCAGAGTGGCCGGGCAGGCCACACGGGGGCGGGGTGGCGAGAGGCGTCGCTATCGAGGAGGACGTGACGCAAGCCGGGATCTGGTTGGTAGACTCGCAGCCGGTCCGCCCTTACGATAGTTTTCGCAGCCGTCAGAAGGACCCCGCGATGGAGGAGGCTGACAATGTCGCCGAGACGCAGCAGACCGGAGGAGATTGGCGTCCGTGGGGAAGCCATCTACCGGGAGAAGATACGGCCCCTGGTGGAGCCTGCGGAGACGGGGAAGTTCGTAGTGATCGACGTCGATAGCGGGGATTACGAGATCGACGCAGAGGTTCTGGCCGCCTCGGCACGGCTGCGCGAGCGTCGGCCCGACGCAGTCAGCTACGGCGTCCGCGTGGGCCACAGCGCAGCCTACAGTCTGGGTTGACAGCGTGAGGGCGGGCAGTGTTCGAAGGCAGAATCAGCGCCGCGCTCAAACCCGTAGTCCCGGTCCTGATAATGAGCCGAGAAGGACGATACCAGCCGGCCGAAGTTGTTTTGGACACCGGCTTCAATGGGGACTTGGCCCTGCCGCCTGCGACGATACGGCGCTTGGGCCTCACGCGGGGAACGGTTTTCAAAGCGACGCTGGCCAATGGCCAGGAAGTGTACCTGTACGGCTACGAGGCCACGGCGCTATGGCACGACCATCCGCTGAGCATTACGGCATTGGAATCGGACGGTGAAGCCCTGCTCGGGATGAATCTCCTCGTGGGCAGCAGGGTGACCCTGGACGTGGAAGTGGACGGGATCGTGGCCATTGAGGAGACTGCCGCGCCTGCGCCATGAAGCCTTGGTAGTGCCGCCAGCTCCCTCTCTCGCGAGGCGGAGTTCCGGGAGCGAGGCTATTGAAGAGCGCCGTGCCCCTGTCGTTCCCGCACGTCGGCCACCCAGCCCTCTATCCTGTTCATCCTCTCCGCCAATGTTGATTCCGGGGCGAACAGCCGCGCTGTCGTATAATCGGCGCCCGCCCATGACGCTCTACGACAAGCAAGCCGCCAGGAAGGCGCAGGAAGCCGAACTCGCGTGGGAGCACGACGAGTTGCGCAGGACGCTGGAGCGCGCGCCCGAGTCGCAGGAGCGCTTCCTCACCGTCTCGGGGCGGGAGATCGACCGCATCTACACCCCAGCTGACGCGCCCGAACTGGACTACGCGACGGACCTCGGCTATCCCGGCGCCTACCCGTTCACGCGCGGCGTCTACCCCACCATGTACCGCGCCCGCCAGTGGACGCGCCGCCAGATTGCCGGGTTCGGCACGGCGAAGTCCACGAACGAGCGGTACAAGTACCTGCTAGCGCACGGGCAGACCGGCCTCTCCACGGACTTCGACCACCCTACCCTCACGGGCTACGATTCCCTCCACCCGCTCTCGGAGGGCGAGGTCGGCAGGCTCGGCGTCGCGATAGACACGGCGCGCGACATGTCGGATCTCTTCGACGGCATCCCCATCGACAAGGTCAGCATCTCGCTCACCATCAACCATCCCGCCATCGTGCTGCTCTCGTTCCTCCTCGCGCACGCGGAGAAGGTCGGCGTACCGTGGGAGACGCTGCGCGGCACCGTGCAGAACGACTCGCTCAAGGAGTTCCACGGGCAGAAGACGTTCGCGCTGCCGCCGCGCGGCGCGTACCGGATGACGATGGACGTCGTGGAGTTCTGCACCCGCAACGTGCCGAACTGGAACACGATCTCCATCTCCGGCTACCACACGCGGGAGGCGGGATCGACAGCGGGCCAGGAGGTCGGCTTCACGCTCGCGCAGGGCATGGCCTACGTCGAGGGCGGGCTGCAACGCGGCCTCACGCCCGACGAGTTCGGCCCGCGCCTCTCGTTCTTCTTCGGCGTCCACATGGACTTCTTCGAGGAGGTCGCGAAACTGCGCGCGGCGCGGCGGCTGTGGGCGCGCATCATGAAGGAGCGTTACGGCGCCACCGACCCGCGTGCGATGCTCTGCCGATTCCACTCGCAGACGCTCGGCTCGACGCTGATACGCGAAGGCGCGCTGAACAACCTGATACGCGGCACCACGCAGGCCATGGCCGCCGTGCTCGGCGGCACGCAGTCGCTCCACGTCAGCGGCTACGACGAGGCGCACGATATCCCGTCCGAGGACGCGATGCGGATGTCGCTCAACACGCAGCGCATCATCGGCAACGAGACCGGCGTCGCGAACACCATCGACCCCCTCGGCGGCTCGTTCTTCATCGAGAAGCTGACGAACGAGATCGAGGAGGAGGCGCTCGCCTACATCCGCACCATCGAGGACATGGGCGGCGGTGAGGGCGTGCTCGCCGGCATGTTCGCCGCCATCGAGAACGGCTACATCGAACGCGAGATATCGCAGGCCGCGTTCGATTACCAGGAGCGCATCGAGGAGCACGCGTACAAGGTGCTCGGCCTGAACGAGCACGAGGAAGACTCCGTCCCGCCGCCCGAGCTGTACGAGCACGACGACGACGAGGAAGAGCGCCAGATAGCGCGTCTCGAAGCCGTCATCCACGACCGCGACGCCGCCCGCACCGAGGCCGCACTCGAAGCGCTGCGCCAGGCCGCGCGCGGCAGCGACAATACGATGCCGTTCATCCTGGACGCCGCACGCGCCGATGCCACCGAGGGCGAGATCATGGGCGCCCTCCGCGACGTCTTCGGCAACCACGAGGACCCGGGCATCTTCTAGCCATGACGACTCCCAAACCCACCAAGGTCATACTCGCGAAACTCGGCCTGGACGGCCACGACCGCGGCATCAAGGTCATCGCCAAGGCGTTGGAGAAGGCAGGCATGGACGTCGTCTACATGGGCATGCGCGTCACGCCGGAGCAGGTCGTCGACCGCGCCCAGCGGGAGGACGCCGACGTCATCGGCATATCGCTCCTCTCCGGCGCGCACAAGCCGCTCATGACCCGCCTCATGAAGGTCGTGGACGAGCGCGAGATGCGCGGCGAAACGCTCATCCTCCTCGGCGGCACGGTTCCCGACGGCGACCGCGAAGCGCTCGAGGAGATCGGCATCGACGGCGTCTTCCCCGTCGGCTCCAGCCTGCGCGACATCGAGGCGTTCATCCAGAAGCGCCTCGCGGACGGAGAGTAAGACCCATGACCCCTGATTGGCCGCCCATCTACGACCCCTCCTACGTCCCACCTGCGGACCAGGAGTACTGGGACCCAACGCTGGAGACGATGCCGCCTGAGGAGCGCGACGCCATCGTCGTCGCGAAACTGCAGCGTCAGGCGGCGTGGGCGTACGGGCGCTCGCCGTTCTACCGGAAGCATTGGGGCGAAGCGGGCTTCCACCCGGACCAGCTCAGGACGCTGGACGACGTGCGCCGCATCCCCATCATTACGAAGGAGGACCTTCGCCAGGACCTGCTCGACAACCCGCCCTTCGGCAGCAACATCTGCGACGACTGGCAGAACATCCTGCGCATCCACGGCTCGTCCGGCACGACCGGCATCCCCACTATCATCGCCATCAGCAAAGGCGACTGGGAGCGCATCGGCGAGGCGCACGCGCGCGTCGAGTGGGGCGCCGGGGTGCGTCCGACCGACACGGTGTTCATGGCCGCGCCATTCTCCCTCTACATGGGCGCGTGGGGCATGCTCGTCGGCGCGGAGCGCATGGGCGCGAAGTGCTTCCCGTTCGGCGCGGGCGCGCCGGGGCAGACCCGCATGGCCGTGCGCTGGTGCCTGGCCGCGAAGCCGTCCGTCTTCTACGGCACGCCGTCGTTCTGCCTCTACCTCGCCGAAACCGCCCGCGAGGAGGGCGTCGACCCGAAGGAGTTCGGCTTCCGCACGCTCTTCTTCTCCGGCGAACCCGGAGCCTCGATCCCCGCGACGCGCCGCACGCTGGAAGAAGCGTACGGCCACCCGGTCATCGTCGACAGCGGCTCGACCGGCGAGATGTCGCCGTGGATGAGCAACGGCGGCTGCCGCCACGCCAGCGGCATGCACCTCTGGCAGGACATGGTCTTCACCCAACTCATCGACCCCACGACGCTCGAAGTTGCCCCTTGGGGCGGCGAGGGCGTGCCTGTCTACACGCACTTGGAGCGCACGTCCCAGCCGCTCATCCGCTTCTGGTCCGGCGACCTCGCGAGCTGGACCGACGAGCCCTGCGCGTGCGGCCGCACCTACCCCACCATGCCGCGCGGCATCTACGGCCGGGTCGACGACATGGTGGTCGTGCGCGGAGAGAACGTCTACCCGAGTGCGGTCGAGAACGTCGTCCGCGCCATCCCTGGCCTGACGGGCGAGTTCCGCATGGTCGTCTCCCGTGAGCGCACGATGGACGAGTTGACCGTCCTCGCCGAGTACACGCCGGAGGCCGCCGCAGCCGAGTCCGGCATAGACGCCGTCAAGCGCCAGCTCGAGTCCGACCTCGGCGCAACCCTCGGCATCCGCTCCAACGTCGACCTCAAGGCCCCCGGCGAGTTGGAGCGCACCCAGTTCAAGGCCCGCCGCGTCATCGACGAGCGGGACCTGCACGGGGAGTGAGGGAATGTTTCAGTGGCGGACAGGGGAACCACCCATACGAATCATTGAGAAATCAACCAAGGTGTGGGGTAACGTCATCGAAGTTATCGAAGATGCACGAGAGGAGCTCGTGCTCGTCTCTCCTTACAACGAGTACTCAGTTCCTCTGGACGAAGCGCTCAAGAAGGCCGCTGAGAAGGGTATTCCCATCACAGCCGTCTGCCGCGAAGAGCAGAAGAACAAAGAAGATGCGCACTTCAAATGGCTCATGAGCATCGGGGCTGACGTCTACCTATGCCGTCGGCTGCACGCGAAGATCTACTACAATGAATCAACCGCTATCGTCACATCAATGAATCTCCTCAAGAGTTCAGCAACGGATTCTAAGGAGTTTGGTTTCGTAATCAAAGACGCGACGCTACGTGAAGAAATACGCAACTATGTGCGAACTGAATTGCTATCTCACAGCAAGCAAGTCGCGCCCCGCCAGCCTACTGCGCCCAAGCCCCCAGCTGCTCGCCGTCCCAAAGCGGAGCCCCGGCAAAGCCTTGACCGAGGCTTCTGCATCCGTTGTAGAGAGGGTATCCCTACAATTCGGAACATCCGCTGTGCAGCAAGGACTTCCACACTTGGAACAAGTACCAAGACTCTGACTACCCCGAGAAGCACTGCCACCGCTGCGGGAAAGAGCGGAAGACGTCCTTTGCCAAGCCGCTCTGCGCACCCTGCTACAAGGAAGCAGCAAGCGCGAAGTGAGGAGCGTACTTGGTTCAGGGTTGTCGCGTAACCGCGTTCGTTGACCCTGGTCTACGTCCCACGTTCGCGCGGATCGGCGCCGCTTGAGCGGGGCGATGCCCGCCGGCGGGCATCCCGGTCCACCTGCTCCTGCGTTCCCACGTAAGTGGGCGGCGACGCACCGCGAGGGATCAATGCCGCCGCCGACCACAGCTTACCGCTGAGCTCACGGGCTGCGTCGACGCCGTGCTGCATGTCGTCCTCGGGCACGTGGTCCTGGTAGAAGTTTGTGTGGTAGTCGGACACAGCCCTGAATAGCACGTTGATGTCGCCGTCCTGCGACAACCGGCCCAGGTACGACTTCATCGAGTCGGCCGCCCGTGGCCTGCGGAACACCCACCCCTGTGCTGCCGCGATCGCCTTCAGCGTGTGCGTCACCGCTCCCCATATCTTCTCGGACACCTGCAACCTGTCGGCTGCCGTCAGCCTGTCCTTCTGCAGTATCGCCTCGGCATGCTCCAACAGGCCGTCTGCACGCGCACGATGCTTCGCATGCCGCTCGGACGGCGGTGCCTCGTCACCGATAGGCTCTTCGATCTGCGTCGTCATTGCGCTTGCCCTCTCAATGCCTGCCATCATAGCACAAGACTGCCAGCCACCCACCCCACACCTCCTCCCTGTCCCGCCCTGCGCGTCACCCGCCCGTTGCGCGATGCGCACCTGCCCTTCTAGGATGGTCAGCGGGACCGCCAGCGCCGCGCCACGCCCGGTGGGGCCGCTCAGCCATGTTGCTGAATGTTGCAGAATGTGGCGCCTGGCGAAAACGTGACACCCGCTCACTCGGGGGCTGCGAGTGAGCGCGCGCAACATCCCCGTACGAAACGTGTCACCGAGGGGTCTGCGCAGCAACGGAGCAACAACAGATGACTGACGGCAGGATACTTTCGGGGATGCGACCGTCCGGCAGGCTGCACCTCGGCAACTACTTCGGAGCGTTGCAGAACTGGGTGCGCCTGCAGAACGAGTACGAGTGCTTCTACATGGTGGCGGACGTCCACGCGCTCACGACGCTCACCGGCTCGGACGAGGTCAGCTCCATCGGCACTGACACGCAGGAGATGGTGATCGACTGGCTCGCCGCGGGGCTGGACCCAGAGCGCTGCGTCATCTTCGTGCAGTCCCACGTGCCGGAGCACCTCGTCCTGCACGGACTGCTCAGCATGAGCACGCCGCTCGGCTGGCTGCTGCGCGTGCCGACGTTCAAGGAGCGGCTGCGCCAGATGGGCGAGGACGAGGAGCACGTGCCGTACGGGCTCGTTGGCTACCCCGTGCTGCAGACCGCTGACATCATCATCTACAAGGCGGACAAGGTGCCGGTGGGCATCGACCAGGCGCCGCACGTCGAGATATCGCGGGAGATCGCGCGCCGCTTCAACCGGCTCTACGGCGAGACCTTCCCTGAGCCGCAGGCGCTGCTGACCGAGTCTCCGATGATCACGGGCACCGACGGTCAGAGCAAGATGAGCAAGAGCCTGGACAACCAGATCGAGCTCGCGGCGTCCGGCGAGGAGACGACGAAGCGCACCATGACGATGGTGACCGACCCGCAGCGCGCGCGCCGGTCGGACCCCGGCAGGCCGGAGGTCTGCAACGTGTTCTCCCTGCAGCAGATATTCAACCCGGACAAGACGGCGGAGATTCAACGTCTCTGCACGACGGCCGGCATCGGCTGCGTGGACGACAAGCGCGACCTCGCAGAGGGCATCAACCGCTACCTGCGCGAGTTCCGGGAGCGGCACCGTGAACTGTCGGAGTCGCCGGGGCAAGTGCGGGAGATACTGCACGAGGGGGCGAAGCGCGCTCGTGCTGTCGCGAGCGCCACGGTGGAGGAGGTCTACGGGCGCATGGGGCTGCGGTAGGCATGGAAGAGCGTCCCACGCTGCCGGTCGCGCCTGACGGAAGCGATGCGCTGCAAGTGGCGGTGCGGGTCGCGGAGGCGGCGGGCGCGGAGATCACCCGGCGCCTGCCGGACACGCTTGGCTCAGGCGCGAAGGAGCGGCTCGGGCTGCGCACCAAGGGCGGCTGGAACGACCGCGTGACGGAGGTCGACAAGGCGGCGGAGGATGCGGCGCTCGCAGTGCTGACCAACGCCTTCCCGGAGCATGACATCTTTGCGGAGGAGTCGGGCGCGCACGGCGGGGGCTCCCCGTTCCGATGGTACGTCGACCCCATCGACGGCACGCGGAACTTCGCGAGCGGGCTCCCCCACATCTGCGTGAGTGTCGGGCTCTGGGCGCACGGCGAGCCACTGGTGGGGGTGCTGCTCGACCCGGTGCGGGGCGAGACGTTCACCGCTGCCGCGGGGCGCGGAGCGGCGCTGAACGGGACGCCGGTATCGGTGTCGGACGAGAGCCGCATGGAAGAGGCGCTACTGGGGTTCGACATCGGCTACAAGGGGCCGGAAGGGAAGCTGCTTCTGGCGGCGGTCGCGGACCTGTGGCCCGGCTTCCAGTCCGTGCGCATGATGGGCTCCGCCGCGCTCGGGATAACGTATGCCGGGTGCGCTCGGCTGGAGTTGTACGCGCACCATTACGTGCAGCCGTGGGACATCGCCGCCGCCATCGTCTTCGTGCGGGAAGCGGGCGGCATCGCAACCGACCTGAACGGCGGGCCGCTCACGCCCGAGAGCGGGAACATCGCGGCGGGCGCGCCGCGCATCCACGAACAGTTCCTGACCGCGACCGCGGGATCGCTATGGCGCGCAAGCGCTTCCTGATTATTGAGACACACAGGTCCTCCAGTAGGTAGGATGCATCATTATGCGTTCCCTGTACGTGGCCAGAGCGCAGCAGGTAAGGAATTTCACCTACAGATTCCCTGCACCCCCGGTATTTCGTTCGATAGCGGAGATGCTGTGGCGCACGACCCACAACTTCGTGCTGAACGAAGGCTCCCACATGGCCGCCGGCGTCGCCTACTACGCGATCTTCTCGCTCTTCCCCCTGATGCTTGCGACGATCGCGGTCTCCGAGTACTTCATCCACTCGGCAGACCTGCAGGAGGAAGTGATCCATTTCATCGACCGGCAGCTGCCCGGCCATGACCACGACTACGTCGAGGACCATCTCGCAGACCTGCAGGCTGCCAGAAGCGCCCTGGGAGCCGTCGCCATGGTGGGTCTCATCTGGGCAGGGAGGGCCGTGTTCGGAGCGGTACGCCGGGTAGTCAACCGCGCGTGGAAGATAGCCGAGCCTCCGCATTTCCTCATAGACCAGATCGCACAGATCGCTGCATCGGTTGGCGCCGTGATGCTGTTCATCTCGGCAGCGGTGGCAGGCTCCGTGGGCCGGGCGGTGGCATCAGAGACCGATCTGCTGCCCGTAGCCATCCCCTGGGGGCTATTCTTCAACTACCTGCCGTTCATCGTGAGTATGGGGCTGTTCATCCTCATATACCGGATGCTTCCAGACACGGACGTGCGCTGGCGGGACGCGTTAGTGCCGGGAGTCATCGCCGCGATCGCCCTGGAGCTCACGAAGGTCCTGTTCTCCTACTACCTCTCGAACCTGTCGCGGCTGGACCTGGTCTACGGCAGCATCGCCACCGTCGTCGTCACTATGCTGTTCCTGTACGTGGTCTCGGTGATCCTGGTGTGGTGCGCGGAGTTCTCGAGCGAGATCAGGCGGACGGACGAGGCCCAGATGCTCAACCTGCGCAGGGGGCTCCGGCCCGTGCCGGGCGGTCTGGCCTCACTCATACACCGGCCAAGCAGGCGCCACAGGGAGATAGACGAGGACCCGCACGGGCAGCTCTTCGCCTAGTCTCTCCGGACGCCCTCAATCGCCCTCGTCGAGCAGGTTGATGACGACGCCGCTGGGCAGCTTCGGGAAGAAGTAGGTGCTCTTCCGGGGAAGCCTGATCCCCGCGCCGACTACGGCCCTGAATACGTCTGCGGGAAGGCCCTTCACGAAGAAGGCCACCTGCCCGTCGCCGCGCTCCACCATCGCCATCGCCTCCCCACCGTCGTGGACGTAGGCAACGTGGTCGGGGAAGTCGTCGCCGAAGACGGGGCGGAACAGCATCTCCTGGAGCACGAACGCCTCCACGGAGCGCACCTGGGTCTCGGGCGGGTCCGCAGGGTCCGGCTCGGGGATGATGTCGTTCGCGGGAGTGAGCACCTGCACGGGCTTGTCCGGCCGGACAACGCCGAGCACCGTCTGCCCCTGCCCCAACGTTGCGACCACTGCGTCCAACTGCGCGGCTTCACCGGTCGGCGTTCCGGACGGGCGCGACACGAAGTAGAACGAGAGCAGCTGTTCCAGCTTCGCCATCTGCGCAGGCGAGGCGCCGTGGACGAGGCGGTAATACGGCTGGATGAGCAGTCCCGGGTCGTCGAATGCGACGAGGCCTGTCAGCACACACTCCGCCCCGTCCCCGGCCTCGCCCAGGTAGACGAGCGAAGTCTCGTACCTGTGGTGTCCGTCTGCAACGTAGAGCTTCTCATCCGCAAGCGCGCCTGAAACAGCATCCACCGCAGGCTGGTCCTGCACCAGCCAGAGCGCGTACTGCTCGCCGTCCGCGGCGAACTCGGCTGTGGGCGGCGCCGCGGTTACCTCGGCGAGCGTACGCGTGATGGCGCCCGTGGCGTCGCGGTAGAGCATGAGGATGGGGCTGAAGTTGGCGTGGGCCGCGCGCATGAGCGCGAGCCTGTCCTCCTTCGGACCGGCCGCGGTGTTCTCGTGCGGGAGCACGCCGTCTCCCAGCTCCTCGAGGCGGAGCGCTCCGAAGAGGCAGTGGCGCTCCCGCTCCACGCCGCCGGCGGAGAAGCGCTGCCGCAGCAGGTAGTACGCCGGGGCGTCATCGCGTGCGAGCACGCCTTCGCCCAGCATGGACCGGAGGGCGGCTGCGGCGCTCTCGTAGCGGTCAGGCGGGGGCGGCCCGTCCAGTTCCGCCAGTTCCATGCGCACCATGTTGTGGGGGCTGCGGTCGAGCAGTTCGCTCTCGGCGGCGGGGGAGATGACGTCGTATGGGGGGCAGATGAGATTGTCGAGCGGGCCTGCGGACTCGGCATAGCGGACGGCTCTGAACGGACGGAAATCTACCAAGGCGTTCTCCCCTGTAGCGGTGGTTCGGCTCGTCAAAGTATAGCGGGCGGAGGGTTGCACGAGGGGGTACAATGCGGGCTAGACCTCGAGTCGGACATCAACGCACCTGGAGGCGCTTATGGCCACGCAGAAGGCAGACGTTTACTACGATTTCCGCTGACCGTTCGTTTTCAATGCAGCCGTGTGGCTGGATAAAGTGAAGGACGCGATGGGTGGCGAGGCGCCGCTCGAAGTCACGTGGAAGCCGTTCTCGCTCGCGCAGGTCAACCAGAAGACGGGAGACCCGGACTACAGGGCGTGGAGCGAGCCGGACGAAAACCTGGACCAGAGCCTCTGGGGACTGCGCGCCGGGCAGGCTGCGCGGCGGCAGGGCGAGGATGCGCTCAGGGCATTCCTCCCGCTCCTGCTGAACGCCCGTCACCAGGACCGTGCCGAGCTGAACGACACGGCCCTCCTGCAGCGGCTCGCAGGGGAGGCGGGTCTCGACGTGGAGCGGTTCACCGCCGACCTGGACGACCGCTCGACGCTGGACGAGATCGCCGCGAGCCACACGCATGCAGTGGACGAGCTGGGCGTGTTCGGCACACCGACGTTCGTGTTCGAGGGTGGCGGCTCCGCTTTCCTGAAGCTGATCAGGCCGCAGGAGAACGAACAGGCGCTCAGCGCGTTCAACTCGCTCCTGGGCCTGATGCGGGACGAGGTGTTCGTCGGCGAAGTGAAGCGCCCGCAGCCCCCGTGGCCGAAGGGCGTCTTTGACTAACGAGCCGGACGGGGCACCCACCCCAGCCAGGCACCCCCACCCTGACCTCCCTCCATCACGGGGGAAAGGAACAAACTGGGCCGCGCTGGAGCGAGCGCTCGGCGTGCGCTTCAACGAGCGCAGTCTGCTCCGGCAGGCGGTCATCCATCGTTCGTTCCTGAACGAGCAGGACGACAGCGAACTGGCGAGCTACGACAGGCTGGAGTATCTGGGCGACGCGTTCCTCGGCTGGGTGACCGCCGCCGAGCTGTACAGGCGATACCCCCACTATGACGAAGGCGAGTTGACCCGCGCCCGGGCTGCGCTCGTTCGCGGCGAGACGCTCGCCGAGATCGCTCGCGGGCTGGGCCTTGGAGCACACCTGCTGCTCGGCCAGGGCGAAGATGCAAGCGGCGGGCGCGAACGCGAGCGCAACCTCGCCGGGGCAGTCGAAGCGGTCCTCGCGGCGGCGCTGCTGGACCAGGGTGAGGAGGCGGCTCGCTCGCTGGTCCTGCGCTGGCTCGGACCGCGCATCGAGGCGATGGGGGACGCGGGAGTAGAGCGGGACGCCAAGAGCGCGCTCCAGGAGTTTCTGCAAGGCCGGAGCCTGCCCCTGCCCGTCTACGAAACACTGTCAGATACCGGCGAACCGCACGACAGGACGTTCATCGTACGTGTGCTGGTGGACGGGACCGCCATGGGGAAGGGCGTGGGCCACAGGCGGTCCGACGCGGAACAGGCCGCGGCGAGAGAGGCACTCGCCGGGTTGCGGGGCGCCGAACCAGCCTGATTCCTGACTGAACGCTGTTCCTCGCGTCTTGTGAGCGGAATCCCGGCGTTGGTAGCATGCAACCTACGAGGCTGCTGGAGAGCCGCGGAGCAGCGACCCGAAAGGAACGATCCGCCCACGTGGTTTTCAACTTCCTCCGCCGCAAGGACAAGACGACAGAGGCCCTGGCCAGGACACGGAAGGGCTGGGGGGGAGGGCTGGCGTCGCTGTTTCAGGGCGCCACGCTCTCGGATGAGGACTTGTGGGAGAGCATCGAGGACGCGCTCATCTCCGCGGACGTGGGCGTCGAAACCTCGCTCGGGGTCGTGAACGCCGTTCGCCAGCGCGTGCGGGAGGAAGGCGTCAGCAACCCGGATGAAGTCGTCGAACTGTTCAAGGAGGAGTTGGCCTTCCTCCTCGATCCGGAGGACAAGAGCTTCTGGGACTGGTACGACCAGGAGCAACTGGCCGCCAAGCCATTCGTACTGATGATCGTAGGAGTGAACGGCTCCGGTAAGACAACGAGCATCGCAAAGATGGCGGCCCACTATCAGCGCATGGGCAAGTCCGTCCTCATCGGCGCCGGAGACACGTTCCGGGCCGCGGCGATAGACCAGCTCAAGGTATGGGGAGACCGCTTGCAGGCAGACGTCGTCGCGCACCAGCCCGGCTCCGACCCGGGAGCGGTGGCCTTCGACGCGTACGACGCGGCAGCAGCGCGGGGGGCGGACGTTCTCCTGTTCGATACGGCGGGCAGACTGCACACGAAGGCCCCCCTGATGGACGAGTTGCGAAAGGTGCGCCGCGTCTTCGAGAGCCGCGCTCCCGGCGCACCGCACCAGACGTTGCTGGTGTTGGACGCGACGACCGGACACAACGGGGTGGAACAGGCGCGCCTGTTCCAGGAGGCCGTGGGCGTGGACGGCGTCGTCCTCGCCAAGCTGGACGGCACTGCAAAGGGCGGCGTCACCGTCGCCATCGCACAGCGGTTGCGCTTGCCCGTGGTATTCATCGGCACGGGCGAGGGCCAGGACGACCTCACTCTGTTCGACACGGACGACTTCGTTGACGCGCTCTTCGGAGACGAGCCGCAAGGACCCGGCCGATGTTGATCTTCAGCGCGGCACTCTGGTTCCTTACGCTGGAGGCGTTCTCTTTCGCCGTGTTTCCCATCGCCTTCCGGGCGTTCTCCCGCATGCCGGACAGGGGCTACGCCTTCGCGAAACCGCTGGGGCTGCTGAGCGTTGGCTTCCTAGCGGGTCTCATCGGCATGACCCGCACCATCCCCACTTCAAACCTGTCCGTCCTGGCCGCGGGTGTGATCATCGTGGGCATCTCTGTGCTGGCCGGGCGCCGATGGTGGCGGGAGATGGGCACGTTCCTGTGGGGCAACCGCAGGCTCGTGCTCGTCATCGAGGCGCTCTTCGCGCTGGTATTCCTGGGCATGACGCTGCTGCGCGCTATGGTGCCGGACATCAGCACTACCGAGCAGCCGATGGACCTGATGTTCCTGAGCTCCACGGTGGCCAGCAGCTACTACCCTCCGATGGACCCGTGGTTCGCGGGTGAGCAGGTCTCCTACTACTACCTGGGCTACCTGCTCATCGGTTCCATCGCGTTGCTCACGAACACTTTACCGCCCATCGCCTACAGCCTGGGTCTCGCCACCTATGCGGCGGTAGCGGCGGCGGCAGCATTCGGCCTCACGTTCAATCTCGTACGCCTGTCCAAGGGGTCGGCACTGGCCGGCGCCCTGGCTGGTGGCGCGTCTGTCTTCCTGCTGCTGGTTGCCAGCAACCTGCTGGGCGTGCTGGAGCTGGCCTGGGCCTCGAGTGCGGGGACGGCGTCCTTCTGGGCGTGGATCACGCCTGACCCCGGGTGGTATACGGACCCCGCAGCTGCCGCCTCCTGGCGTCAGGACGAACCCTGGTGGTGGTGGCGTGCCTCACGCGTTGTGCCGAACGGAATCACGGAGTTTCCCGCATTCAGCTTCCTGCTGGGAGACATGCACCCGCACGTCATGTCGATCGGGTTCGTTCTGCTCACCTCAGGCGTCGCTACCCAGCTGTACCTGCGGCCGGGGCTCACGCAAAGTGACATGCTGCGACGACACTTCCCACTGTTCTTCGTAACCGCCCTGAGCGTCGGCGGGATGGGAGCAGTCAACCTGTGGGACCTGCCACTGGGGCTGACGCTGGTGGTGGGCGCCGTGCTGCTGAATGCCGCGCGGAACGAGCGGCGCGTGCAGTTCGGACGGTCACTTGCATTCACCGACCGTTTCCTCATCGTGGGGGCGGCCGCGGGGCCGCATGCGGAGGAGGACCTGAACACCGCGTGGCTGTACGCGAAACAGGGCAACAAGTGGCGCCGCGCCCATACGATCGAAGCACGAGGGCTGGGGACGGATGCCGACTTCGGCGCGTCCGTAGCGGCTCACGGCGACATAGTTGCGGTCGGCGCCCCGCGGGCATTCATGGGCGGCCTCGTCCAACTCTACTCCCTCACGAACGAGCGCTGGACGCACGCGGCAACGCTGAGACCCGACAACGACGAAGGGGTGGTCGGCTTCGGCCAATCCGTAGCGATACACAACAACACCGTCGCCGTCGCGTCGCTGGAAGCGGTCTACGTCTACAGCGGGGAGGGACTCGATTGGACGCTCGACGCGCGCCTCTACCCTTCCGCGGGAGACGGCCTGCCCACCCAGGTAGCCCTGGAAGACGGCCTGCTGGCCATGGGGGTCCTGGGATTCGACGGCTGGCTGGTGGACGTCTTCAAGAACAATGCCGGTGAGTGGACGCATTCGTCGGCGATACATCCTTCCTTCACCGACACGAACCGGTTCGGGAGGAGCATCTCACTGGACGCTGGCCGACTGGCGGTAGGCGGCGACGCCGTGGTGACGATCTTCAGCGAGGCGGAGCGAGGCTGGGTGGCCATCGCGACGCTCGGATGCCCTGTCCCGTCCGCTCGAGAGTCGTTCGGTTCCGCGGTGGCCCTGCAAGACTATTACCTCACCGTGGGAGCACCGGGCGGCAACGGTCCCGCGCCGAACGCAGGGTGCGCGTTCGTTTTCGAAGAGACCTCACGCGGCTGGCGCTTCCAGACGGCGCTGACGGCGGAGGACACGAGCATCGACACGGCGCTCGGCAGCGCGGTTGCGATACGCGGCGACGACGTGGTGCTGGGCGCGCCCGGAGGAGGACAGGGCGGCGTCTACTCATTCCATCGAACGCTCGATACGTGGAGGCACGAGACGAAGATAGCGGGCCGGCGGCGGCTCGGACGCGCCCTGCTTGCCGCGGGACTGCTGGTCACCGGCTCGCTGGCGGCGGCACTGCCATTCCTGTTCACATTCGAGAGTTCGGCCGAGGGCATCCTGCCGGTTGAAGGGGTGATGACCCGTCCGGCCCACCTCATGCTGGCATGGGGAGTCCTCGGCTTCCTCGCGGTCCCCTTCTTCATCGTGGCGATGCGGCACGTCTTCAGGCACGGAAACTGGAGTCTGCTGCGCTTCAGCATCCCCATGATGCTGGCGTTCTCA
>DAOUHP010000190.1:0-18226 GCA_034428575.1 Dehalococcoidia bacterium | reverse complement strand
CCATAACGACCGATTCGAGACCCGGAGGAGGCTCGCACATGAGCCCAACCCTGAACAGAGCGAGAGCGTCCTGTTCATCCTCCAGAAGGATGGTGTCAGGGATGCCCATGAGATAACCGGAATACCGCCAGACCTGCATGAAACTCGCACGCTCTTCCGCATCGAACCTGGCGCCCAGCCTCATGGCGTGATACAGCAGCCGCGCAGAGAAGGCGCTGAGCGCCCAGCCGCAGTGCGCGGCGCTGACCGGCATCCCCCAGGCGTCGTGCTCCCATTCTCGTGACAGGTTGAACAGACGGCGGACCTGCGCGTGCACCAGCCGGATGCGGACCGAAAGCTTGAACCCATCGCTCTGCCTGTCGAGGCCACCCGGCAGGAATATCTCCAGCATGTGCCGGTTGTTCTGCTTCAACCGCCTGACTCCCTGGTCCCGGATCCGACCGGTCAGAAAGAACGACTTGCTGATGTTCGTGGCGAACCCTTCAACGAGCACCCCACCGACCATCGCTCCCAGGACGAGCGGGGAGTTCCGGTGGAAACTCCGGATGCCGGGTCGGGTTGCTTCGCGGTCGAACCAGTCAGGGGGAGTTTCCAAGCCTTTGAAGAACTCCCGGATCACGGACGGGGCCTGAGGCAAGACACTCTCATCCTGTTCCATGCCCGCATGGATGAACCGTTGCATGTCTGCGCGTTCCAGAGAAGCGCATTCTTCCAACATCTGATCGACTTCCGGGTCGCCTATGAGCGTGTGCCTGAGGTAGTTGGACGCTCGTTGGCGGTCGTGCGCCAGCGCCCTCTCGGCCTGTGGCAGGTAATCGGTGGGCAGCACGATACCTTCCAGGCTATCGCCGGAGGCAGGAGTACGTGTTGCGTCGGGGTTCTCCATTGCGGAGACTGGGTTACTCCCGTTCCCTGTTGCAATCCGAGTGACACGAACATGCCTTCAGGCGGACGGCAAGGTACTCACAGTGTAGGGTGGATCGGCATCAGGGTCAACGCGAATGGCCAGCGGCCTGACCCGCGGTATCAGGAGTGTGGTGAAGCTGGACACAACGACACCGCGGGCAGTTCCGGCGCCGAGGGTTGGACTCGAACCCCGTGTGGGGCTGCAATTCGCGGTCCTGCGGCGGTGGCCGCTTCGCTACCCTTGTACGCAGGCGGCGCGCGGCCGGATAGGAAGCCCTACCACTTGCTCGATCGTTCCGCGTGGACGTGGTCGGGCAGGTTATACGAAAGCCCTGCGCTGTCGTATGCCGACGCTTCGAGCAACGACCCGAAAGCGTCCAGCTTCGGCTCCTTCCCACGCAGCTTCGCCACCAACCGCTGGTAACGGTTGTTCATCCGGTACAGAAACAGAACGGCGATCTTGGTGCTCTTCGGGAATCTCAACTGGTCAGCAAGACGATTCCCGATGAGCGCCCTGGCTATGGGGTATATCACGTCATGCACCAGGGCTTTCCGTGCGTCCGGGTCCGTGATGCCGGCTACGAGTGGCGCCGAGTTGATCAGCGCGTTCGTCATGAGCACTGCTTCGTCGGTCGGAGGGGGCTCGCACATGCTGCCAACCCGGTGCAGCATGTTGGCGTCGTCCTCATCGGTGAAGAGTATGGTGTCGGGTATCCCCATCAGGTGGCCCGCGTAACGCCATACCGCGTGGTAGCTCTCCCGCTCTTCCCAGGTGTACCTGGCGCCCAGGGCCTCCGAGTGCTTTACCGATCGAGCAGCAAAGCAAGCAGCCGCATAGCCAAGGTGGGCGGCGCTTACCGGGACGCCCAGCTCGTCCGTATCCCACTCCTCGCTGGCAGCCAGCAGACGCCTGATCTGGGCGTGAACGATCCGTATCCGCACGGACAGCTTCCAGCCATCCCCATATCTCTCCAGGCCGCCAGGGAAGAAGATCTCCACCTGGTGGCGGTTGTTCTGCTTCAACCGCCACACGCCGTTGTCGAATATCCGGCCGGTTTGGGTAAATGACGTGCTGATAAGCGTGGCAAACCCATCCAGCAGGACGCCGGTGACGAATGCGGAAAGGATTGGAATCGCATTCCTCTGGAAGGCCCGAATGCCCGGGCCGAACGCGTCACGGTCGAGCCAGGGTGGGTCCGGAGGCGGCGAGTCGATGAAGAAATCGCGCAACACCTGGGGCGCATCGCGCATGACGTCTTCCTGCTGTTCCATCCCCGCCTGGATGAACCGGCTTACCTCCGGGCCGGGAAGCGGAGCGAGTTCCTGAAGTATCCCGTCCCAGAGAGGGTCGCCTATCAGCGTGTGCCTGAAGTAGTTGGCCGCCCGCTCGGGGTACCTGGCAAGCGCCTTTTCGGAGTTGATCCGGTAGGCGGTGGGCAAGACGATGCCATTGAGGCCATCCCCGCTTCCGGGGACAGTTGCACTTGTTGCGTCAGAGTTCTGCATAACAGGGAGTTCGCTTCATCCCGCCGCCGAGCACGTCATTCCTAACCAGGGGCGCCACCGGTGAACGGAACGAAGACACGATGGGAGTATAGGTTGGGGTCAGTTCAGGGTCAAACGCGAATAGACAACACGTTACGTCTCGGAGTTGACATAGGCGTACTACGTGAAGAGAAGCATACACGGCTGTCCACCCACTCCCCATCGCCGCCGCCGATCGAACTTCAGTGGCGGATCGTAGCGCCGCCCGACGCGACCACTATGTCGCCGCTCACGAACGACGCTGCATCGCTGCACAGCCACGCGCAGACCTCGGCGATCTCCTCGGGCCTGCCGAAGCGCTGCATCGGCTGGGCCCGCAGCGTCCGCTCACGACGGTCCGGGTCCCGCGCTTCGTCACGGGCGTACAGGTCACTGAGCATCGGGGTGTCGACGGCGCCGGGCAGGATACAGTTGACCCGGATACCCATGGGTGTGTACTCCGCCGCCGCTGACTTGGTCAGCCCTTGCACCGCGTGCTTGCTGGCCACGTACCCCGACCCACGCGGGAAGCCGACCAATCCCGCCGGGGACGACACGTTGACGATCGCACCCGTTCCGCGGGGGATCATCTGTTGGACCTCGTACTTCATGCAGAGCCACACGCCCTTCAGATTGATGTCGATGACGGTGTCCCACTCCTCCTCAGTCTGCTCATGGATCATCTTGCCCGCACCCAGCACGCCCGCATTGTTGAATGCGCAGTCGAGCTGGCCGTACAACTCCACGGTCCGGGCCACCATCGCCTCCACCTCCGCGGCCTCGCCCACGTCAGCCCGCACGAACGATGCCTCGCCGCCGTCTTCGCGAATGGCGCGCGCGGCCTCCTCCCCTTCGGCCTCTCGCCGCGCCGCGATCACGACCTTCGCTCCTTCCCTCGCGAACAGTTGGGCGGTTGCGAGGCCGATGCCTGAGTTCCCTCCCGTGATCAGCGCAACGCGGCCATCGAAGCGTCCAGCCATTGGTGCCCTCCTCGCCGACGAGTGCGGCCCATTGTCGTGGCGTACTCCAAGCGGCACAAGTGCCCCACCCGCAGCCGCATGGTGGGCAGGTTCGCCATCCCGTATCATGCCGCTTCAGAACCAGCGGGGTTACTCGGCGAGCAGGAGGTCTCATCATGCTTGGCCTGGGACTTGCTTCAACCCATGTCGGAATGACCGAAACGCCGGAGTCGTGGAGAGCCGGGTTCGAGCGACGCCTCGCGCGCTGGCCCGAGTTGAAGGGATCGCTGCCGCTCCAGTTGACGATAGAGACCGACGACGTGATGGAGGGCTACCGCCAGCGGATCGCCGCCGCCTTCGAGGTGTTGCGCGAGCAGGTGGAAGCGTACCAGCCGGACGCCATCATCATGGTCGGCGACGACCAGCACGAGATATTCGACCACAGCAACGTGCCAGCCCTGGCCATCGTCACGGCGGAAGAGCTGTGGGGCGCACACCGGGTCGCCTACGGCTCGGCGGAGGAGAGTCCGAGGGTCGACTACAAGACCAACCCGGAGTTGGCCCGCTACATCGCCAGGGGGCTCGTGAAGAAGGGTTTCGACCTGGCCAACCTGGTCACGCTGGTGCCACGAGGCAGCACCGGAGACAGGGGTCTGGGCCACATGATCACGGGCCTCGTCCCGATGGTGGACCCGAACTACCAGATCCCCATCATCCCCCTCTACATCAACGAGTACTTCGCACATCACAACGACTACTACCTGCCGTTGCCGACCGCGGAGCGGTGCTACAACCTCGGCGTGGCGCTGGCTGAGGTCCTGAGCGACAGACCGGAGCGCGTTGCCATCTACGCCTCCGGCGGCCTGTCGCATCCCGCCTCCGGAGGTGTACCCCGAACCACCGAAGGCGGCCTGCCCAACAACCTGCCGCTGGGGTACGTGGACGAGTTCCTCGACCGCTGGTTCCTGGACTGCATCGAGCGCAACGACAGCGACGCGATGAAGAAGCTCTTCATCGTGGACTCGGAGACGGTGCGTGCGGGAAGCGGCGAGCTCCGGGCGTGGATCACCGTGGCCGGCGCGATGGGCAGACCCGCCAGGGTCCTGGACTACATGGCCCACTGGCACCAGGTGTGCGGTCTCGGCTACGCCTACTGGCCCCCCGATTGACGCCTGCTGAGCGATACGCCCGAGTCGACCGCCTCGCCGGAGGGTTTCACTGCCGATGCCTTGCTGATCGTGGTGCCGAGGGTGGGACTCGAACCCACACGCCCTTATGGACAGCAGATTTTAAGTCCGCGGCGTCTGCCATTCCGCCACCTCGGCACGCTCCCACGATTATAGAGGTATGCCGGTGACGAGGCATGGCGCCCCGCGATTCCTTGCCCCCGCTCTCGCACCACCCCTAACATGAGCGTATGACGAATGCTGCGTTCCGTAATCTGCCCGCCGTGAGCGACGTGCTCGCACAGCCTGCTGTCAGCGCCCTGCTGGCTGAAGGCTATCGCCAGGACATCTTGACGAACACGGTGCGCGAGCGCATCGCCGCCGCGCGCGCTGCCATAGCCGAAGGAGCAGCACCGCCGACCGCTGAAGAGGTCGCGCGCGCCGTAGCTGATGCCGCCACACAGGGTGAGGCAGGTTGGCCCGTGCCCGTGCTCAACGCCACCGGCGTCATCCTGCACACCAACCTGGGACGCGCGCCGCTGTCCGCGGAGAGCATCCGTGCCGCCGCCTCTGCCTCCGAAGGGTACTCGACGCTCGAGCTGGACCTGGACGATGGGAGACGCGGCAGCAGGCACGCGGCGGTCGCAGGATTACTGCGGCAGCTCACCGGCGCGGAAGACGCCGTGGCCGTCAACAACAATGCGGGGGCGATGCTGCTAGGCCTCGCAGCCGTGGCCGCTGGGCGCGAAGTCATCGTCTCTCGCGGCGAGGCGAGCGAGATCGGGGGCGGCTTCCGCATACCGGACGTGCTCGCGCAGAGCGGCGCCCGGTTGGTGGAGGTGGGGACGGTGAACCGCACCTACGCGGCGGACTACGAGCGCGCGATCACCGAGCAGACCGCAGCACTGCTGGTCGTGCACCGCTCCAACTTCCGAGTCGTCGGGTTCACGCACGAGCCGTCTTTGGCGGACATCGCGGCAGTCGGCGCGGCGCGCGGGGTGGCCGTCCTCCACGACCTCGGCTCAGGAGCGTTGCTGGACACAGCGCAGTTCGGCATCGGGCACGAGACGATGCCGCAGGAGAGCCTCGCGGCTGGCGCGGACCTCGTGTTCTTCTCCGGCGACAAGCTGCTCGGCGGGCCGCAGGCTGGGCTCGCCGCCGGGCGCTCCGGCCTAGTGGCTGCGCTGCGTGCACACCCGCTCGCTCGGGCGCTGCGCGCCGACAAGCTGACGCTCGCGGCGCTGCACCGGACGCTGCTGCACTACATCCGGGGCGAGGCGATGGAGAAGGTGCCCGTTTGGCGCATGATCGCGGCCACAGAACAGGCACTGGAGGCGCGCGCGCAGGCTATAGCCGAACGCGTGGGGCCGGCCGCAGCGGTCACGCACGGCGCATCGAGGCTCGGCGGAGGAAGCCTCCCGAGCGACGAGCTGCCGTCCCGGCTCGTGAGCGTCGACGCGTCGGCAGCAGGGGGAGCGGACGAACTCGCGCGGCGTCTGCGCGCGGGGTCGCCCGCCGTCGTGGGACGCATCGAGGACGACCGGGTGCTGCTCGATACGCGCACCGTACCGCCAGAGCGCGACGCGGAGCTGGCCAACGCTGTTTCGGAGGCGCTCGCTAGAGCTGCAGACGCCTGAACGACGGCGCGGCAACGGTGATGATGACGACCAACACCAGTCCGACCAGGCCGCCAATCAGCCACGCGACGGACACCCCGAGGCTCGCCGCTATGAACCCGGCTATGACGCCTCCGAACGGCTGCAGCCCTATGTCCACCATGTAGATGCCCATAACCCGTCCGCGCATATAGTCCGGCGTTACGGTCTGCAGGATGCTGTTGTTCGTGGTCATCACCATGATGAAGAAGAGCTGCTGCACGACGAGGATGCCCCAGGCCACCCACCATAGATCGGTCTGAGAGAGCGCCAGGACTGCCAGCCCCGCTCCGGCAACCCCCACCAGCGAAAGGCGCCCCTTATGCCGCACGGCATGGAACCGCGCAACGAGCACCGCGCCGATGAAGCCGCCCACGCCCATCCCGACGTACATGAAACCGAGCAAGGCCCCTTCCGAGTCGCCCAGGTCCTCCGCTACGAACACCGGCATCTGCGTCTGGATGAACGCCATCATCGTAAGCGTCGGCACGACGCTCAGCAGGATGGCGTAGCGGAGCACAGGTTGTCGCATGACGTAGCGCATCCCTTCCATGAGGTCGGCGATCGGCGACTGCTCCTTGCGGCCCTCTCGACCCTCCGCATACTCGGCACGGAACGGCAGCACCAGCAGGACAACTACTCCGTAGACGATAGCTTGCAGGAGGAAGTTCACCTCCGGGCCCAGCAGCGCAATCATGCCTCCGCCTATGCCAGGGCCGATCATGCGCATGGAGTTGAACGCCATGGAGTTCAGCGCAATCGCATTCATCAGCCTGTCCCGCGGCACTGAGTTGGCAACCAGCGATTGCCGCAGCGGGTTGTTCAACGCCCAGCCGACGCCGCTCAGGAACGAGAAAGCGTGCAGATGCCATACCTGTACGACGCCGAATTGGAGGATAGCTACGAATATGAGGGCCAGCAGCGCCATGTAGGTCTGGTCCAGCAGGAGGACGATACGGCGGTCGAACTTGTCCGCGATGACTCCGGCGATGGGTGCGGCGAGCATCGGCAGAGCGCGCAGGCCCAACACGATGGCCACCTGCACCGGCGACCCGGTCATCTCGTACGCCAGCCAGCCGAGCGTCACCTGCTGTATCCAGGTGCCGCTGCTCATGAAGATCGTGCCGAACCAGAGAAGCCGGTAGTTGCGGTAGCGGAGCGCGGAGAACGTTCCCCTCCAGCCCCTGGCTTCCCTCGGATGTTCGGACGGCTCGGTGCGCGGGCGAGGTGCTTGCATGGAGTGCGGTTAAGGTTACCAGCCCCAGGCGTGTCGCGCGTTCAGTGCCGGTGAAGCCGCGTCGCCCGCCTGCCGTACAACCGGGGATGACGTGCCCGCGGCGGGAGACGCTGGCGCCGATGGGAAGGTAACCTGTTCGAGCGATGGTGTACGTTTGGATCGGGGTGGGGGTCGTGAGCGTTTCGCTCGCCTCCATCTTCATCAGGCTGGCGGATGCGCCCCCGCTTACGGTGGCGGCATACCGCATGTGCATCGCCACCGTCATCGTTGCCGCGACGGCAGGCATCGCGGGACGCGGGGGGTTCGCCGCGGTGCGCCGCACCGACCTCCCGCTCCTCGGCGCTTCGGGGATCTTCCTCGCCGCCCACTTCGCGCTCTGGATAACGTCCCTCGCGCACACGTCCGTGGCGAGCTCGGTGCTGCTCGTCACGACGACGCCGGTCTTCGTGGCGGTTGGCGCCCACTTCGCCTCGCCGGACAAGGTTGGACGCCTCACGGCGCTCGCGGTGGCGGTAAGCGTGGGAGGAGGCGTCATCATCGCAGCGGGCGATTGGGCGGAGGGCGAACGGCACCTGCTGGGCGACGCGCTTGCGCTCGGCGGAGCGGTGGCGGTGGCGGGCTACCTGCTCGTCGGGAGGCGCGTGCGGGTACGCATCCCCACCCTGCCCTACATCACCATCGTCTACGCCGCCGCCGCGGTCGTGTTGCTCGTCGCAGCCGTGGCGAGCGGCGCGCCGATGTTCGGCCTCCCCGCAGAGTCGTACTTCTGGATGGCCATGGCGGCGCTCCTGCCGCAGGCGATCGGACACTCGCTGTTGAACTGGGCGCTGGGCTACCTGCCCGCGGTAAACGTCACCATCGCGGTACGCGCGGAGCCGGTGCTTGCGACACTGCTCGCGATCCCGGTGCTCGGGGAGGTCCCGCCGTGGACCGTGCTGCCCGGAGGCGTGTTGCTGCTCCTGGGCGTCTACATGGCGATCCGCAGCGGAGGGCGGCAGCGGGCCAACGTATAATCGGCACGCGATGCTGGCCGAACTCACCGTCCGCAATCTTGCCGTCATAGAGGAGACACGCCTTGCCTTCGGGCCAGGGCTGAACGTCATCACCGGGGAGACGGGCGCCGGCAAGTCGCTGTTGGTGGACGCGCTGGCGTTCGTGCTCGGTGGCCCGACGGACCGTGGGATGATACGGCGCGGCGCGGACTCGACGAGCGTCGAGGCAGTCTTCTCGATCGATGAGCGACACGCGCGCGAGGCGCTTTCCGAGCTTGACCTGGAGGTAGACGAGGAGGAAGGAGTCGCCGTTCTGTACCGCGAGGTGCAGAAGGAAGGACGCACGACCTCCCGCCTGAACGGACGCGCCGTGCCGGTGAGCGTTCTGCGGGCCGTCGGCGGGGTCCTGGTGGACATTCACGGACAGGGGTCTCACCTTTCGCTGCTCGATCCACGCTTCCAGTTGCGGGCGCTGGACGACTTCGGCGGCCTCGCGGAGCAGCGCAACGCCGTTCAACGTGCGGTGGGAGAGACGCTCCGCCTGCGCGGCGAAGTCGCCGACGTCGATGCTGCGATGGGGGCAGCAGAGCAGCGGCGCGACCTGCTGGCATTCCAGGCGGGCGAGATCGAGGCCGCCGCGCCGGTCGACGGCGAAGAAGAGGCGCTGATGCGCGAGCGGAACGTGCTGGAGCACGCCGAGAGCGTCCGCGACGCCTGTGCCGCCGCCTACCATGCGCTGAGCGAGGGGGACCGCAATGCCACGGACCTCGCCGGAGAGGCGCTCGACCTCCTCCGTCGCGCTCCCGGCGCCGCAGAGGCGCTTGCGGACCAGATCGAGGCGCTGGAATCGGCGGTCGCACAACTGAGCGACGCCGCGCGGGAGGTGCGGAACCTCGCGGAGAGTGTCGAGTCCGATCCGGCGCGGCTTGCAGAGATAGAGGAGCGGATAGAACTGCTGCGCCGCCTGAAGCGGAAGTACGGGGGCTCCGAGACGGCCGTTCTCGCGTTCGCCGAGGACGCCCGTGCGCAGTTGGAGCGGATGGAGACCGCGGACGAACGCCGGCAGGAGTTGGAGCGCTCGCTGGAAGAGGCCTCGGGCCGTGCAGGCGCGCTTGCGTTTGAGCTGTCGGAAGCGCGCCGGCATGCGGCGACGGCGTTGCGGGAGGCGGTCGCGGCGGAGCTGCGGGAGGTGGGGCTGGAGCGCGCGTCATTCGGCATTGAGGTCGAGCAAGAGGAGGCGGACGGCGGCCTGCCGGCGCCGGACGGACGCCGCTACGCATCGTCGGGAAACGGGATAGACCGGGTCACGTTCTCGGCGCGAACGAACCCGGGGGAAGAGCCGCGTCCGCTGTCGAAGGTGGCATCCGGGGGCGAGACGTCGCGGATGATGCTGGCGCTCAACAGCGTGCTGCAGATGGCGTCCGGCGCGCCGTCGTTGGTGTTCGATGAGATAGACGCGGGGATCGGCAGCCGCGCAGGAGAAGTGGTGGGGAAGAAGCTGTGGACGGTGGGCCGGCGGGCCCAAGTGCTCTGCGTTACGCACCTCCCGCAGATCGCGGCGTGGGCGGACATGCACTTCCGCGTGGGGAAGGCGGAGCTGGAGGGGAGGACGTACTCGGGAGCGGAGTCGCTGGGCAGCGAGGGACGCGCCGAGGAGATTGCGGGGATGCTGGGCAGCGGGGCGAGCGTCCCGCAGGTCGCGCGGGAGATGCTGGAGCGCGCGGCGCAGGGGAAGCAGACCGGGTAGCCCGCGCTGGAGTGGACGGGTCCGCTACGCGTTCGCCGCGGCAGCCTCGACCTGGGTGTCGCCCTCGATGGCGGCGCTCATGGCTGCGATGGCGACTTCGATCTGGCCGTCGTCGGGGGGTCGGGTGGTCATCGATTGCAGGGCCAGGCTTGGCAGCGTTCCCGCACGCACGATGGCGTTGCCGGCGTGCGCGGCGTTCATGCGTATCACCTCGTAGGAAACGCCCGCGACCACGGGGATGAGGATGATGCGGGAGGCGATGCGCAATGGCAGGTCCGGCGTGCCGAGGAAGGCGAACACGATGATGGAGACGATCATAACGGTGAGCAGGAAAGCGGTGCCGCAGCGTGGATGCGCTGCGGGGAAGAGCCGCACGTTGGCGTTCTCCAGCGGCAGTCTCGCCTCCTGGGTGTGGACCGCCATGTGCTCCGCCGCGTGGTAGCCGAACACCCGCCGGATGCTCGGCATCAGGCCGATGAGCGTCAGGTAGGTGAAGAAGACGCCGAGGCGCAGGATGCCTTCGGCGGTATTGCTCAGGATGGAGTTGTCCGTGAACCGGTCCACGAAACCGTGCGTGATGAGCAGTGGGAGGATGAAGAAGAGGCCGATGCCGAGCACGACGGACGTCGCCAGGGTGAGCGCCATCGCGACGGCAGGGATAGGTTGCTCGTCGTCCTCGGTCTCGCCGGAGGAGACCTGCGCCGACCAGGTGAGCGCGCGCATGCCGACGATGAGCGACTCGGAGAGGACGAGCGTGCCCCGGACGAAGGGGATGCGGCGGAGCCGGTTGACGCTCCACGTGGGGATGGGGCGGGTGATGGTCTTGATGACGCCGGTGGGGTGACGCGCGGCCACGGAGTAGACGTGCCGCCCGCGGATCATCACGCCCTCAATGACGGCCTGGCCCCCGTAGATGGAATGCTGTTGTGCTTGCGCCATGCCCTCACCGCCTTCTCCCCTGGGGAGAAGGTCAGGCAGCGGGTCCTACTGGAGGTTGAAGCGCCGCTTCAGGCGCTCCACGCGCCCTTCGGTGTCGACGATGCGCTGCTCACCCGTGAAGAAGGGGTGGCAGGAACTGCAGATCTCCACCTTTATCTGGGGCTTGGTTGCGCCGATAGTAAACGTGTTCCCGCAGGAGCAGTTCACGACGGCTTCGGGGTAGTAGTCCGGGTGTATCTCTGTCTTCATCGCTCGGGTGTGCTCCGTTATGCCGGCGACACGTTGGCGCGCTTGCGCAACTTGTTGGCGTGGTCGAACCTCACCTGGCCGTCAACCAGCGCGTAGAGCGTGAAGTCCCGACCCATGCCGACATTGACGCCGGGGTGGATCTTCGTGCCGTGCTGGCGCGCAATGATGGTGCCGGCGCGGACGCTCTCCCCCGCGAACCGCTTGACGCCGAGGCGCTGCCCGTGGCTGTCCCTTCCGTTCCGGCTGCTTCCGCCCGCTTTCTTGTGCGCCACGAGTGAGCCTCCTATCCGGCGACGATCTGCTTGATGGAGAGTCGCGTAACCTGCTGCCGGTGGCCGTTCTTCACGTGGTAGCGCACCTTGGATTTGTACTTGAAGACGATGACCTTGTCCGCCTTGCCCTGCCTCGCCACCTCCGCGACCACCTTCGCGCCCTCGACGTGCGGCTGGCCGACGGTCACCTTCTCGCCCTTCGAGACGAGGAGCACGTTGTCCAGTTCGACGGTGCCGCCCTCCTCGCCCGGTAGCTTCTCCACGGTGATGGAGTCGCCCTCCTGGACGCGGTACTGCTTCCCACCTGTTTGTACGATAGCGTAGTCCATGGCAACCCTGAGATTCTATGCGATGGTTCGCCGCGCGGCAAGTGCAGAGCGGCGCTTTCAGGAAGCCCCACCTGGGCCGGGACCCCCGATAGGTCCTGGACCCCCGCAGGAATAAGCTAGGCGTTGCTGTACTTCTCCAGGGCGTCGTCGGTGAAGTTGGCGTTGGTGAAGACCTGCTGGATGTCTTCCAGTTCCTCGATGTTGTCCAGCAGACGCAACGTCTGGCCGGCGTGCGCGGTGTCCAGCTCTATGACGGTGGAAGGGACCATCGTTACGGTGGCCTGCGCGGGCTCGACGCCAGCCTCCTTCACAGCGGCGGCTATCGGCTCCAGTCCGTTCGGCGCGCCGGTGATCTCGAGGACACCTTCTTCCACCTTGAAGTCTTCGGCGCCCGCGTCTATCGCGGCGAGCGCGATCTCCTCCGCCTGCTCCTCCGACAATTCCTCCACCGTGACGACGGCCTTGCTCTCGAATATCCAGGCGACGGAACCGGCCTCCCCGAGGTTCCCGCCGCCACGCGAGAACACGGCGCGGACGTTGGAGGCCGTGCGGTTGCGATTGTCTGTGAGCGCCTTGACCATGATGGCTGCTCCGCCGGGGGCATACCCCTCGTAGACGATCTCCTCGTACGAAATGCCATCGCCGCCCACGCCGAGGCCCTTCTTGACGGCGCGGTCCACGTTGTCCGCGGGCATGTTGGCGGCGCGGGCCTTGTCCATCATCAGGCGCAGACGGAAGTTCATGTTGGGGTCGCCGCTGCCGCCTTCACGCGCGGCGACGGCGATGTCCCTTGCGAGCTTGGTGAAGAGCGCGCCCTTCTTGGCGTCCAGCGCGGCTTTCTTGTGCTTGATGGTTGACCACTTTGAGTGACCGGACATATATGGAGGCTCCTCCAGCATGGATTGGACGCAAGCAGGATAGGACAAACCACGGCTGCGTTCTACCCGCCAGCAGTGGGTCTCGATCTGCGCGCAGGGCGCCGCCGGGGCTTCTTCTTCTCGCGAGGAGGGTGCAGCGCGCGCCAGGCCAGTCCGTCCGGCACCCCGACGGTCATGCGGGCGGCGTTCACGTCCACGCTCACGATGACGTCTGCCGTCGCAGGCAGGAGCAGCTCCGCGCTCTCCGCGGTTACGACGTACACGTCGTTCGCGCCGGTGGCGATAATCTCGGTGAGCGTGCCCATCAACGCGCCTGCTTCGTCCACAACGCTCATGCCGACGAGCTGGAAGTGATAGTAGGAGCCCGGAGGGGCCTCGGGGGCCTCTTCCGTGGGAACGCAGAGCGTTTCGCCGTGCAGGGTGGCCGCTTCGTCGCGCGTGGCGACCTCCGTGAACCGCAGGAGGAGCAGACCGCCAGGTGTTCGCTGCACACGATCGACGTGGAGTTCCCTGTCTCCGGCCAGGAGGCGAGCTCCCTTGCGGAAGCGTTGGGGGTTGTCGGTCTCCGGCTGGACGCGCACGCGGCCATCGCTGCCGTGCGCGCCGAGGATGACGCCTACGGTGATGAGTTGGTCAGGGTGGTGTTGGAACGTGTTGCCGGAGGTTGTCGGCACGGGGCGGAATCAGACGATCTCGAGGTTCGTGCGGGTGCCTTCCTTGATGGCGGCAACGCGGAGCAGCACGCGCATCGCCTGCGCCACGCGGCCCTGTCTCCCGATCACTTTCCCCTTGTCGTCGGGGTGGACTTCCAGCTTGATGACAATCTGGCCGTCCTCTTCCTCCTCGGTGACTTTGACGTCGTCGGGATGAGTGGCGATGGCCCTGGCGATGTATTCCACCAGTTCCTTCATGGGTTACCCCGCTTTCTCGACGACTCCTTGCGTCTGGAAGATGCGCTGGACGGTGTCCGTGGGCTTTGCGCCGACGCCGAGCCAGTGCTGGGCTTTTTCCTCGTTGACCACCACCGTGGGCGGGTCTGTCAGCGGATTGTAGTGTCCAACCTGGTCGACGAATCTGCCGTCGCGAGGCGACCGCACGTCAGCCACCACTATGCGGTAGCTCGGCTGTTTCTTCTTGCCTACTCGGCGCAGACGGATTCGGAGCATAGAAAATCGTCGCCTCCACTAGCGTTGGACGGTACAAGCCCACAGATTCTACCACCCCGATGCGTATTGCGGAAGGGGGGCGCGCCAGGTCAACGGCCCGCGCTCAGGCGGGAGATGAGCGGCTCGGGCAGACCGGCCCCCTCCATCGCGCGCTGCGTCGCGGCGATGTCGTACGCCGTCCGGCGCAGCGACAGCGTGTCTGACTCGCTGTCGTAGACCGCGTAGGCGGCGCGGGGGTCGTGGTCGCGCGGTTGCCCCACGCTGCCCGGGTTCACGACGAGGCGTCCGGCGTCCCGCTCAACCGTGAGGCCGCCCGGCCCGGGGAGCGACACCCCGCGTCCGTCCTCGAACGCGAACTGGTGGTGCGTGTGGCCGACGAGCACATCGCGAGTGCTGACCATTTCGAGTGCGTCCATGGCATCGGCGTAGCCGGTGAGGTACTCCCAGAGCGGGTTTCTCGGCGTGCCGTGCACGAGCGTGAACCCGTCGGCTACGGCGGTGTCGGGAAGATCGCGGAGGAAGGTGCGCGCGTCCTCGTCCAGCTGTGCGCCGTTCCACCGGCAAGCCTCCCGCGCGGCGAAGTTGAACGTGTCCAGGCTGATACGCCCGATCGCTCCGGCATCGTGGTTGCCCTGGATGCAGACAGCGTCGAGCGAACGGACACGCCGCACGGTCTCGAGCGGCCACGGCCCATAGCCCACGATGTCGCCCAGGCACCAGACGCCGTCCAGCGGACTGTCCGCTTCTGCTGCGGCGACAACGGCGTCGAGCGCCGCGAGGTTGCTGTGCACGTCGCTGACGATGAGCGTTCTCATGACCGTCATGCTACTACCGGATGGCGCCCGGCAACGCCGGTTGCGAGCGGTGGGCGTGGGGATGCAGACCTGCGCACCCGCCAGCCATAATGCGCGGCGTCGGCAAACTGGGAAGGAGGCGCCATGACGACACGGAACGCAGGGGTGGAAGAGCTGACCGCACTGTGGGCACGGTTCGGCGCGGAGCTGACGTACGACGGTCTCCCGGAGGCCGTGCGCCGTACGGTCCGCACGGTCACGCTGGACACGCTCGCCACCTCGATCGCAGCCAACACGCTGGGCATCGGCATACCGCAACTGCTCGCCTGGGCGCGGAAGGCGGGAGGAGCCGAGGAGGCATCGCTCATCGGGCTGCCGGACAGATTGCCCGCCGCCGCTGCCGCGATGGTGAACGGCGGCATGGCGCACGCGCTGAACTTCGACGACACGACCGCCGTGGGCTCCGGCCACCTCGGACCAGTGACGCTGCCAACGGCGATCGCGGCTGCGGAGCTGCGGGGCGGAGCGAGCGGCAGGGAGTTCATGACCGCGCTTGCGGCGGGCATGGAGTTGATGTCGCGCATCGGCATCGCCATCACCGCCAGGCAGGGAGCGTTCACGGAGTCGAGGCCGCAGCCGACGCAGATGCCGGGCTGCCTCGCGGCCGCGTTGAGCGCATCGCGCATGCTGGGCTTCTCGCCGCTGGAGACGCACAGTGCACTCGGGCTCGCGTTCATGCAGGCGTCCGGCGGACGGCAGCCCGTGCTGGAAGGGCGCCCCGCGAAAGCGATCTACGCCGCGTTCTCCTGCCAGGCCGGCATGCAGAGTGCGTTGCTGGCGCGTGAGGGGCTGCTGGGCGACTGCGATGCCTTCGAGGGAGATGCCGGCTTCTTCCCCACGTACTACGGCGGCGTGTTCGACCGCCCCGCGATGAGCGACGGTCTCGGCGAGGAGTGGCGACTGCTGAACGTGGGGATCAAGCCATGGCCCACCACCGGCGTCGCGCACGTCTTCATCGAGGCCGGGGCGAATCTGCGGACATCCCGCCTGCAGGACCCCTCGACGATCACGCGCGTGCTGCTGCGGGGCGAGCCGCACATCCGCACGTTCTGCGAACCGCTGCAGACGCGGCGCAACCCGCAGGCGCCAGTGGAGGCGGAGGACTCGATCATCTTCGCGACGGCGCGCGCGCTTACCACCGGCGGCGTGACGCTGGCCGACCTGCAACCCACGCCTGAGGGGTTGTTCGAGGAGGTCGCCTCGCGCATCGCCAACGCGACCGAGTACGAGGTCGACGAGTCGCTCGGCAAGTCCGGCGTCGTGGAAGTGACGCTCGCCGGCGGCGAAACGCTCTCGGAGCGCATCGACGCGCCGAGAGGCCACCGCGACAACCCCCTGACGAACGAGCAGCGCCACCGGAAGTTCCGTGACTGCGCGGTCCACGCAGGAACCCCGCTCAGCGAGGCAACGATCAGCGAGGTCATCGACATGACGGAGCGGCTCGACGAGGTGCCGGATGTCACGGACTTCCTCCGTCTGCTCCGCGGTGGGGCCCGTATGCGTTGACATGGGAGCCTCGCGGGCGTACAACCATCCGCAACCATCTACGACGACGACGAGAGGAAGCCGACGATGCTTTCGACCACCGATAACGAACGACTCACCCGGGTGGGGCCCGGCACGCCGATGGGCGAAGTGATGCGCCGCTACTGGCAGCCCGTCCTCATCTCCCACGAGTTGCCTCACCCCGACTGCGACCCGCTGCGCTTGCGCATCCTCGGCGAAGACCTCGTCGCCTTCCGTGACACGTCCGGCCGCGTGGGGCTGATGAGCGAATGGTGCCCCCACCGCCTCACCTCGCTCTGGCTGGGCCGTAACGAGGAGAACGGCATCCGCTGCGTCTACCACGGCTGGAAGTTCGACGTGGACGGCGCATGCGTGGACATGCCGAACGAGCCCGCGGAGTACGACTTCAGCCGCAAGGTGCGTGTCACCGCCTACCCCACGGTGGAGTTGGGCGGCGTCATCTGGACGTACATGGGGCCGAAGGAGCAGACGCCGCCGGAGCCGTCGTTCGAGTTCACGCGGCAGCCGCAGACGCACCGTCACGCCTCCAAGGTGATCGAGGAGTGCAACTGGCTGCAGGCGCTGGAAGGCGGCATAGACTCCGTGCACTCGTCTTTCCTGCACCGGAAGTTCGGCACCGGCGGCGCGACGGGGCTCGACGGGCTGCGAGCGAAGGCAACCGCCTCCAGGCTGGAGGTGGAACCGACGGACTACGGCTACCGGTACGGGTCGATCCGGCCCATCCCCGGCGAGGACGCGAACTACGTCCGCACCTACCACTTCGTGATGCCGCACATCCAGATCCGGGCGGCGCAGTTGAACAACGACGGCTCCTGGTTCAAGTTCAAGATAGCAGGCCACCACTGGGTCCCCATGGACGACGAGACCACGATGGTGTGGAACTGGTTCTACACGCTGGATGAGCCGCTCTCCCAGGCCGAGCGCGACGAGCTCGCCAACGGGAACGGCCCGGACTACGTCGATCAGACAACGTGGCGCAGCCTCCGCAATCCGCGCAACAACTGGATGATCGATCGCGAACTGCAGCGCACGGACACGTTCACCGGCATAGCGGGCATCAACTCGCAGGACCGGGCCGTGCAGGAGGCGATGAAGCCCATCGTCGACCGCAGCCAGGAGCACCTCGGCCAGACCGACCGCGCCGTCATCACCGCGCGGAAGATGCTGATGCAGGCGACGCGTGCGGTAGAGGACGGCGGGACACCCCTTGGCGCGAACGACTCCTACTACTTCATCCGCGCCATCGAGGAGGTGCTGCCGGACGACGTGCGGTGGCAGGATGCGCTCATGCAGAAGATGTACGTCGGCGCGGCCTAGCACGCCCGGCGGGCCCGCGGATGCGGCGCGCGAAACATTCCACGAGTCGTAACACTCTCTTAACGTTGGCGTAACGGGGACGCAACACTCTGCCCGTACCATGGGTGTTGCAGACGAACACCGGCACGGACATGGGTGGCTCCGCCCTAGATACGCAAAGGAGCGACGGATACGAGGTGTGCCGGACACGCTGTCAGAGGAACGAAAGGCGGGGAGACCCGCCTTCTTCCTGTTAAGCGGCCCTTGCACAGCGTCGTCGCGCCCGGTCCCGTCGTTCTCATGAAGAAGGCGCCCGTCGTTCCTGCGGAGGCCCGCGCTTCAGCGCGCAACCTCGCAGCCCAGGCGGGGTGGGAGCGGAGGCGGCGTCTGATCCCCTCGCCCTGCAAGGAGACCTTTGCATAACTGGCGGAGGGCGGTGGAGTTGTCTGCTCCCTCTCCCGATGGCGGGAGAGGGCTGGGGTGAGGGTTGGAGGAGCGAGGGGGGGATGCCATAGGTTATGCAGAGGTCT
>DAOUHP010000189.1:0-4112 GCA_034428575.1 Dehalococcoidia bacterium | reverse complement strand
GTACACCCACCTGGCGAGGCTCCGACGGAAGCTGGGAGACGATGCGGAGAACCCTACCTACATCTTCGTCGAACCGCGGGTCGGCTACCGGATGCCGAAGGGGGACGGAGAGCCGCCGGGGGCTAACTGAAAGGCCGCCGGCGGCGGCGCCAGAACTCTACCGTCTGACCGACCACGCCCTGGGAGAGGGTTCCTCCTCCTGCTTGAGGAGGTTCGGTAACGCGTGGTGGGCCGGGCAAGACTTGAACCCGCGACCAGACGATTATGAGTCGTCCGCTCTGACCAACTGAGCTACCGGCCCCGGGCACTAGTATATGCGCCGCGCGGACACGCGGGGGAGAGTTCTCCGGCGGAGCGGGGAGAGGGCAAGCAGGAGGGGTTAGTCAGCCTCCGGGGGCATGTGGCGTATGACGGAGGCCACGCGGTCGGAAGTGATGCCGGAGCTGTCCAGCAGTTGTCCTGCCACGTCCTCCGGGTTCTCCACCAGCGCGAGCAGGAGGTGCCCGGTCCCGACGGTACGCAAGCCACCATTGCGCGCTATACGCACCGCACGCTCGATCACGCGCTGGCAACGCTGCGTCATGCTCGCCGCGCCACCGAACAGCGGTCCGCGGCGGCTGATGATGTTCTCGATCTCACGCCGGATCGACGCAGGGTCGGCGCCCAACTCGATGACGATACGGGCTGCCTGCGAGCGGGTGTCACTGAGCACGCCCAACAGCAGGTGTTCCGTCCCCATGTTCGACTGCTCGAAACGCTTCGCCTCCTCCTGCATGAAGGAGAGCGCACGCCATGCCAGCCCCGTGAAGCGGCCGGGCGCGGCGTCCCTTGCGGCGCCGCCGACATTCGACCGCTGGGTCAGGGCCCGAGCTGCGCCCTCGTCCGGCGGGGCCTTCAACAACACCCGGAGGCCGAGTGTCCCGAGCAGCAACGCTCCGAGCGACGTGGCGATGACCATCCGCCCGGGGATGCCAACCAGGAATCCAGGAAGGCCAAGGAAGGTGCCGGCGCTGAAGCGCTCCAGCGGGATGAACAGGAGCAGGACCAAGGGCACAACGACGAAGACGTAGATGAGCCAGGAGTAGCGCTCGCCGAAGTGCGCACTGCCGCGCACCCCCACGATCATCGCGCCGCCAACGGCGATCCCGATGACGCCGACGAGGAGTGTCCGCAGGTATGCGGCCAGACCGTCGAGTGCGCTCGGGAGCGGGCCGTGACCTAATGCGGAGTCTGTGCCTTCCACGAACCATGCCGCAAGGAGCACCAGTCCCCACAGGAAGAAGGAGGCAAGGATGACGAACGTTGCTTGTCGCGCTGGAGACTTTTCAGTCATATCCACACTGGGGCGGCCGTTGCCGCGAGTTGTTCTCAGATACCCTACTTTACTCTCCCACTTTTGCAGGGTGAAGGCGTTGCCCTTCCCTGTTTGAGGCTATTGCGACGTCCCCTGCCCCGCCCTGAAGACACCCGGCGCGGGGCGCCCCGCGGCGTCCCGCCCGGCGTCCGCCGGTGGTCCATTTCCTTCCCAGGCTTCCCGACGCTGGCGCCCGAATCGCCAGTCAAAAAACGGTAGCAGAGCCAACGGGTGCGTCTGGCAGAGGAGCGGCGGCGGCGATAAGATGGTGCACCGACAAAACCAGAGGGCGAGGTCCCTGCATCCGCAGGAATGACGGGGTTGCACCCCGGCCGAAACGCCCGCCAACCAAGGAGCCGACCTTCAAGATGACCGAAACGAGAGCGTCCCGGATCGAGAAAGACACCATGGGGGAGATGGAGGTGCCCGCAGATGCTTACTGGGGCGCTTCCACGCAGCGCGCGGTGCTTAACTTCCCCATCAGCAACCTGCGCTACCCGCCCGCCTTCATCCACATGCTGGGACGCATCAAGCGCGCCGCCGCACGGACCAACACGGGGCTGGGCCTGCTCGACCAGGCTGTCGCCGACAGTATCGAGGCCGCAGCGAACGAGGTGATCGACGGAAAGTGGGACGAGCACTTCGTGGTGGACCTCTTCCAGACGGGCTCGGGGACGTCGACCAACACGAACGCGAACGAGGTGATCGCCCGCCGGGCCCGAGAACTGACGCCCGGCGTAAACGTCCATCCCAACGACCACGTGAACATGGCCCAGTCCTCCAACGACGTCATCCCCACGGCCAGCCACCTCACTGCCGCGGAGGCGCTCAACGGCGAGCTTATCCCCGCGCTGGAGCAGGCGCGAGCGGCGCTCGCCGCCAGGTCCGGAGAGTTCTGGGACATCATCAAGACCGGCAGGACTCACCTGCAGGACGCCACGCCCATCCGGCTCGGGCAGGAGTTCGCCGGGTACGCCAGCCAGTTGGAACTGAGCATGGCGCGCCTGCGCCCGCACGTAACGGCGCTGTGCGAGGTTGCGCTGGGCGGCACCGCCGTCGGCACCGGCATCAACGCGCACGAGGAGTTCGCGGCGCGCACGTGCGCGTCGCTCGCCGAGGAGTTGGGGCTGCCGGTCGCAGAGACTCCGCACCACTTCCAGGCGCAGGGGACGCAGGACACGATGCTCGCGGCCAGCGGCGCGGTGCGCAGCGCGGCAGTCTCGCTGCAGAAGATCGCCAACGACCTGCGCTGGCTGTCGTCGGGGCCGAGGGCGGGGCTGGCGGAGTTGGAGTTGCCCACGGTGCAGCCGGGCTCCTCCATCATGCCGGGGAAGGTGAACCCGGTGATCCCGGAGTCCGTCGTCCAGGTGGTGTGCCAGGTCATCGGCAACGATGCCGCAGTCGCCGCGGCGGCGCAGGGCGGCTACCTGGAGCTGAACACCTACTGGCCGGTCGCCGCGTACAACCTGCACCAGGCCATCACCCTCCTCGCCTCGGCCACCGCGAACTTCGAGGAGCAGTGTTTGCGCGGCATTAAGGCCACCAGCAAGGGGCCGGACATGGTTGAGCAGGGGCTGATGATGGCAACGGGCTTGACGCCCGCGATCGGGTACGACAAGGCAACCGCCATCGCCAAGGCCGCCGCCGCCCAGGGCACCACGATACGGGAGCTGGCAAAGACGGAAGCAGGCTTGAGCGACGAACAGCTCGACGAGTTGCTGGACCCTGCCCGCATGACGGCCCCCGGCATCGTGGAAGGCGCATCGGGCGGAGGCGGCTAGCCGGGAGAATTCAACATCGATGCACAGGATGGACAGGATGAGGCAAGCCCGAGAGATGCCTCGGCTGCGCTCGGCATGACAAGCCGGGGACGAGGTTGCCCGCTGAAGCGCGGGAACGGCGAATGGAGGCGGGATGATGGAATGGGACACGAGGTTCCTGTTTCCGCAGCAACGACGGGGATGAAGGACAGGAGGTCGACATGGACTTCGGCATCCAGATACGCGATTGCAAACCCCAGAAGATAGCGGCCATTCGGGCCAAGACCACCATCAACAAGGTGACGCCCAAGGTCGTTCAGCTGCTGCAGGAGACGGCGGAGTATCTGGAGTCGGTCGGCGTGCAGCCCACCGGCCCCGGCTTCGGCGTCTACTACGAGGTGGGCGCGTTCCTCGTCGACGTCGAGGTCGGCTATCCGGTGGACGTGGAGGTGGAAGGCAACGGGCGCGTAGCGCCGAACTCACTCCCCGGCGGGAAGTGCGCCATCGCCCACTACAAGGGACCCCACGAGCAGATCGCCGAGGCACACAGGGCCGTCCACTCCTGGATGCACGCCAATGACGTGCAGGCATCCGGCGAGCCGGCCCGCGAGGTCTACCTGACCGACCTGCGAGAGGTCGGCGAAGGAGAAGAGTGCGAGGCGGAGTCCGTCTGGCCCATCATCCACGAGACCCGCGCCGAACGACGGCGGCAACAGCGGGCGAAGGCATAGTCGAGGGAGACCTTGGATAACCCATCCGCCCTGCCCCACCGGTTCACCCTCACCCCCGCATCAAGTGCGGGGCAGGCTCTAACCCTCTCCCCTCAAGGGAGAGGGAACCAGGCATCCCTCACCGCCCTCCGCCCCCAAGGCTGCGAGATTCCCGCCTGCGCGGGAATGACGAGGTTGTCCGGCTGCGAGGTTCCTGCCTTCGCAGGAACGACGGGAGTCAGGCATGAATGACCTGGTGCGGATGACGGCGCGGGAGGCGGTAGATCG
>DAOUHP010000188.1:0-3989 GCA_034428575.1 Dehalococcoidia bacterium | reverse complement strand
GTACACCCACCTGGCGAGGCTCCGACGGAAGCTGGGAGACGATGCGGAGAACCCTACCTACATCTTCGTCGAACCGCGGGTCGGCTACCGGATGCCGAAGGGGGACGGAGAGCCGCCGGGGGCTAACTGAAAGGCCGCCGGCGGCGGCGCCAGAACTCTACCGTCTGACCGACCACGCCCTGGGAGAGGTTCCTCCTCCTGCTTGAGGAGGTTTGGTAACGCGTGGTGGGCCGGGCAGGACTTGAACCCGCGACCAGACGATTATGAGTCGTCCGCTCTGACCAACTGAGCTACCGGCCCCCAGGCACTAAGTATATGCGCCTGCGGAATGGGGAGCGAGGTTGCGCACTAAAGCGCGAGCCTCTGCAGGAATGCCTCGGGGCCTTGTCAGGCCGTGTAAGGGAATGACAATGAGGAGACGACAGGTCACGCTCACCCTTACTTGCTAACCGAGTACCGCAGTAGACGGCAGATGCGCCCCACCCTTCCACCTCCGCCCCGTGTGCGCTGCCCGCGCACGCTGGATTCCCGCCTGTGCGGGAATGACGGGGCAGGAAGTTGGCTAGTCGGCTTCCGGCGGCATCCCGCGCATGACGGAGGCCACGCGGTCGGAGGTGACGCCGGAGCTGTCCAGCAATTGCCCGGCCACGTCCTCAGGGTTCTCCACGAGGGCGAGCAGCAGGTGCCCGGTGCCGACGGTACGGAGGCCGCCGTTGCGGGATATGCGCACCGCCCGCTCGATGACACGCTGGCAGCGCTGGGTCATGCTCGCGGTCCCGCCGAAGAGCGGGCCGCGCCTGCTGATGATGCTCTCGATCTCGCGCCTGATGGACGCGGGGTCGGCCCCGAGTTCCGCGACTATGCGCGCCGCCTGCGACCGTGAATCGCTCAGCACGCCGAGGAGCAGGTGCTCCGTGCCCATGTTCGACTGCTCGAATCGCTTCGCTTCCTCCTGCATGAAGGAGAGAGCGCGCCACGCGAGGCCCGTGAACCGTCCCGGAGCAGCGTCCCGAGCAGCGCCGCTGCCGGTCGAGCGTTGCGTCAATGCCGCGGCAGCGCCCTCGTCCGGCGGAGCCTTCAGCAGGACCCGCAGGCCCAGCGTCCCGAGCAGCAGAGCGCCCAGTGACGTCGCGATGACCATCCGCCCGGGGATACCGACGAGGAAGGTCGGCAGGCCGAGGAAGGTGCCGGAACTGAAACGCTCCAGCGGGATGAAGAGCATGAGCACCAGCGGAGCTACGACGAAGACGTATATGAGCCACGAGTACCGCGCGCCGAACTGCGCACTGCCTCGAACGCCCACGATCATCGCACCGCCCACAACGATCCCGACAACCCCGACAAGCAATGTCCGCAGGTACGCGGCCAGACCGCTGAGCGCACTCGGGAGCGGCCCGTGCCCCAGGGTGCGGTCCGTACCTTCCGCGTACCACATCGCAAGGAGCAACAATACCCATAGGACTATCGAGGCCAGGATTACGGAGGTTGCCTGTCGGGCAGGAGACTTCTCTGTCATGTTCACACTGCAGACGGCCGTTGCCGCGAGGTATTCTCAGAGACTCTACTTTACTCTCCCAGTAGAACCGGGAGAAGGCGTTGACCTTCCCTGTTTGAGGCTATTGCCGGTCGCCCCTGCCCTAGCGCAGTTGCTCCGCCAACCGGCACTTTTCCCACCCTCCGACCCGGTACGTTGTGGGGGACACCCCACTCCCCCGTCAGAGGGGCACGCCCCTCTGCAATCCCGGAAGGGCACAGGAGGCTCCCACGCCCGGGCCACACAAATGCGCCGAGTGCCTCATCCCAGCCCTGTCCATCAGGAGAGGGGGCCTGGGGCGTTTCGCGAAACGCCCCTACAAAGGACACGAGACTGCGGGGTTGCGCGCCAAAGCGCGAGCCTCGCAGGAACGACGAGGAAGTATGAGCAGGCGCGTCCATCTGGCAGAGGAGCGGCGGCGGCGATAAGATGGGGCACCGTGAGAAAACCGGCGGCGACGCCCGCCAACCAAGGAGCCGATCGTCAAGATGACCGAAGCGAAAGCGTCCCGGATCGAGAAAGACACCATGGGGGAGATGGCGGTGCCAGCGGACGCTTACTGGGGCGCGTCCACCCAGCGCGCTGTGCTCAATTTCCCCATCAGCACCCTGCGCTACCCACCCGCCTTCGTCCACATGCTTGGCCGTATCAAGCGCGCCGCGGCACGGACCAACACCGGGCTCGGACTGCTCGACCAGGCCGTCGCCGACAGCATCGACGCCGCCGCGAGCGAGGTGGTCGACGGGAAGTGGGACGAGCACTTCGTCGTTGACCTCTTCCAGACAGGCTCCGGCACGTCGACCAACACGAACGCGAACGAGGTCATCGCGCGCCGCGCGCGCGAGTTGACCCCCGGCGTGAACGTCCACCCCAACGACCACGTCAACATGGCGCAGTCGTCCAATGACGTCATCCCCACGGCGAGCCATCTCACCGCCGCCGAGGCGCTCAACGGCGAGCTCATCCCCGCGCTCGAACAGGCGGGGGCAGCGCTCGCGGCGAAGTCGGAGGAGTTCTGGGGCATCATCAAGACCGGCAGGACGCACCTGCAGGACGCCACGCCCATCCGGCTCGGACAGGAGTTCGCGGGTTACGCCAGCCAGTTGGAGTTGAGCATCGCGCGCCTGCGCCCGCACGTCGACGCGCTGTGTGAGGTCGCACTGGGCGGCACCGCGGTCGGGACCGGCATCAACGCGCACGAGGAGTTCGCCGCGCGCACGTGCGCCGGGCTCGCCGAGGAGCTGGGCCTGCCGGTCCGCGAGACCGCGCACCACTTCCAGGCGCAGGGCACGCAGGACACGATGCTCGCGGCCAGCGGCGCGGTACGCAGCGCCGCAGTCTCGCTGCAGAAGATCGCGAACGACCTCCGCTGGCTGTCGTCGGGGCCGCGCGCAGGAATCGCGGAGCTGGAGCTGCCCACGGTGCAGCCGGGCTCCTCGATCATGCCGGGCAAGGTTAACCCGGTCATTCCGGAGTCCGTCGTGCAGGTGGTCTGCCAGGTCATAGGCAACGACGCAGCGGTGGCGGCCGCGGCGCAGGGGGGCTACCTGGAGCTGAACACCTACTGGCCGGTCGCGGCGTACAACCTGCACCAGTCCATCACGCTCCTCGCGTCCGCGACGGCGAACTTCGAGGAACAGTGCCTGCGCGGCATCAAGGCCACGAGCAAGGGCCCGGACATGGTGGAGCAGGGGCTGATGATGGCCACCGGCCTGACGCCCGCCATCGGCTACGACAAGGCGACGGCGATCGCCAAGACTGCCGCAGCCCAAGGGGTCACGATCCGCGAGCTGGCGAAGACAGAAGCCGGGCTCACCGACGAGCAACTCGAAGAGCTGCTGGACCCCGCGCGCATGACGGCCCCCGGCATCGTGGAGGGGGCGTCGGGCGGAGGCGGGTAGGGTTCGCCCTCACCCGGCGCTTGCACGCTAGAGCGCGGAGGCGACCTCTCCTCTCAAGGGAGAGGTGGGAGTGGATTCCCGCCTACGCGGGAACGACGGGAGGGATACGAGGTTCCTGCCTCCGCAGGAACGACGGAGGGATACGAGGTTCCCGCCTCCGCGGGAATGACGGGAGGGATGCGAGGTTCCTGCCTTCGCGGGAACGACGGGAGGGATAGGAGGTGCCCGCCTCCGCGGGAACGACGGGAGGGATACGAGGTTCCTGCCTCCGCAGGAACGACGGAAGGGATACGAGGTTCCTGCCTTCGCAGGAACGACGCGAGGGATACGAGGTTCCTGCCTCCGCGGGAATGACGGGAGGGATACGAGGTTCCTGCCTCCGCAGGAACGACGGAAGGGATACGAGGTTCCCGCCTCCGCGGGAACGACGCGAGGGATACGAGGTTCCTGCCTCCGCAGGAACGACGGGAGGGATACGAGGTTCCTGCCTCCGCAGGAACGACGGGAGGGATACGAGGTTCCTGCCTCCGCAGGAACGACGGGAGGGATACGAG
>DAOUHP010000187.1:0-16028 GCA_034428575.1 Dehalococcoidia bacterium | reverse complement strand
CGCGGTTCTGCCCCTCGCGCTTGAAGATCTCGACCTCGCGCTCACCGCCGATGCGGATCGCCTGCTTGTCGGACTCCTCATCGCGGCTACCGTCGATCATGCCGTTGCGCACCTTCATACGCTCCGTTTCGTCGTAGCGCTGGCGGTCGTGGCCCCATGGGACGAGCTGCGCGCCCATGAAGTAGCCGTGTGCGTTGTGGATGATGGTGGAGACGGCGCCGTTCTCGAACTCGAAGAGCGCGGAGTAGTAGCCGGGGATGGGGCGCTCCGGCATCCACTGGCCGACGACGCCGCGAACGTTCTTGACCATGCCGCCGCCGAGCAGGCGGACGGTGTCGATCTGGTGCGGGCCCTGGCGGTAGACGAGGCCGCCGCCCTGCGCGAGATCAAGCTCCTCCGTGACGCGGGGACGGAGCAGCCAGTCCGTGTAGGCCATGAAGTTGATGGCCTTGACCGCGCCGAGCTGGCCGGACTCGATGATGCTGTACATCTTGCGGAACGGCGGGATGAACGAGCGCGTGTGTCCTGCGATGAGCACGTTGCCGGTGCGCTTCGCGGCGTCGCACATCGCCTGGGCCTCTTCGAGGTTGAGGGCCATCGGCTTCTCGACGACGACGTGCTTGCCGTGCTCGAGCGCGTAGATGGTCATGGGGGCGTGGAACCTGTTGGGCGTCGAGATCCAGACCGCCTCGACGTCGTCGTCCTCGCAGAGCGCTTCGATGCTCTCGTAGGCCTTCGCCTCGTAGCGGGCCTGGAATCGCTCCCTGGTGAGTGGGTTGATGTCAGCACCGGCGATGAGGTCGATCTCCTCCATCTGCTCGAACGCGGGGAGCATCTCGGTGCCGCCCACGCCGATGCCCGCCATCGCCACGCCCAATGTTCGTTTGGTTGTCATGCTGTTCTCCTTACCGCCAGCGTAATTCTTCCTGCCCGAGCCCTCACCCTAACCCTCTCCCAGAGGGAGAGGGAATCAGGCCCGGTAAGGGGCTCAGCCCCTCTGTACTTCCCGTGGGATTTCGGCGCGATTATCACACACCGCGAGTGGGCGCGCACAAGAGCGCCACGTCAACTCCGTGCGTCAGGGGTGTCGGCGCCTCTCAGTCCGGCGGGATAAGCGTCTTCTCCATGAAGATGAGGTCGTCGCGGGTGTAGCCGATGCCGTTGTAGAAGGGCTGCACGCCGCCGTTGCGGGGCGCTATGAGCAGGTTGACCTTGACACACCCGACTGCCCGGAAGCGTGCTTCGAGCTCCGACATGAGCATCGTGCCGATGCCGTTCCGCTGTTGGCCGGGGGCCACCGCGAGGTGGTTCACCCATCCGCGCCGTCCGTCGTAGCAGCCCATCACGGCGCCCACAATCTGTTCACCGGACTCGGCGACGATGAACAAGTCCGGGTCGCGCTGCATCCGGTGTTCTATACCGGACTCGTCGTCAGACAGGCTGAGCGAGAGCCCGGCAGCGCGCCACAGGTCCACGACCTGCTCGTAGTCGCGCATCTCAAACGTCCTGGTGCTCACTCCGGCGGCCACGGCTACTCCTCACGCTCCGCCAGCGCCTCCTGCATCAGGTCCTCCGCGTACCTGAGCAGCGTCTGCTCGCGCTCTTCGGCCGTTGCCTTCGACTGGAAGTAGCGGCGGAGGGCGTCGAGCGGTTCGATGCGCTCGGCGTCCTCCCACGGCAGGCGCGTCCGGCGCTCGCGCTCGACGCGGCGCTCGATGCCGGCGACGTAGAACGCGGGCGCCAGCGCGGCGCGGACGTCCGGCTCGCGGAAGGCGGGTTCCTGCTCGGCGCGCATGTCCACCCGCAGGCGGACGATGGAGCGCGCCAGTTCCTCCTCCGGGTGCGCGGCGATGGCCTGCACCGCGGCCTCGGTGGGGTTCTCCAGCGGGCGCGTGGAGACGCGTATCGTGAGCATGGGGCGGGCCGGCGTCGGCACGAAGTCGTAGCGGATCAGCCGTTCGCCCCGGGCCCTGGCGGGGTCTAGCTCCGCGACGACGAAGCCCTTGTCCTCGCGCTCCTCGCTGAAGTCGACCCGCTCGATGCTGCCCGCGTAGACGACCGGCGGATGCTCCGTGAGCACCTGGTACTTGTGGATGTTGCCGAGCGCGACGTAGTCGAACTGGGGGATGGCGACGGTGCCGAGGCTGAGTACGTGGTCGTTCCCCAGCATCATGGACTGCTCCGAGGCCGTCTTCGCCCCGGCGATGTTGACGTGGGCGCAGAGCACGGCGGGGAGGGCGGGGTCGAGTCTGTCGACCTCTTCCTGGAGGTACGTGACGAGCCCGGCCTCGACCTCCTGCTTGATCTGCTCCAGCGTCTTGCCGCGTGTCTCCTCGCGGTTCATGTACTGGCCGATGCGTATCCACGGGAGGGCGACGACCTGCACGTCTCCGGCGTTGGTGGTGATGCGGTGCGTGGCGAGCGTCTGGCCGACGGTGACGTTGGCGACGCTGAGCGTGGGGAAGATCTCGAGCGCGGTGGCGCGGTTGGCGACGTGGGGCAGGTCGTGGTTGCCGATGGTGAGGAAGGTGGGGATGCCCGCAGCGGAGAGGCGGGCGATGCGGCGCGCGAACTCGCGCTGGTGGGTCTGGGTGGGGTTGCGGGCCTTGTAAGCGTCGCCCGCGAAGAGGACGAGGTCGACGCCTTGCGTGATGGCGTGGTCGACGGCGTAGTCCATCGCGGCGAGGAAGTCGAGGAGGCGCGTGTTGACGCCGAGATAGTCCGCGCGGTCCACGTCCGGCGCGAACCAGTCCGGCAGTGCGTCGAGGTCGGCCTGTGAGGCGGGGCGTCCGTACGTCTCGACGCCGACGTGGATGTCGGAGATGTGCAGGAGGCGCATGAGGGTATGCTACAACAGGTATACTCACGCTAGGCGCCGTGTCTCGGCGCTTCGGAGGCCGCATGCCGATGAAGTGGCAGGACTACATATCCACCGACCCTGCGGTGTGTCACGGCAGGGCTTGCATCACCGGTACACGGGTGATGGTTACGGTCATCCTTGACAGCCTGGCGGAGGGCTCAAGGGTGGAGGAGATCGTGACGCACTATCCGTCCGTATCGCGCGAGGCCGTGCAGGCTGCCCTGCTCTATGCCGCCGAACTGGCGAAGGAACGCGTCGTGCCGCTGGGCGCATAGGGGCGCTCCATGCGGGTGAAGCTCGACGAGAACCTGCCGGTCCAGTTCAAGCGTTTGTTCACTGAATCCGGTCACGAGGCGGACACGGTTCTCGACGAGAACTTGGGTGGCGCAACAGATGCCGAGATTGCGGCCGCCTGCCTCGCTGAACACCGCGTACTCTTGACGCAAAACCTCGACTTCGCTGACATCAGGGCGTACCCGCCCTCGGAGTATCCCGGCATCGTCGTATTCCGACTGTCCAGCCAAGGCCGAGGCCAACTCTTCCAAGTCGGCGCCGCCCTTGTCGAGACGTTGGCAAGGTCATCACCCGCGGGACAGCTCTGGGTCGTAGAAGACGCGCGGGTGCGCATCAGGGAGTAGCCACGACTACTATCAAGAGATGGACCACGCCCACTAGTACTCGATAGCCGTCCGGGGTTCGAGGCGTTCGGTGACCGGGTCGACCTTGAAGCCGAGGACCTCCAGTGTCGTCACGCCGATGAGTGGAATGTCTCCCTCTTCAGCGAGGGTGACGAGGATGGGGCTCCTGATGCCTTCCATCTCGGCGTTCGCGAGGGCCAACTGCCTGACCGTTACACGACCGTCGGCCAGCTCGACTTCCACCTCGCGTACGACCTCCAAGCCGAGCCGTTCACCTAGCGACAAGGGAATCTTAGTGAAGGTGGCACCGGTGTCGACTAGGCAGTGGAGGGTGTCCGATGCGGACGAACCGGAGATACTGAGGTCTGCGTATGTAGCGCCCATGCTTCTATCCTAAACCCGTGTGCTCCCCATGTCGCGGAGGGCGGAGCGGAGGGCGTCGGCGAGGTCGGCGATGGGGACGCGCGTCTGCTGCATGGTGTCGCGGTTGCGGATGGTGACGGCGCTGTCGTCCTCGACGGTCTGGAAGTCGACGGTAACGCAGAGCGGGGTGCCGATCTCGTCCTGCCGGCGGTAGCGGCGGCCTATCGACTGGGCGTCGTCGTACTGGGCGCGGAAGACGCGCCGCACCTGCGCATGCACGTCGCGTGCGGTGGGCGTCAGCTTCACGTTGCGGCTGAGCGGGAGGACGGCGACCTGCGCGGGCGCGATGTCCTGGTGGAAGCGAAGGACGGTGCGCACCTCTTCCTTGCCTTCGCCGGTGGGGGCCATCTCCTCGTCGTAGGCGTCGAACATGAAGGTGAGCGCGGCGCGGTCGGCGCCGGCGGCGGGCTCGATAACGTACGGGAAGTAGTGCTCGTTGGCCTCCTGGTCGAAGTACTTCATCGTCTTGCCGGAGACGGCCTCGTGCTGGCTGAGGTCGAAGTCGGTGCGGTTGGCGATGCCTTCGAGTTCGCCCCAGCCCCACGGGAAGTTGTACTCGACGTCAGCGGTCGCCTTGGCGTAGTGGGCGAGCTCGTCCGGGTCGTGGTCGCGGAGGCGCAGGTTCTCCTCCTTGATGCCGAGGTCCCTGTACCAGTTGAAGCGCTGCTCTATCCAGTGGCGGTGCCAGTAGTCATCATCGCCGGGTTTCACGAAGAACTCCATCTCCATCTGCTCGAACTCGCGGGTGCGGAAGATGAAGTTGCCGGGCGTTATCTCGTTGCGGAAGGACTTGCCGATCTGCGCGATGCCGAACGGCAGTTTGTTGCGCATGGCGGTGAGCACGTTGTCGAAGTTGATGAAGATGCCCTGGGCGGTCTCCGGGCGTAACCAGACCTGGTTGGCGGAGTCCTCGACGGGGCCGACGAACGTCTTGAACATGAGGTTGAACATGCGCGGGTCGGAGAGCGGTGCGCCGTCGTCCGGGCATTTGCTGGGGTCGTCCAGGTGGTCGGGGCGGAAGCGCTTGCGGCACTGCGGACATTCGACGAGGGGGTCGGTGAAGTTCGCTGCGTGGCCGCTGGCGACCCAGACCTGCGGGTTCTGGATGATGGCGCTGTCGAGGCCGACGATGTCGTCACGGTCGTAGACCATGGCGCGCCACCAGGCCTCCTTGACGTTACGCTTCAGTTCCACGCCGAGCGGGCCGTAGTCCCAGCTCGATCCGATGCCCCCGTAGATCTCGCTGGACGGGAAGACGAACCCCCGCCGCTTTGCGAGGGAGACGAGTTTCGACAGATCGGGTGGGGCCATCGGTTATCTCCTGGGTGGACAGAGGGTCCGCCGGCGCGTGCGTCCAAGTATAGCGGACGCCTCCGACCCTCACCCCAACCCTCTCCCAGAGGAAGAGGGGGCCATGCCCCCACTCCCCAGGAGCTTTTGCCCTCGCCCTCTCCCCTCAGGAGAGGGAAACGCCCCCTGTGACGGCATCCTCATCGGCTCCGCGAACGCTCACAGGGCGGGAGCATGGGCGGTGGTATAGTGGCTGCATCCCCCCGTGCGCCGAGTGGAGGCCGGATGAGCCCGATAGTCCGTGGGCTGACGATGCTCTACCTGACCACGCTCCTGCTCGGGTTCGCGCACGGGATGCTGCCGCCGGTCATCCCGGTGCTGGCGAGCGAGTTCGAGATATCCGGCGGGTTCGCGGCGCAGGTGGTCACGGCCTTCACGATGGGCCGGTTGACCGGGCAGCCGCTCGGCGGGATGCTCATCGACCGGTACGGCACGAAGCCGGCCGTCATCGGCGGGCCGGTGGTCATCGGGCTCTCGGTATCGGTGGGAGTGGTGACGCAGTGGTTCTCGCCGTTGCTCATCGCACTGTTCATCGCCGGGGCCGCGGACAGCGTGTGGATGCTGGGACGCGAGATAGCTGGAGTCGACCTGGTGAAGGCGAACCAGCGCGGGCGGCTGATGAGCGGATTCATGGGGTTCCATGGCGTGGGGATGGGCCTGGGCGCGTGGCTCGGGGGCAACGTTGGAGAGGACGTGGGGGTGCAGGCCGTATTCGCGATCTACACGGGCATCGCGGCGTTCGTCTTCCTCGTCAGTGTGCTGATCCCCAGCGCCGAACGGCCACAGGCCGCGCGTTCCACGGCGCCTCCGGCGGAGGGCAGCCGGTTGGAGCGCCTGCACAATCTCTACCTGCAGATAGACCCGCGACTGAGGGTGACGTACCTGGTCCTGATATTCGCTACCGCGAGCATGATGCTCTACCGCACGGCGTACCAGGCGATCGTGCCGCTGCACATGGACGAGATCGGCTTGACGCCCAGCCAGATCGGCGAGCTGTTCCTGGTGGTGGCGTTCGGTTCGCTGGTGATGATCGTGCCGGCGGGGTTCGTCGTGGACAAGATAGGCCGCAAGTGGGCGACGGTGCCGAGCACGGCGATGCCCGGTATCGCGTTCCTGCTCATCCCGTTCACGGGCAGCCTGGGGCCGCTCATCGCGATAGCTATCTTCATGGGCTTCTCTAACGGGCTGTCGCTGGGGTCGGTGGCAACGTCGACGTACGACGTCGCGCCGGACGTGGTGCGGGCGAGGCTGCAGGCGGCGCGGCGGACGGTGTCGGAGGTGGGGGCTATCATGGGTCCGCTGCTGGGCGGTTTCCTGGCAGTGCAGCTCGGAGCGGGGATGGTGTTCTTCGTGTATGCGCCTGTGCTGCTCATTGCGGCGGCGCTGCTGATGTTCGCCGCGCGGGAGACCCTCGTGAAGCGTACGGCGGAAGAAGCGCCCGTCAGCCGCGGCGCCTAGGAACCGGCGGCTCGTGTTTCGGGGTCTCGCGCAACGGACGCCCTTCTACTACGGGTGGGTGGTCGCCGGCGCGGTGCTGGTGACGATGACGGTCAGCGGGGCGGTCGCCGCGCCGATGTTCAGCGTGTTCCTTTCCCACTGGACGGAGGAGTTCGGGTGGTCGCGGACGGCCATCTCCGGGGGGTTCAGCGTGGGGACGGTCGCCGCGGCGCTGGCCGGACCGCTGGTCGGTCGGGCGCTGGACAGGTACGGCGGACGGCTGGTGATGGGCGGTGGCGCATTGCTCATGGCCGTGGCCGTAGCCAGCCTCGGTTTCATGGAAAGCCTCGTTGGACTGTACGCCGGCCTGATCGTGGGACGGACGGCGCTGATGAGCATCCAGAACCTGGGCGGGCATACGGTCATCGCCAACTGGTTCGTGCGGAGACGAGCGCTGGCGACGGCGGTTGCGGTGAACGGGAGCCGCCTTGGGCTGGGGCTGTGGCCGCTGCTTGGGGCAGCGCTCATCGCGGCGCTGAGTTGGCGAGAGGCGCTGTGGACGGTGGGCGCGCTGATGGCGTTGCTGGCGCTCTTTCCGCTCATCGCCATCGTCTCGCGGCAACCTGAGGACGTGGGACTGGAGCCGGACGGCCGCGCGCCGGTTGCTGCTCCAGAGGAGCGCTCGCGGCAGGTGCGCCTGGAGCACCAGTGGCGTCCGCGGGAGGCGGTGCGGACACAGGCGTTCTGGCTGCTGCTGTTCGCGCACATGGGTGCGATGCTGGCCGGGGGAGGCTTCGGCCTGCACCGCATACCGCTCTTCCTCGATCGAGGGCTGGAGGAGAGCCTGGTAGGCCCGCTGCTGCTGGTGCACTCGGTGGGGATGCTCGTGGGCGGGTTCATCGCGGCGTGGGTGATGGGGCGCACGTCCTACCGGGTGGTGATCGCCGGCTGCATGGCGGGGGCGTCGGCTGCGATGGCCGTTGTGGGGTTCGTTCCGCCGGGAGCTGCGATGGTGGCATTCACGCTCGCGGAATCGTCAGTATTCGGCGGCGTTTTCGCGATGTTGCCCGTGGTTTACGCGGAATATTTCGGCAGGGACTCGCTGGGAACGATACGGGGTATCGCTCACCCCGTCGTGGTGGCGTCGAACGCAGTGGGACCGGTGTTTGCGGGGTACGTGTTCGAAACGTCGGGGACGTATGGGCTCGCGCTGGCGGTGTTCAGCGTCGTGCTGGGAGTGGGAGCGCTGAGTGCGCTCCTCGCACGCCGCCCCGTACTGCGGCAGGGGACCACCGTATGATGGGGAAAGAGTACCCATGCCGTGAGTATCGCAACCCCGTATCAGTTTCCTGCACCTTATTGACACCCGCACCTGTGGGGTAAACAATCTCTCCTGAATCGACAGTTGGGTTGGAAGCAGAATCTAAGGAGGAACCATGACCACTCACGTTCACGAGCATGACCATAGCGAAGCGGCTGACCATTGCCACGAGCATGAGGGCGAGCACTGTCACAACCATGGCGACGTGCACTGCCACGAGCATGGCGAGGGCCATTGCCACACCCACGGCGACGCAGCCTGCGTAGCCCTCGGCGGGAGTGAGCAGTTCGACGAGCACGGCGCCGAGCACTGCCACCAGCACGGCGAGGAGCACTGCGCAGACGCGGACGACCCGCACCACGCACCCCACGCGGCGTAAGGTCTCAAAGACAAGTGCTATGATGCCGGTTGATAACCGGTAACGTAACTTGGGCGGCGACCTGGGGATACCGGGCCGCCGTCTTTGTGTAAAGGAGCCGTGTCGTTGTGACAACCGAACACCGCCACGAGGACGAGGGTCACGATCACGACCACGAAGGCCATGATCACGAGGCCCACGCCGAGCACGACCACGGCCACGAAGGCCATGATCACGAGGCCCACGCCGAGCACGACCATGGCCACGAGGGCCACGACCACGACGCGCACGCCGAACACGACCATGGCCACGAGGGCCACGACCACAACGCGCATGCCGAGCATGACCACGAGGGTCACGACCACGACGCGCACGCCGAGCACGACCACGGGCATGAGGGCCACGACCACGACGCCCATGCCGAGCACGACCACGGCCACGAGGGCCATGACCACGACGCGCACGCAGGGCACGGCCATGACGACCATGGCCATGGTGGGCATGACCACCACGGACATGACCACGACCACGCCCACGACTTGCGCGGAGCGAGCAAGCGCAGCCTCGTCCTGGCCCTGCTGCTGATCTCGAGCTTCATGTTCGTCGAGGTCGTCGGCGGCGTGCTTTCGGGCAGCCTCGCGCTCCTGGCGGACGCCGGACACATGCTCACGGACGCAGCCGCGATCCTCCTCGCTCTGTTCGCGATGTGGATCGCTGAGCGTCCCGCGTCGGTGGAGAGCACGTTCGGCTACTACCGTACCGAGGTGCTCGCGGCGTTGTTCAATACACTGAGCCTGTGGCTCATCGCGGGTTGGATCTTCTTCGAGGCGTACCACCGCATCAGGGAGACACCGGAGGTGGAGGGGCCGCTGCTTCTGGGCGTCGGCGCAGCGGGCTTGGTCGTCAATATCCTGGCGGCCTACGTCCTGCACCGCGCGGCGGGAGAGAGCCTGAACGCCGAGGGCGCGTTCCAGCACGTCATGGCGGACCTCTTTGGCTCCATCGGCGTCGTCGTGTCCGGCGTGTTGATCCTCGTCTTCGCAACGAGCCCGGACTCGGGCTGGTTCATCGTCGACCCGATCCTGAGCATCGGCATCGGCCTGCTCATCCTGCGGAGCTCCTGGGGGCTCTTCATGCGGGTGTTCAAGGTGCTCATCGAGGGCACGCCCAAGCACCTGGACATGTACCGCATCTGCAGCGATATGGAAGACGTACCCGGCGTGACCATCATCCACGACGTGCACGCCTGGACCATCACCTCCGGCTACGATGCGATGACCGCCCACGTGCTGGTGGACTCCGGCCGGCGTGGGCAGGAGGACGCCATGCTGGCCCGGTTGCGGGCGATCGCCTACGGCTACGGCTTGGGCCACGTGACCCTGCAGTTGGAGTACTCAGCCACGGACTGCGAGGAGAACCACCACGTCGAGCATCTGGTCGCGCGTTCCCGCACATAGCGAAAATGACGCCGGTCCATAGCACGGAGAGGGGGCGCATCTGCGCCCCCTCTCTTGTTGTTGCGAACGCTATCGCATGCCCCGGCGCCCGCCCATTGGCGCTCTCTCCTGTGGTTACCTGTGCATAGCTGATACCCGTTCCCCCTCACCGCCCACACAGAGCCCTCACCCTCCCCCTCTCCCCAGGAGAGGGAACCAGACCCGACCTCCCGCCCCAGGAGTTGCACATAGGTACCCCGGCAGGGAGAGGGGCCCCGGCGCTCAGCTTGCCCTGGCGATGACCGATTCCCCGAACGCGGCGAGCTGCTCTTCGATGATGTCGTTCTGGAACTGGACGTGGAACGTGTCGACGCCTGCCTCGCGGTACTGTTCGACGGTCTCCAGCACCTGCTCCGCCGTCCCCATGAGCCCGCCGGGGTTGCCGAACGTGGTCGCGAGTTTCGTGGCCGGGTCCTCGTCTCCGACGTAGGCGTTGCAGTTCACGACGCGGTGTATCGTGCCCGGATCGCGCCCCGCGGCGTTAGCGGCCTCCTCGAGCGCGGCGAGTTGCCCGCGGTACGCTTCGAGGTCGGACGGCCAGCCGCCGTTGCGTATCCAGCCGTCGGCGGTGCGCCCGGTGAGGCGCAGCATGCGCGGCAGGGCGGCGCCGATGAAGATGGGGACCCTGCCATGCACGGGCTGGGGAGTCACTGTCGCCCCTTCCACACTGTAGCGCTTGCCGGAGTACGTGAACTGTTCGTTCTCCCACGTGCCGCGCAGTATCTCAATGGTGTCTATAAGGCCGTCCACGCGCTCGCCGGGCGTGCCGAACTCGATGCCATAGGTGGTGAAGTGGTTCTCCTGCGTCCCGGCCCCAAGCGTGAGGATGACCCGGTCGCCGCCGGTTATGTAGTCGAGCGCAGTGGCCATCTTGGAGAGCAGCGCAGGGTTGCGGAAGGGAACGTTGAGCGTGGAGTGTGTGACGCGGATGCGGCTCGTCTGCAGGGCCACTGCCGTTGCAAGTGTCCAGCCTTCCAGATTGTTCTCGGGCGGCCTGTCGCTGAAGGAGATGTTCTGGAATCCCGCGGCCTCGGCAGCCTGTGCCACCGCCACGATGCGGTCGTACGGGAGTCCTCGGGGGTTGAGTCCGAACCGGATGCTGTTGCTGCTGCGCGCCATGCTCACTCCTTGCTGGGTGTTGGGTCTGCGGCGAGCATAGCAGCAGGCCGGGGTCTGTCAACGCGACGGGCGCAGGCGTTACCATGGAGACATGATCCCCATCACCGACAACATTCACCTGGCCGAGCACGAGCTGGAGTTCCACTACGTTACCTCCGCGGGCCCCGGCGGGCAGAACGTCAACAAGGTCGCGACCGCCGCACACCTGCACTTCGACGCCGCGTCTTCGCCGTCGCTGCCGGAGGAGGTGAAGCGCCGCTTGCGCGCCGCCGCCGGGCGCAGGCTCTCTCCCAACGGCGTGCTCATCATCAAGGCGCAGCGCTACCGCAGCCAGGAGCGCAACCGCGACGACGCCGTCGACCGGCTCGTGACCATCCTGCGCCGCGCCGCGGTGCCCCCGCGCGCCCGCCGCGCCACGCGTCCGTCACAGGCGTCGGTTGAGCAGCGGCTGGCGGAGAAGCGGCTCCGCGGTAGCCGGAAGCAGTCGCGCTCGTCCGCGGACGGGCTCGACGAAGAGGAGTGACCCATGCCAAGACTGGAAGACCTGCCCGACCTGACGCGGCAGGGGATGCTCAACTTCCCCGCCTTCGATCACGACGACGCGCCATGCGCGGTGATGTCGAAGCCGCTGGCCGAGGCGAAGATCACACTTGTGACGACGGCGGGCCTGCACCTGCGCGACGACACGCCGTTCTCGGGCGGGGACCAGACGTACCGCGTCATCCCGTCGTCCACGCCCGCTGCGGGCATCATCCAGAGCCACATGAGCATCGGGTTCGACCGCACGGGCATCATGCGGGACGTGAACGTCACCTTCCCCATCGATCGCCTACGGGAGATGGCGGAGCGGGGCGAGATCGGCTCGGTGACGGAGAACTACTACTCGTTCATGGGAGCGCAGCGCAGCCCGCGCCGCATCGAGGAGGAGACGGGGCCGGAGGTCGGGCGCCTGCTGCTGGAGGAGGGGGCGGACGCGGCCTTCCTGACGCCGACCTGACCGAACTGCACGCACACGGTCAGTGTGCTCGCGCGCGCCATCGAGGAGACAGGCCTGCCTACCGTCACCGTCGCGCTCATCAGGGAGCATGCACAGCGGGTAAAGCCGCCCAGGACGCTCTGGGTGCCGTTCCCGTTCGGGTTCGCGCTCGGCAACCCGGACGACCCGCCGTTCCAGCAGAAGGTGCTCTCCGCCGCGCTGGGTCTGCTGTCGGAGAACGACACTCCGGTGCTCGCCGAGTTTCCTGAGGACGCCGACGCTCCCCCCGTGCTGCTGCAGGCGAGCGCCGCGCAGGCGGATGCGGCGAACCGCGACGGCGACCCCGCCGACGAGGTCACCGCGCTGCGCGGCTACTACGAACGTTGGGTGGACGAGCACGAGGGCCGGACGATGGTCGGGCTGAGCGGCGTGCCGCAGCGGCAATTCCGCGGCCTCGTGCGCCACATGCAGGCGTTCGCCGCCGGGGAAGACGCAGCATATGACCGCGCGCCTGAGGGTATAGAGCCTGCACGGTTCCTGCGGCTCGCCTCGGACGACCTCAAGGCGTTCTTCATGGAGGCTCGCTTCTCCCAGCGTCCGGACCACCACGACGAGGAGCTGCAGCGCTGGTTCTGGTCGGAGACGGCGATGGGGAGCCTTATCGCTTCCGTTGCGTCGCGTCTCGTCGAGCAGGGAAACGAGCAGGTCGCGAACGGCATCGCCCGGTAGGAGTGGGACCCTATCGAGGTAGGTTCCCGTAGCGCTTCAGCAAGAATTCACCACCAATACCCTGGAGAAGTCCTCGTCGTACTTCATCAGATAGGTTCGACATGTGCAGTGCTGCTATCTGATCGGACAGTAAGTCTTTTGTCATTGTCAGGCTTCCGTCCAAACTGAACCGGAAGATATCGCTATCGAATGCTCGGTGGCAATAGGAACAAAGGCCTATGCCGTTCCTTGGATTTGCACGATTCCCAACATCATTCGCGTAACTGCTTATGTGAGCTGCCTCCAATACCTCTCGGACGCGTGTTCCGCAAATAGCGCATTTGTGGTTCTGACGACTGAGCACCGTCTCCTTGAATCGCTCAAGGCCGTGCCTCTTCTTGACGAATGACCAAGAATCGAGAATACTAAATTCTGTTGGTGCAGGTGGAGTTATGGGAATGTTGTTGTGGCGGTACGCGAGCGTGATGATTCGTTCGTAAAGTTCGCCATTCAAGGAAGCTATTGAGCGGGACCAACCTAGTGGGTTCACACCTGCTATCCCTAACGCAAGCCTATTTCGCCTCCCTTGTCTGCTGGCAGCGCGTATATCCAAGGGAGATGAATATTCAACGTAGTCTCCAATTAGCGCTGTGTAGACTCTATTGATGCTTCGGGCTTGGGATTCCACTTCGGTTGGCTGCCTCGACTGAAGTTGCTGAATGACGCCGTGTCCAATAAATGCGTAACCGCCTGAACTCTTATCGAGGTAGACAAACAAATCACCTACTGCAACCCGAACTGAGTGCATATTGTCATAAACATACGTATGCCCTACTCCCTCAGGATATATGGGTGTGTCCGACTGTTTGAATACCCAATATGCCATAGAGGCGTAGGCACCTACATCATGGTTCTGAACTACCTAGATGCCTATGATGCTCAAGACTAAGGAATAGTGCAAGTCCTAACCCGCCTGCATCCTTGCCCGGGCACGGGCGGGGAGCGGGGGCCTGCGGGCGAGGAAGAAAGTCAGCGAGCCCACGATGGTGACCGTCCCGAGTGAGAGGAACGCGAACGTGTAGTCCCCCCGGGCGTTGTACATGACGCCGGCGTAGATCGGCCCGATGATGCTACCGGTCGCCGTGATGATGTTCGACCACCCGGCAATCTTGCCGAGCTGGCGCAGGCCGAAGTAGTCCGCGCGCAGCGCCATCATCAATGGGCCGCGCATCCCCCACGCCACGCCGTGCAGCGCTATCGCCGCGACCACCGCGGGAACGCTCGTGGATAGCGCCAGGATACCGATGCCGAGGCCGTGGCCGAGCATCGCGGCGCCGGCGAGCATGCTCTTCGAGTACCTGTCGCCCATGAAACCGCCGCTGATCTGCCCGACGATCTGCGCGACCATGAGGCCGGGGAAGACGAGCGAGGCCTGCACGAGGTCCCACTGGTTGTCCTTCAGGTGCCCGGGCACGTGCAGGGGAACGGTGGCGACGACAAGCAGCGCGAGGCCGTGGCCGGAGGAGACGAGCCAGAACGAGCGGTCGCGGATCGCCTCCCGGATCGTGAAGTCGTAGTCCGTTCCGGCGGCGCGGCGTGCGGCTGCGTGGCGCGCTGCGTCCTCGTCGTTGTCGCCGTCCGGGTTCAACCCGAGCTCGCGGGGGCTGCGCCGGAAGATCTGCGCGATCGGGAAGCCGATGCAGAACGAGAGGATGCCGGAGAAGATGGCGGTCTCCCGCCACCCGAACGTGGTGATGGACCAGGCGATGACCGGGGCGATGACAGCGCCGCTGGCGAAGCCGATGGACGTGACGGACATGGCGCGCGCACGCTTCCGGACGAACCAGTGGGCGATCGCCGTGTTGATGGTGAGGAAGCTTGCGAAGCTCGTGCCTATCGCGATGACGGTCAGCGCCGCGAACAGGTGCCAGAGTTCCTGTATGAACCCGAGGAGGATGAATCCCGAGCCGAACAGGAACGTGCCGAGGTACATGGGAGGACGTGGGCCGAACCGGTCCAGCATCCAGCCCTGCACCGGGCCGAGAAGGCCGGTCTCGATGCGGAGCAGACCGAATGCTCCCGAAACGGCGCCCCGGCTCCACCCGAATGCTGCCTCGAACTGCAGCAGGTAGAACCCCTGGGAGAGGAAGAGCAGCGACGACTGCATGATCTGGTTGCAGAATGCGGCAGCAACCATGCGCCAGCCGTAGAAGACTCGGTGTCGCAGGGCGAGGATGCTTCGGACGGATGCGGCCATGCGGACGGAGCGCTCAGTCGTACCACTGGCCGGTGATGGTGCGCACCTCGGGGTAGGTGGGGTCGTCTATCGTCGTCTTGAACGGGGGGAAGAGGAGGTCTATGAGCAGGCCGGGCCCTCCCGCGGGCCCCTTGGCGTTGCGTGCCTGGTGCTGCAACGCGTCTATCTGCTCCTGCAGTGTCTCGGCTATGCGGAGCAGCGACTCCACCTCCGCCGCGCCGCTCTGCAACTGCGAGCGCAGCAGCGCGACGCCGTCCGCGACTTCGCGAGCCTTGCTCGCCTGCACCTCGGCTGCGCCGCCGTGCCATTCGCCGGGAGGATGCCAGGTGATGAATGGCGTCATGTCGCCGCCCCAGCGGAAGGAGAGCTCCCCTGTCTCGTGGCTGTGGCGTACGCCCGGCTCGCCAGGTATCTGGAGGAGAGCGGTGACGAGCACCTGGTCCGTCTCCAGCACGGTGTAGACGCGCCGCCGGGGACGTCCGTGGACCTCGATGCCGCGCCAGCCCTTCTGGTCGTCAGGCAACTGGAACGGGTTGATCTCGATGGCCATCGCTCTTCTCCTTCCTGAACCCTTGCACAGCCTTCTCGTGCACCCACGCGCGCCGATCCCCTGGTTCACCCTCACCCTGACCCTCTCCCCTCAAGGGAAAGGGGACCAAACACTCTCACCCCGGCCGCTGGTGCGCCTCCACTATACTGTATCGGCTCCCGAGCCCGGACTTCCGGTTGCGGGGCCGCTACGAGCAAGCACCGGAGGTCGGCATGACAGGAAGAGCCAGAGCGGCAACGTTCATGCTCGCGGCGGCGCTGTTCGGCGCGCTGGCGTTGAGCGGCTGCGACAGCGACACGGGCCCGGAGACGCAGGAGGAGATCGTCGCGCGGCTGCGCAGCAATGCCGACGATTTCGAGTACGCCGTCGGCACGCACGGGGGCACGATCACGTACTCGACGATCGGCGAACCGCTGACGTTCAACCTGCCGCTCGCGAACGACGCCAGTTCGTCCGGCTACCTCAGCTACGTGTTCGAGGGGCTGACCGAGACCTCGTGGCTGGATGACGCTATCGAGCCGCTGCTCGCGGAATC
>DAOUHP010000186.1:0-34904 GCA_034428575.1 Dehalococcoidia bacterium | reverse complement strand
GGTGGGGGCAGAAGCGTTCTATGAGGCCTATCGTGCCCGACCTGTCCTTGTAGAGGACGAGGTCCTCGCCGAGGAGGCGCACCGGCTTGGTGGGCCGCTCGTCCAGCTCGGTCGCGGCGGCGAAAGGGTGCCAGTAGCGGCGCATGAGTTCGCCCATAGGCGTGCCGGAACCGACCTGCGTGAGGCGTTCGTTGTCCTGTGCGGAGAGCATCGCTTCATCCTCCCGATGCAGGCAGATTGGCGGGATTGTAGCACGCGCGGGATTGGGTGCGCGGAGGGAAGTTCAGATGGCGGGCTGGGCGTTCCGCCAGGGGTTGATGATTTCGATGGACAGGTAATCGAAGTCCTTTGTGTTGCGGGTGGCGAGGACGAGTCCGTGCGCTGCGGCCGTCCCAGCGATGAGTGCGTCGCCCACCGTAAGCGAATGGCCTGACCGGTGCGCCTGTGCACGGAAGCTGCCCGCATGTTCTGCTGCTTCGCGGTAGAGAGGGAGGATGCGCTCCTCGTATTCCGCGATGAAGGCGGTCATGGCGAACTCCAGCCCGTAGCGCCGCCTCCCGTGTGGAAGGAGTTGTAGCCCGTACTGCAGTTCGTGCAGTGCGATGGCGGGGATCCAAAGGTCGTCGTGTCTCGACAGGAAGGTGATGACGCCAAGGTTCGGCGGAGTCTTCGTCAACTCCGAGATGACGTTCGTGTCGAGCAGGTGGCCGCTCATATGCTACGGCTGGTCGTAGTCGATGAAGGGGATCGGCCTGTCTCCACCACGCGAGGGAAGCTCCAGTTCGACCCCGCGGGGGAAGTTCTCCACAAGCCACTGGCCGAGCGGCTTGCGGGGGCGTGCCCGCTCCTGCCAGACGCGCTCCGGCACGACGATGAACGCGCGTTGCACGCCGATGCGCTGCGGCCCTTCCTCGTCTGCAAGGCGCAGGATCTCGGACAGGCGCGCCTTGGTTTCGGCGACTGTCCAAGTGTGGGGCGAATCAGCGTGTGTGGGTGCGGTTCGGGTGGTCACGGCAGTCCTCCTTCCGTCCGTAGTTGCATGCTAGGGCCTGCTTCCTTTGTTGTCAAGACTAGTCTATATCATCCAGACCAGACTAGTCTATATCCGGCAGATGGCAAGGAATGGTTCCTGAAACCACTGTGCACCATGGGGCGTTGGCTAGGCGGGGGGTTCGAACGTCCCGAAGACGTCCCGCAGTGTCGAGCAGATCTCGCCGAGCGTGGCGTATGACTCGACGCACTCGAGGATAGGCGGCATGAGGTTGACCGACACGGACCGCGCCGCCTCGCCGAGGCGCTGCAGCGAGGCCTCACTCGCGGCGGTGTCGCGCTCGTTGCGGACGCGGGCGAGGCGGTCCAACTGGCGCTGCGCCGCGTGTGGGGGGATCGTCTGCAACTCGATGCGCTGGTCTTCTTCAGAGGTGAACGCGTTGACGCCCACGATGACGCGCTCTCCACTCTCGACCAACTGGAAGTGGCGGTAGGCGGCCTCCTCGATCTCACCGCGCTGGAAACCCGCCTCGATGGCCGCGACCGCGCCGCCCATCGCGTCGATGCGTTCGATGTAGGCCGCCGCCTCGCGTTCGATGGTGTTCGTCAGGTGCTCCACGTAGTACGAGCCCCCGAGCGGGTCTATAGTCTCCGCGACGCCGGACTCGTTCGCGAGCACCTGCTGCGTGCGCAGCGCGAGCGCCGCCGAGTCCTCGGTCGGCAGGCCGAGCGCCTCGTCCTTCGAGTTGACGTGGAGCGACTGGGTGCCGCCGAGCACCGCCGCAAGCGCCTGCACAGTCGTGCGGACGACGTTGACGTCGGGCTGCTGCGCCTGGAGCGTGACGCCCGCGGTCTGCGTGTGGAATCGGAGCATCCAGGAGCGCGGGTCTTTCGCGCCGAAGCGATTGCGCATGATGCCAGCCCACATGCGCCGCGCCGCGCGGAACTTCGCAGCCTCCTCGAACAGGTTGTTGTGCGACGCGAAGAAGAAGGAAAGGCGCCCGGCGAAGTCGTCCACGTTCAGCCCGGCGTCGACCGCGGCCTGCACGTAGGCGATGCCGTTCGCCAGCGTGAAGGCCAGTTCCTGGGGGGCAGTCGCTCCCGCCTCGCGCATGTGGTAGCCGCTGATGCTGATCGTATTCCAGCGGGGCACCTCTTCAGCGCAGTAGGCGAACATGTCCGTCGCCAGCCGCAGCGACGGCGCGGGGGGGAAGATGTGCGTGCCGCGGGCGATGTACTCCTTCAGCACGTCGTTCTGGGTCGTGCCGCCGATCTCTGTGAACGGCGCGCCCTGCTTCTGCGCGACGGCGAGGTAGAGCGCGAGCAGCATCGGCGCGGTGGCGTTGATGGTCATGGACGTCGTGACCTCGGCAAGAGGTATGCCGTCAAACAGCGCCTCCATGTCGGCCAGGCTGGATATGGGCACGCCGACCTTGCCGATCTCGGCGCGTGCCATGTCGTGGTCGGCGTCGTAGCCGGTCTGCGTCGGCAGGTCGAACGCGACCGAGAGGCCGGTCTGCCCCTGCGCGAGCAGGAAGCGGTAGCGGGCGTTGGAGTCCTCCGGCGTCGAGTAGCCCGCGTACTGGCGCATCGTCCAGAGACGGCCGCGGTACATGGACGGTTGCACGCCGCGCGTGAACGGGTACTCGCCCGGATAGCCGAGGCGCTCCTCCTCCGTCTGCGCTGAGCCGTCGGGGCCGTAGAGCGGCGCGGGCTCGATGCCGGACTCGGTGGGGAAGGCGGGCTTGCGCTCCGGTACACGCCGAACGGCGGGCTCGTACGTCTCGCGTTGCCAGCGCTCGTGGGCGTCGTCGATCATGGGGTTAGTGTACAAGGTGGGGGGGAGCAACTTACAGGGATGCACAGGATGGACAGGATAAGAAAGGGGATAGTGGTAGGATGGCGCGAACGATGCTGTTTGGAGGACTGCCACCGTGCTGGACGACTTAGTGGAGACCATTAGGACGCTGCAGAACCGGATTAGGGACCACGGTTCCCACATAGGTGCTTACGAGAGCCGTACGAGAGTGACGCTCATCAACCCGATGCTGTCTGCTCTGGGGTGGGATGTGTCTGACCCTCAATCAGTGCACGTAGAACCGAAGACTGAGAACGGATGGGCCGACTACGCGTTGCTGGGGACAGGCCACAAGGTCGTTATCTACCTCGAGGCCAAGAAGCTCAGCGAAGACATAAGCAAGCACACTCAACAGACAGTTGGCTATGCAATTGCTGAAAACATGCAGAACAACACGAATATCCGTTATTGCGCTCTGACCAACGGCGACAGGTGGGAAGTCTATGACCTTAGCCCACCACAAAGGCCAGTTATGAGAGTGTCAATCGCTGAAGAAGAGATAGCTAAGTGTGCCTTGAAGTTCCTTGGCCTCTGGCGACAGAGCTTGCAAGATGGGAGCTTCGAGCAGGCAGTTGAGCCGTTGATTGAAGTAGAGAGTGACGCTGCCCCTCACCCAATCGCTCAAGTTGAGGTTGCGCCCACGCCCCAGTTGGCGCCTCCACAGACCGCTACGCAGCCGTCTGCGCCGGTCGGCGTGGGATGGGTGCCCTTGACTGTTGTCAAGCCTAAGGATACAAATGCTGTTCCTGGTGAAATACGGTTTTCTGATGGCAAGACCCAGAATCTTGAATCTTGGACGGGGGTTCTTGAAGAGACTGCTAAATGGCTGATTCATTCAGGAATAGTAACTCCTAAGAACTGCGAGTTTCGTTGGTCAGGGAATCCCAAGAATAAGCGCTACCTGCTAAACCTCACCGGAGCGCACCCGCACAAACCGTTCGAGGTTCCTCGTCAAGTAGGTGGCGGAATTATGCTTGAGGCCCACCTTGACCGGAACGAGGCCGTCACGCAAGCGGTTCACTTGCTGAACGGTTTCAACCAAGACCCTTCGCAGGTGCACCTCAAGCTATAGTACCCGCTTTCACCCATGCCTGTGCGATAGAATCGTGGTAGCGACAGGAGTAGCAACACGGCAGAGTATGTGTTAGACGAAGTGAAATTACTGGTCGCTGATCTTCTGGGTGAAGACTTTGGCAAGTACAGTCCTGAGGACATCGCAGAGCTCGAGGAAGCCTTGCGCACCAACGACAAAGCCGGTCTCGAGTGGCTTTACGCGAAATGGGCGGAGCGCGGCCCGCTCCTGGAGGACGAACCTGAGGTAGCGTGCGAGCAGTGTCAGCGCGCCGTGCGGTTCGGCTCTCCGCCTAACTGTCCTAAGCACCCGCTGCCCACTTCTCTGTAAGCCACGGGGCCCGGTTACCCTCAATCATTCTCCTTGCCCCCATGCGCTAGAATCCCGGCGGGATGGCCAACGAACGCATCGTCTCTGGGGCAGCGCACGAGGAAGACCGGGGCTCGGAGGGCGGACTGCGTCCGCGCCGCCTCGCCGAGTACATCGGCCAGGAGCGCGTCAAGGAGACGCTCACCATCTCCATGGACGCAGCCCTGCAGCGCGGCGAACCGCTCGACCACGTGCTGCTCTACGGTCCGCCCGGCCTCGGCAAGACGACACTCGCCACTATCATCGCGGCCGAGATGGGCGCGAACGTTCGCACGACGGCGGGCCCGGCCATCGAGCGTCCCGGCGACATGGCGTCGCTCCTGACGCAGCTGAAGCCCGGCGACGTGCTGTTCATCGACGAGATACACCGGCTGAGCAAGCTCGTGGAGGAGATCCTCTACCCTGCGATGGAGGACTACTCGCTCTCCTGGGTGATGGGGAAGGGGCTGCAGGCCCAGAGCATCAACCTGAAGGTGGAGCCGTTCACGCTCGTCGGCGCGACGACGCGCTACTCGATGCTGAGCGCGCCGTTGCGCGACAGGTTCGGCTCTGTCTACCGCCTCGACTTCTACGACGAGTCGGCGATGCGGGCCATCGTGCGGCGCTCGGCGCGCATCATGGACCTGGAGACCGATGAGGGCGGCGTGGAGGAGGTCGCCAAGCGCGCTCGGGGGACGCCCCGTGTGGCGAACCGGCTGCTGCGCCGCGTGCGCGATTTCGCACAGGTGCGCGCCGACGGCCGCGTGACGCGCGACGTGGCGTCGCAGGCGCTCGGGCTGATGGAGGTGGACGCGATCGGCCTCGACGAGGTCGACCATCGCCTCGTGCGGATGATCGCGGAGAAGTACGGCGGCGGTCCGGTGGGGCTGGACACGCTCGCGGCGTCCACAGGGGAGGAGGCGGACACCATCATGGACGTCTACGAGCCGTACCTGATGCAGTTGGGCTTCCTGAACCGGACGCCGCGCGGGCGCATGCTCACGCGCGCGGCGTATGAACACCTTGGTCTCACGCCTCCGTCCCGCCTCGGCGTAGGCCAACCGCAGTTGTGGGATAGTACGGGGCAGTGAACGGACGCCAGAGGGAGAAGCGATGTTGACCGCCGCCGACAACGAGCTGATGACGCGGGTAGGGCCGGGCACGCCCGGTGGGGAGTTGATGCGCCGTTACTGGCACCCGATCGCCGCGACACAGCAGCTGGACGAGAACCCCGTCCGCAGGGTGAAGATACTCGGCGAGGAGTTGGCGCTCTACCGCGACCGCTCCGGCACGGTGGGGCTGCTGGGCCTGCGCTGCCCGCACCGGCTGATGAGCCTGGAGTACGGCATCCCGGAGGAGAAAGGCCTGCGCTGCGGTTACCACGGATGGATGTTCAACGAGGAAGGTCGCTGTATCGAGACCCCGCTGGAGCCACCGGACAGCACGTTCAAGGAGAAAGTGGAAGCGCTGCACTACCCGGTGCAGGAGATGGGCGGGTTGGTCTGGGCGTACCTCGGTCCCGCTCCCGCGCCGCTGCTCCCGCGGTGGGACCTCTTCGTCCGTCCGGGCGGTTTCCGGCAGATCGTCGCACACCACCTGCCGTGCAACTGGCTGCAGGTGATGGAGAACCGGGGCGACCTCGGCCACGGAACCTACCTCCATGGACGGCTCGCGCAGTATGCGCTCGAGCGTCAGGGCAGGCTCACCGACGACACCCGGGCTCGCTACAACGCAACGATGCGCCAGCAGCAGGACAGGTTGGACAGGGGCGTCTACACGAAGTACCAGCCCGTTTGGAACCAGTTCGGGTTCAGCAAAGGCAACCTGGAATCGGACAAGAGCGAGGACTCGCCGTCGTGGAACATCGGCGCGAACTCGTTCCTCTTCCCCTACATCCTTACATTCGCGCCTTACCAGCCGGGGACCATTCGCAAGTCGTACCAGATAGGTGTGCCGCTGGACGACACGAGCACCTGGCACTTCCAATACTTCTACTACGACTTCCCGCCCGGCGTCAGCGTGCCGGAACAGGAAGGCGTGCCCTATGCCGAGGTGCCGCTGGACTACGAGAACGGCGAGCCGATCCTCGACAACGTCCTCTCGCAGGACATGATCGCGTGGTGGTCGCAGGGCGAGATAGCCGACCGGACGCAGGAGCATCTCGGCGTCTCGGATGCGTGCGTCATCGCGTACCGGAACCTGTTGAAGGAGCAGATAAAGGTGGTGCAGGACGGCGGCGAGCCGATGAACGTCTTCCGCGACCCGTCCACGATAGAGCGCCCTGAACGGGTCCTCGAGCAGGACAGCGAGACAGCAGCCAGGGTGCTGGCCAGCCGCGGGGCGCGGGGGACGATCTTCTACCGCGCCAACTTCCACAAGGTATCCAAGGGCGGCTGGCTCTACATCGACGACGACGTGGACCGGTACTGTCCGGACCGCGACACGATCGTGCAGCTCTACAGGGAGACCGAGGAAGTGCAGTTGCGCCAGGCACAAGGGGCCTGACGGGACCGATCTGATGGACTCGATAGCCCCGTGACCTCCCACCGCCGGAATGCCTCGCCCGTCATACTGTCGCTGTGTGCGGCCCTCGTTCTTGCCGCGCTCTCCTGCGCGCCGGACGCCACACCGACTCCAACCCCCGTACCCTCTGCGACGCCGACGCCTACTCCGATTCCGACGCCAACTGCGACCCCGACTCCTTCTCCAACCCCGACGCCTGCACCGATCCCTGCGCCGACGCCCACGCCGGTCCCAGCGCCAACGGCGACGCCATCCGGCTACCCGCAGGCGGAGGTCACCGTCGAGGGGTTCACGTTCCTCGTAGACGTGGCCGACACCCACGAGACGCGGCGTTTGGGGCTCGGTGGGCGCGACGACCTCGCCCGTGACGTCGGCATGTGGTTCGACATGGGCGGCACCGGGCCCGCCTCGTTCTGGATGCGCGGCATGCGCTTCCCGATAGACATCGTCTGGATATCGGACGACCTCGTGGTGACGGGCGTGGCGGAGCGGCTGCCGTTCCCCGAGCCAGGGACCTCTGCCTCGGCGCTGCCGACCTACTCCTCCGGCGTGCCGATACGCTACGTGCTGGAGATCAATGCCGGGCTCGCGGAGGAGTTGGGCATCGGGGAGGGATCGGTCGTCACGATCAATCCGTTGCCGTGAACGTCTGTTCTCGACAGCATGGGCACGACGGACGGTCACCGGTGCGATGCGCTATCCTCCCGCGCATGAGGAGGCTTCCATGATCTACGAGATGCGCACCTACCATGCTATGCCCGGCAAGCTGCGCGCAGTCGTGCAGCGGTTCGGGGACGTCACCCACGCGATCTTCCTGCGGCACGGCTTTCGCCCCGTTGGGTACTGGACGGAGTCCGTGGGCGACAACACGAAGTTCCACTACATGCTGGCGTGGGAGGACGACGCGGAACGGCGTGCGAAATGGGCTACCTTCCGGGACGACCAGGAGCGCATCCGCGCATTTGCCGAGTCAGAGAAGGACGGGCTCATCGTCGCGAGGATCGAGAACTCGATCTGGGAGGCGACGTCCTTCTCGCCGCAGCTTCCGGCGTAGGGGTCACGGTTCGCGCGGGGACTTCGGGCGTTACAATAGGGCGATGCGCCGGTCAGTGCCCCGTGGTGCAGTGGTAGCACAGCAGACTTTGGATCTGTTGACCCTGGTTCGAATCCAGGCGGGGCAGCCAGGCCGAAGCCTGCTGCGTGACAAGGATGGGTGATTTGAAAGACGGTCCAACCGGAACGGGCGACACCTGCGTCCAGTTCGTGTTCTTCAAAGCGGATGCGTCGTGGCGGCGGCAGCCCGCCGAGACGAGGACTCGTCACAAGGAAGAGTTCCTGACGACTCTGCGGGCGACGGAAGCCGAGGTGTCGGCCCATACGTACAGCACGCTCGGACTGCGCGCCGATACCGATTTCATGCTGTGGCGCACGTCCTCTGGCCTCGAACCCCTCGAGGATACGCTCGGCGCACTGCTTTCAACGGGATTAGGTGCGTTCCTCGAAGTGAGCCACTCGTATTTCGGGCTGCTGCGGCGGTCCACCTACGGTCAGGCGCGCACGGGGCAGGACCACGCAGAGGAGTCGCAGGAGAAGGGCAGGTACTTCGTCCTCTACCCCTTTACCAAGACCATCGAGTGGTACCTCATCTCCCGTGAGGCGAGGCAGGGGATGATGAACGAGCACATCCGCGTCGGCCGGACGCACCCGGACATCAGCCAGATACTCCTCTACTCGACCGGCCTGGGGGACCAGGAGTTCATCGTGGGGTACGAGACCGATTCGCTCGCGGAATTCCAGGACCTCGTCGTTGAACTCCGCTCCACCGAAGCCCGGCGCCACACGCTGCGTGATACCCCGATCTTCACCTGCGTGAAGAGGACCCCGGAACGCATCCTGGACCTGCTCGGGTAACCGGGCGCATACGCGATGAGCACTCTCACGACGCATACCGGATATGAGCCTGCGCTGCTGAAAGCCGCCAGACTGGAGAAGGCCGAACGCACTCCGCTGTGGATCATGCGACAGGCCGGACGGGTGCTGCCGGAGTACCGGAAGGTGCGGGAGAAGCACGGCCTCCTGGACATCTGCCGCAACCCGGAACTCGCTGCCAGGGTAACGCTTCAGCCCGTGGAGCGCTTCGACGTGGACGCCGCCATCATCTTTGCGGACATCGTCACTCCGTTGGTCGGCGTCGGCATCGAGGTGGAGTTGGTCGAAAAAGTTGGACCGGTGATAGACCCGCCGGTCCGCTCCTCCAGTGACCTCGGACGCCTGCGCCCGCTCGAACCCGAAGCGGACGTGCCATACATGCTGGAGGCGCTCCGGCTGGTGCGGGCCGTGTTGCCGCAGGAGAAGGCGCTCATCGGTTTCGCCGGCGCCCCGTTCACACTCGCCACGTACCTGATCGAGGGCGGTCCGTCCAGGAACTACGCCATGACCAAGGCGATGATGTACAGCCAGCCGGACCTGTGGCACGGCCTGATGAGCCGGCTCGGCAGCATGGTAACCGCCTACCTGCTGGCGCAGGCCGGGGCGGGAGCGCAGGTGCTCCAACTGTTCGACAGCTGGGTTGGCTGGTTGAGCAGACGCGACTACAGCGAGTACGTCTTTCCCCACACTCGCGAGATAATCGGCGCCGTCAGGGCTGCCGGCGTCCCGATCATCCACTTCGCGACGGGCTCGGGCGGTCTCAACGAGGTCATCAGAGAGAGCGGCGCAGACGTGATCGGGCTGGACTGGCGCGTTCCCCTGGACGAAGCGTGGGCGTCTCTGGGGGCCGTAGCCGTGCAGGGCAACCTGGACCCTGCCGTCCTTCTCGGCCCTCCGGACGTTGTTCGGGAGCAGACCCGCGACGTGCTGCAGCGCGCCGGAGGCCGCCCCGGCCATATCTTCAATCTCGGCCACGGCATCCTGCCCCAGACCCCGATAGACAACGTCATGCACATGATCGATTGCGTACGGGAATGGGACGCCGCTCATGCCACCTGACCATCGTTCACCTGGCAGGAAGCGCCTCTCCGTAGTCGTCGTTGGTGGAGGCATCACCGGACTCGCCGCAGCCTGGTACCTGGAACGGACGGCGCGCCAGACAGGGACGGATGTCTCCGTCGTCGTCGTCGAGCGCGAAGCCGTCCCGGGCGGCAAGATCAGGACGCTCAACGAGGACGGCTTCATCGTGGAGAGTGGGCCGGATGGATTCCTCACGAGGAAGCCGTGGGCGCTCGAACTCGCGAAGGAAGTCGGCATCGCGGACGACGTGGTCTACATGCAAGCGAGGGGGGCATCGCTCCTGCGCAACGGGAAACTGCACCGCATCCCTCCCGGCCTGATGGGGCCTGCACCGGCGAGCCGGCGCGACATTTGGAACGCGTCGTTCCTCTCGTGGCGTGGCAAGCTGCGCGCCAGCCTCGAACCGCTGGTGCGGAGGCGCACCGCGCGAGGGCGCGAGTCGCTGGGCGGCTTCCTGCGCAGACGCGTCGGCACGGAACTCACCGATACGCTCCTGGAGACCCTCACCGCCGGGGTGTACGGCGGCGATCTCGACGACATGAGCCTCGACGCGCTCTTCCCGATGCTGGAGGAGTGGGAGCAACGTCACGGCAGCATCATGCGCGGGATGCGCGAGGCCCGGAAGGCTGCGCTTGGCTCCGAACAGCCGCCGAGCGCGTTCTTCTCGCTCAACGGCGGAACGCACCGGCTCGTACGGGCGGTCATGGAGCGCCTCGAATGGACGGAGGTCGTCAGCGGCCGGGCAGCCGTCGCGGTGGACCGCATCGAAGGAGCGCTCCACTCCTACCGGGTCGCGCTGGACGATGATCGTTCGTTTGATGCGGACGCCGTCGTGCTCGCGACACCCGCCCAGGACGCAGGAGGCCTGGTAGGCGCCTTCGCTCCGGGGTTGTCGCAGTTGTTGGGGCGGATGCGAAGTTCCCCCGCCGTGAGCGTCTTCCTCGCGTTCCGTCGCGAGAACGTGGCCCACCCGCTGGACGGGTCCGGCTTCCTGTCGCCGCGCTCCGAGGCTGGACCGGTTGCAGGGTGCACGTGGACATCGTCCAAGTGGCCGGACCGCAGCCCGCAGGGCTACGCCCTGTTGCGCGCGTTCATACGTGCAGGTGACAACGCATCTCTCGGCAACAGCGATGCTGAACTGGCCGAGTCTGCCTGCGAGGCGCTCCGGCCCCTCCTCGGCATCAGCGGCGTTCCGGAGCGGTACTGGGTGCACCGATGGTCAGACGGGCTGCCGCAGTACAGGGTTGACCACACGGAGTGGCTGGGCAGTGTGGAGAAGGAGCTCGCGATCCACCCCGGTCTGTTCCTGTGCGGCGCATCCTACGGGGGCGTGGGCGTTCCCGACTGCATCCGGCAGGGGCGCGACGCTGCGGAGCGCGTCCATGCGTTCGGCTTGCGGGACGCCGTGCACAGCGCGGCGCAGACCATGGGGGTCTGAGCACGAGGAACGGAGTACAGAAGTGTCCCTCCTGAAGGGCGTTCTGCTTATGGCGTACGGGACGCCGGAGGAGCTCGGCGACGTCGGGCCGTACTACCGCGACATACGCGGCGGGCGGGAGCCCAGCCTGGAGGCAGTGGCTGAGCTCACCGAGCGGTACCGCGCCGTGGGCGGCAGGACACCGCTGCTGAAGACCACCCGGAGTGTCGCCCGCCTGCTGGAGCAACGCCTGAACCGCGATGACGGAGGCGCCGCATGGCGCGTGTACGTCGGCATGAAGCACTGGCGTCCGTATATCGCTGAAGCCATCGAGAGCATCCTGGCTGACGGCGTCGACGAACTCGTCGCGCTGCCGCTGGCGCCACACTACTCCCGCATGAGCACGGACGGGTATCGAGAGGCAGTGGAGCGCAGCATGGCGCAGGCGGCGTCGCCCCCGCCAACGCGGTTCATCGAGAGTTGGCACGCTGACTCGTTGTTCAGAGCGCTTATCGCACAGCTGATAGGGGATGCGCTTGCAGGGTTCGACTCCGCTGCGGCGGATGTCGAAGTGCTGTTCACGGCCCACAGCCTGCCAGCGCGTGTATTGGACGACAGCGACCCGTATCCACGGGAATTGGGGGAGAGCGCCGCGGCGATCGCGGAGGCCGCGGGGCTTGTGTCCTGGCGATTCGCCTACCAGAGCGCGGCCAGGACCGGCACGCCGTGGCTGGGGCCGGACATCCTCGAGAGCATCGCGCAGATCGCGGACGAGGGCGGGAAGAGCGTGCTCGTTGTACCGTTCGGTTTCGTCTGCGACCACCTGGAGATACAGTTCGACATCGACATCACGGCGATGCGGGTCGCAGCAGACCTTGGCGTCCGCCTGGCGCGCATCGAGATGCCGAACGACCTACCGGACTTCGTCGAGGTCCTGTTCGACGTCGTCACCAACGGCGCCGGGGCGCGTGTCGTGGAATTGGGCGGTTGACGGACCCCCGTCCTCCGCCTACATCCGGTAGAAGCTGCGCGGGTTGTGGCAGAGGATCTTCTCCATCAGCTCCGGCTCCACGTCCTCGCGCGCTTTGAGTTCGTCCACGATCGAGTAGTTCGCCGAAGGGTCGGTGTGACCCCAGTCCGAGCCGAGGAGGAGTTGGTCCTCCGGGATGCAGCGGGCCAGGTAGGAGATGTCCTCGTCCGCTTCGCAAGCCACGAAGAGCCGGTAGTCCTTGAGCACCCCGCCTTCCCACCGGTTGCTGCCGTCGCGCACGCGATGCTTCAGGTAGTGCAGCAGGTACGGCACCCAGGATGCACTGGTCTCGATGAAGCCGATGCGCAGGTCGGGGAACCGCTCAGGAACGCGGTGGGACACGAGGTCATGGAAGCCGATGAGCGGCAGCAGCCGCTGCTGCGGGAACGACTGCACGATGGTCGTGTCGAACGCCTCGGTGATAGCGGGGTTACCCGCTCCGGTGTGGATGCAGATGGGCAGGCCGAGCCGCTGCGCTTCGTCGTAGACAGGGAAGAAGTACGGGTCGCAGAGCGACCGGCTGCCTTCCATGCCACGGAAGAGGACACCGACGGCGCCATTCGCCACGCCGTAGTGCATCTCCTCAATGGCCCGGTCGATGGAGTGGAGCGGGGGAACGAGGATCCAGCGCAGGCGGTCATTGGACCTGGACCACACGTCGGCCATGAAGCGGTTGTACGCGCGGCACAGCCCCAGCTCCAGTTGCGGGTCGCCGGTGAGGTAGACGATGAAGAGCGTGGGATAGACGACCTGCACGTCCACGCTCATCTCGTCCGCCGCCTGCAGCCTGTAGGTCAGGTCCTGCAGCGACTTGCCGCCCCAGAACTTGCTGGCCAGCACCTCGGCATCCGCGGGCGGCGCCTGCGCGTTGTGCCCGCCCGGCCCGGCGGGTTGCGGGACCAGCCGCCGCCCGATGACCCACCGGTTGCGCGGGAGCCCGGTGGATGGCTCCGCCGTGCCGACGAGCACCGGTTTCAGGTGTGCAAGCTCTTCGTCGAAGAACTCCCAGACCGCCTCGGACTCGACCACGTGGGTATCGGCGTCAATCACGGTTGCCATCACGCACCCCGCTCACTTGTTCAGGTTTGCTGCGTACGCGCGCAACTATAGCCGAGAACCGCATGAGAGGTATTTCGCGGCGGCGCACGACCGATGGGGGCCTCAGAACGGGATGATAGCCGCGCCGGTCGCTATCTCGGCCATCAGCGCCACGCCGAACAAGAGGCTCGCGGCGCCTGCTACGCCGGCGATCGCCCGCTGCCACTGCCTTGCGCGCGTCGTGAGCGCGAACGGCACACCCAGGGCGATGGTGATGAGAGCCATGGAAGCGATGGTCCCGACGCCGAACACCACCAGGTAGCCCAGTCCCACCCAGAACACTTCTATCTGCGGCAGGAGCACCAGCATCACTGCCGCGCTCCCGGCGAGACCGTGCACGATGCCCACCCCAAACGACTTGAGGCGGAACTGCGGACGGAGGATCTCGTGGAGTCCGTTCCTGTTGCCGGGTTCGCTGCCCTCGCGGTGCGTCGCATGAACGTGCACGTGAGCATGGCCTCCGTGCTGGTGCGAATGCGCATGCAACGTGCCCCGGCGGAGGTTGTAGAAGACCTGGGCTCCGAGGAAGACCAGCATGATTCCTACGCCAAACTCCAGCACGGGCGCGACGTCCTCGTAGCGGTCGAGCAGGGCCTCCTTCACCAGCAGGATGACGATGCCGAGAATGAGCAGCGGAGTCGTGTGTCCGAGCCCCCACGATGCGCCGACCCATAGCCCGCGCCATACGTTGCCATGCTCCGTCGCGAAGGTCGCAACGGCCACGACGTGGTCCGCATCGGTAGCGTGCTTCAGTCCCAGCAGCATACCGATGGCCAGGATGGCCCATACGCCCGAACCGGCTTCTATCACTGTTGGCTCTCCCTGCCGCCGATGCCGGTGGTAGTGTGATTGCCGATGGGGCTCGGAGGGGATGCCAGGGGGTGTTCGTGGTGTTGCGCCTGGGAGTGCGTGTGGCCGCTATGCGAGTGTCCCTCGTCCCGGCGGCACTCCGGGCATAGCCCACTCATCGTGAGATGCTCCAGGTGCAATTCGAACCCGGTGTCGCGCAGCAGCGCCTCGCGGAGTTCGTCGAGGAGCTCAGGGGCGGCATGGATCGCGCTGCTGCAGTGTTCGCACACCATGTGGCCGTGTCTCGCGCCAGGGGAAGCGTACTCGTAGTGGCTGACGCCGCCTATCGAGACCTCGTTGACCAGGTGCAGGCGGCCGAGCAGCCCCGCGGTGCGGTAGACGGTCGCCAGGTCCATCTGGGGGTGCTTCTCGCGCACTCTTGCGGCGACCTCGTCCACGGCCACGTGGCCTTCCAACTCGCGGATGGCCTCCAGCACGGCGACGCGCTGTATGGTGACGCGGCGTCCAGAGGCGCGTATCGCTTCGGTCGGATCGCCTTGGTGTTGCATCGTATCGCTCTTGCGAAGATTCGCATGAAACCTGCTCGAAAAACTAGCACTGGTCGAGCGGTTGAGTCAAACGGGCGAGCTTCCGAACGACTTTGAGCGGGGTGGTTGGCATTGACACCTTGCGCCTGTTATTGTTCCTCCGGCGCCGCGAGACCATTCGCTGCGCGGGAGGAAAGTGATGCGTCTGACGCGATTCTTCGCACTGACCGTGGCGCTGCTGTGCGCGGCGCTGCTGGCCGTTGCGTGCGGCGGGGACGACCCCGAACCTGCACCAGCGGCAACGCCGACCTCGGCGCCTGTGGCGGATGCGCCTACGCCTACGCCCGCGGACGCGATGGAGCCGGAGACCCCGGCGGAGCCCGCGGCTACGCCGACGCCACTCCCGCCCGGCGTCACGCCTCCTCCGGCCGCGCCCACGCCGACGTTGCGGCCGCCACCGACGGCGACGCCCGTCCCCGGCTGGGACCCGGCGGAGCACTTCAACAGGAAGACCATCGAGATAAACGTCGGATTCTCACCGGGCGGCGGCTACGACACGTTCGCGCGGCTCATGGCTGCCTCCCTGGAGAACAACATACCGGGGAACCCGCGGTTCGTGGTGCGGAACCTCACCGGCGGTGGAGGAGAGCGGATCTTCCGGCCGACGCTGGTTGAGAGAGACCCTGACGGCTACACGGTCGCAGTTGTTCACCCGCGCTTCTTCAAGCGAGAACTGGTCGGTATCGACGTAGCGGACTTCGACCCGAACACGGTCAAGATCATCGGCACCGCCTCCGCGGTGAGGACCACGAGCGCCCAGTATGCCTTCCGCGACTTCGCAACAACGTGGGAGGAAGCCGTTGCGAAGGGCAAGGACCTCACGGTCGGCGCGACTGAACGGGGGGACAGCGGCGGCATCGCCACGGCGTTCATCGAAATGGTGGGTGGGCCGATCAACAACGTCTACGGCTACCCCGGGACCTCGGACATCGCCGCGGCGTTCGACCGGCGCGAGATCGACATCTCCAACCGTGGGTCCCCCGACACCGCGAGGAGCCTCTTCCCCGAGTGGATCGAGCAACAGCAGATCGTACCGCTCTTCTACTGGGGCGCAGACCCCGCCGATGACCAGGAGTTCACCAACTACGTCGTGAACGAACTCGGCGCGGAGATACCCCCGCACCTGTTCGACATCATCGACCTGACGGAAGCGCAAAAGACGCTGTTCAGCGTGACGGAGACGATCAACGAGGGCATGTCGCGAGTGTTCATCATGCACCCGGACACACCGGAGCACATCTACCAGTTCTGGGTGGACGCCTTCCGCCAGAACGCGCACGACGCCGATTTCCTCGAGCTGGCCAGGATCGCCAACCGTGAGGTCGGCTACCTCGGGCCCGAAGACATCGTGGGCGTGATCGCGGCTGGCACGGAAGCACTGAAGGACCCGGTGCTCCGCGAGGGTTTCATCGAACTCGCGGGCGGCGTGGACTAACCCGCGCCCCGGTAAGTGATGACAGCGAAGGAGCCCTCCCGAACCGGGAGGGCTCCTCTCTTTGCGCCTCGTTCGTGGAACGCGCTACGCCAGCGAAGCCTCGACGCTGAGCTCGACATTGCCCGCCATCGCAGTCGATATGGGGCAGCCGTTCTTGGCGTCCTCGGCGGCCTGCCGGAAATCGTCCTCGCTCATGTCCGGCACTTCGCCGACGACCCTGAGCGCGCTGGACGCGACCCTCGCGCCGCCCTCGAACAGCTCGAACGTCACGGTGGCGTCCGCCTCCAGTTTGGTCGCGACCTTGCCGTCGCGTCCCAGGCGTGCCGAGAGCGCCATGCAGAAGCAACTCGCGTGCGCGGCCGCAACCAGTTCCTCGGGGCTGGTGCTGGGGCCTGCCGTCTCGTCGCTGCGCGCCTTCCACGAGACAGGTAGTTCGCTGTATGCGCCGGACGACGAAGCGGTTACCGTGCCAGTGCCCGTGAACAGGTCGCCGCTCCAGACAGCGCGCGCGGATCTGGTGATTGCCATAACTCCTCCTTGGGGGGTTCCGAAGATGTAAGCCGCTCGGTCGGCGGCCAGCGTCAAGTATCAGAGGCAGCGCGCCGACAGGTCAACGGCGAACTGTCCGATCCACCCTCACCGCGCGCTTCAGCGCGCGGTCCTCTCCCTCAAATGAGACCGTGGCATGACCCATATCATCCCCTCGGCCCCTCCAATCCTCACCCCAGCCCTCTCCCGCCGGCGGGAGAGGGAGCAGACAACTCCACCGCCCTCCGCCAGTTGTGCCAGGGCCTCTCAAGGAAGAGTAACCAAGCCTTCCGGGTCAGGCCTTGAGCGCTTCCATGTGCTCCTTGCGGAGCTTGGCGACCTTCGGGGCGATGATGACCTGGCAGTAGCCCGCCCATGGATTATTGCGGAAGTACTGCTGGTGGTAGTCCTCGGCGTCGTAGAACGTGCCGAGCGGCTCCAACTCCGTGACGATGGGGTCCCGCCAGACGCGGCGCTCCGTGAAGTCGGCGATAACCTCTTCTGCGACTTGGCGCTGCTCGTCATCGTGATAGTAGATGGCGGAGCGGTACTGGGTGCCCGTGTCCGGTCCCTGGCGGTTGAGGGTCGTGGGGTCGTGCATCGTGAAGAAGAGTTCGACCAGTTGCCGGTACGAGACCAAGTCGGGATCGAACGTGAGCTGCACAGCCTCGGCGTGGCCCGTGTTGCCGGAGCAGACCTCGTAGTAGGTGGGGTCGATCGTCGTGCCGCCGGTGTAGCCATTGACGACCTTCTCGACGCCGCGCACTTGCTCGTACACGGCCTCCAGGCACCAGAAGCATCCGCCGGCCAGCGTTGCCATCTCAGTCGCCATCGTCAGTACCTCCCGCTCACCGTTGCTTCCGGCGCACGACCGCCATCAGGTATACCGAACCGCCGCCGCCGTAGCCTTCCAGCGCCGCGAGTTCGTAGCCGTTCGCATCCATCTGGTTCAGCCACTCGGCGAGCTTCGGCGCCTTGTCTCGCTCTATCTCGTAGGTGACGTACTCGTCGCCCACGCCGCCGCCCTGTCCCTTCGGCGGCTTCTCCTGCTTCGTCAACGTGCGATAGTCCATCGGTCCCTCTGTTCTGTGCACACATAGGGGCGAGATTCCCGCTTTCGCGGGGATGACGGAAGACTTCTACGCGGGCACAGGCGCGCGGCTGCGCAGGGTGCGGCCGGGGTATGCGCCGGTGTGCTCGCCTTCCTCCAGCAGCACCTCGCCGTTGACGATAGTGTAGTCCACGCCGGTCGCCTTCTGACGGAGGCGCATCAACCCGCCGGGGAGGTCGTTCACCTCGTCCGGCTCCTCTGCGCCGACGGTGTCCGGGTCGAACACAACGACGTCCGCCGCGAAGCCGGGGCGCAGCAGGCCGCGGTCGTGCAGTCCGAAGAGCGACGCCTGCATGAAGCTGAGCTTCCGTACCGCCTCCTCCAGCGAGAGCGCACCCTCCTCGCGCACCCACTTTCCGAGAACGAGCGTGCTGTAGCCGTAGCCTGCCTCGAATACCACGTGCGCGCCAGCGTCCGAGAGGCCGATAACGGTGTAGGGGCTGGCGATGAGCCTGCCCATCACGCCGCCATCCGCGCCGGACTGGCTGTTCTGCAACCCGGTGCCGAGGTCCTCGTCCAGGACGAGGTCGAGGAATCCGTCGATGACATCCTTGCCCTGCGCCTCTGCCATCGCCGCGATGCTCATGCCCTTGTACGCGCTGTTGCGCTCCTTGAGCGTGCGGGTGATGAAGATGCGCTCCCACGTGACGGGCAGCGCGCCGGACGGCAAGTCCTTGCCGTCCACGGCCTCGGCGCGGAGCTTGTCGCGCATCGCGGGGTCGCGGAACGCGGCTGCTTTCTCTTCGACGGAGCCGAGCATCACGTCTCGCCAGGTTGGCATGCGGTCGAATACCTGGGCGTTGCGCATGGTGAAGCGCTGCGCCTGAGGGCGCGGGTTGATGACGGGGTAGACCTGCTTCCCCTCGGCGATGCCGCGCTCGACGATGTCCAGGTGGCGCTTCCACCTGTCGGGCTCGCTGGGGTGGTGGACTATCTGGTTGTAAACGACGGGGCGCTGCGAGTACTCGCCCAGCTTCGTCGCGAAGCCGTCGCGTATCTCCAGCGGGTATGCGGCGCCGCACTGGACGACGCCCGCGCCCACGTCCCGGAGCGCGGTGGCGAGCTCGTAGAGCTCCTCGACGGGCGGGACGATGCCGGGGATGGGGCGTCCGAGGAGATCCATGTGGCCGCTGTTGCGGTTGAACGAAAGGCCGAGCGCGCCCTGGCGGACGGAATCGCGGATGAGCTGCTTCATCTCCTCGAGTTCGGCGGGAGTGGCTTCGGCGCGCTGGAACGACTCGTCACCCATCACCCAGCGGCGTATGGCGGAGTGTCCGACGAGCGCACCCGCGTTCACGCCGAGGCGCTGGTCCAGGAAGTCAAGGTAGCTGCCGAACGTCGTCCACTCCCACGGGATGCCTTCCTGCAGGCTCTCCATCGGGATCGCCTCGACGCGTGAGAGCATCATCGCGAGGGCGTCGTGGTCGTCCGGTTTGACCGGGGCGAGCGTCAATGAGCAGTTGCCGAATATGACGCTGGTCACGCCGTGCTGCGGGGAGAAGGTGCAGAGGGGGTCCCACGTCGCCTGCGCGTCGAAGTGGCAGTGGTTGTCGATGAAGCCCGGCGCGACGACGCGTCCCTCGGCGTCGATGGTGCGCTGCGCCGGGCCGGAGAGGCGACCCACGTCCGCAACGCGCCCGTCAACGATACCGACGTCGGCGATGAACGAGGGCATGCCCGAGCCGTCAGCGATTCTCCCGTTCTTGATCAGCAGGTCGTACATGTTGCGCTCCCAGCCATCATTTCGTGCGAGAGTACCCCGATACGAATCGCAGGGCAAGGGCAGGGGTGAGGCGGCGGGTCCGTTTTTCGCAGCGGCGGAATCGATAGCATTTGATAGCGTCCTTTCGAAGGTCCACGGCGGTTGTTCCGGTGTCAGGGTCAATTGTACAGGGAGAGTGTATCCTGCGCAACTGTCTTATGTCATACTATTGACATTCACTCCTGCGCCGGGCCTCGGCCCGAGGACCAAGGCGCGGCGGCGGAGGGTGGCAGGGGCGCGATCCTGTGGAGGCGGAGCGGCCCGGGGCGGTGGAAGACGCCTGGACCGGGATGCATACACGGCGCTATCACGATGCGACCGAATCGCTATCACGATGCGACCGTAGCGCTATCACGATGCGACCGCAGCGCTATCACGGCGTTACCGGGATGAGACCGAAGCGCGGCCAGAATGCATGCGTTCAGGCGGCGGCTGCGGGGCGGGAGGACGGGGTGCGGTATCATGTGCACATGGGTATCACGTACAGCGCACACGAAGCGAAGGCGCGCTTCGCCGAGATGCTTCGCCACGTTCGAGAGGGCGAGACCGTGACTGTTTCCTACCGTGGGGAGCCGGTGGCCGAGGTGCGTCCGCTGCCGGAGCGCGGGGAAGCGCCGGGGGCGCGGGGTAGCACCGCTGACAGGAGTGAGACGGTCGTGGGCAAATTGGTCCGGGAGTTGGAAAACCGAGATCCCGGAAAGACTCCTGAGCAGCGCCTTCAGGATGCCATCCGCCGGGGAATCGTGGTCCCATCCAGCCAACCGGACAGGCCGCTCAAGCCCGTCGCTAGGATACCGGGAGCACTGGAGCGGTTCCTAGCTGAGCGGGACTGATGGCTACTGCATACGTTGACTCGTCAGCACTGCTCGCCGTTGCCTTCGCGGAACCAGGGGAAGAACAGGTTGTTCAACGCCTGGCCGAGTACTCCGACTGGGTATCGTCTAATCTTCTCGAAGCTGAGGTACGAGCGGCTTTCACCAGGGAGGGACGCGACTTTACTAGCTCCTACGTTCCCCAGATCAAGTGGGTGACGCCTGATCGGGCGCTTTCTCAGGAGATTGACCAAGTCTTGCGCACCGGGTACGTAAGAGGCGCGGATACATGGCACCTGGCGGCGGCGCTCTACGCAACGCTTGAGATGGATGTGCTCGCTTTCATAACGCTCGATGCACAGCAGCGCAGGGTTGCCGAGGCGCTGGGCTTCAAGGTGTGAAGCCGCCCCTCCATCTCCACTGCCTCCTACTCACTCCTGCGCCGTCCACATAGACTCCCCGAACAGCCCTGCGTATCATGCGGCCCATGCTGTCAGCGGCTGAGAACGAACGGCTCACGCGTGTGGGGCCCGGTACACCGATGGGCGCGCTGATGCGCCGCTACTGGCAGCCCGTCGCTGTCACTTCCGAGTTGCACGCCAGGCCCACGAAGCCCGTCCGCATCCTCGGCGAAGACCTCGTCCTCTACCGCGATCGCTCCGGCGAGTACGGCTTGATCGAACGGTACTGCGCCCACCGTCGCGTTGACCTCTCCTACGGCATACCGGAAGAGCACGGGCTCCGCTGCATGTATCACGGCTGGATGTTCGATAACGAGGGGCAGTGCGTCGAGCAGCCGTTCGAGGAGACCGTCCACCCGGACGGGCGCTTCAAGGAGAAGGTGCGAATCGCCGGCTACCCGGTGCAGGAGTTGGGCGGTCTGCTCTGGGCCTACCTCGGGCCGTCGCCGGTTCCGCTGCTACCCCGCTGGGACCTGCTCGTGTGGGACAACGTGCTGCGCGACATCGGTGTCGTGATACTGCCATGCAACTGGCTCCAGTGCGTGGAGAACGCCGTTGACCCTGTCCACACGGAGTGGCTGCACGTCAACCTGACGAGTGCGGTGCTCGAGCGAGAAGGCGTGATAGCCGACCGCAGCGAGATGCCCCGCCGCCCTCACCGGAAGATCGGATTGGACCGCTATGAGAACGGCGTCATCAAGAGGCGCGTGGTGGAGGGTACGACCGAGCAGGACCGGGAGTGGACGGTCGGTCACCCGATCATCTTTCCCACGTGGGTCAGCATCATCAACGGCTTCCAGATGCGTGTGCCCGTGGACGATACCCATACGTTGAACTTCTTCTACCACGTCTACGTGCCACCGGAAGGCGTGGAACTGGAGCCGCAGGATGAGATACCCGGCTACGACGTGCCGTACGCCGGTGAGGACGGGCGCTACCTGCAGAACTTCATCGTCGCGCAGGACTCGTCAGCCTGGGTCACGCAGGGGCCGATAGCGGACCGGACGCGAGAGAAGCTGGGGCAGTCGGACGTTGGCGTCATCATGTACCGCAAACTGCTGGAGGAGCAGATGCGGCTGGTGGAGGACGGCGCGGACCCGATGAACACGTTCCGCGACCCTGCGGAGAACGAGATCGTCTACACGTTCGACGAGTATCGCGCTCCCGGCGCCCGCCCGGAGAATGGCCTGCTTCAGCTTGGCGGCGCCTTCATGTCCGTCCCCATGTCAGGTGAGCGCGACCTCGAAACAGGCAGACATGTCCGCAGCCTGACCGGCAGGTACAGTCCCATAGCCTTCACGGCGGCGGAGACATTCGCGCAGGCGCAGCGGCAGGCCGCGCCGTCCGAATAGACGCTCCCCACGCTCCGTCGTATGATGCGCCCGACATTCGCAGGTTGGGGGGCGCCATCATGCTGTCGACGGCTGAGAACGAGCGGCTCACGCGGGTAGGGCCGGGCACGCCGATGGGCGCACTGATGCGGCGCTACTGGCAGCCCGTGGCCGTCACGTCGGAACTCAACGCGAGGCCCACGAGGCCCGTCCGAATACTGGGCGAGGACCTCGTGCTCTACCGGGACCGCTCCGGCGATTACGGCCTGATCGAGCGTTACTGCGCCCACCGCCGTGTCGACCTCTCCTACGGTATACCGGAAGAGCACGGGCTGCGCTGCATGTACCACGGCTGGATGTTCGACGCTGAGGGGCAGTGCATCGAGCAGCCGTTCGAGGAGACCGTTCACCCGGACGGACGCTTCAAGGAGAAGGTGCGCATCACCGGTTACCCGGTGCAGGAGCTTGGGGGGCTGGTCTGGGCGTACATGGGCCCAGCGCCCGTGCCGCTGCTGCCGCGCTGGGACCTACTGGTGTGGGATAACGTGCTGCGCGACATAGGCACCACCGTCCTGCCGTGCAACTGGCTTCAGTGCATGGAGAATTCACTGGACCCCGTTCACACGGAGTGGCTGCACGTCTACCAGACGAGCACGGTTCTGGAGCGAGAGGGCGCCATAGCCGACCGCAGCGAGATCGCCCGCCGCACGCACTTGAAGATAGGGTTCGACCGCTATGCGAACGGCCTCGTGAAGAAGCGCGTGGTCGAGGGCACGACCGAGGACGACCCGGAGTGGACGGTCGGCCATCCCATCATCTTCCCGAACTGGCTCGGCGGGACCACCGGATTCCAGATGCGCGTGCCGATAGACGACACCCACACGTGGCACATCCTGTACAACGTCTACGTGCCCCCGGAGGGCGTCGAGCTGGAGCCGCAGGAAGAGATACCGGGCTACGACGTGCCGTACGTCGACGAGGAAGGCCGCGCCGCCGTGAACTTCGTCATCGGGCAGGACACGATGGCGTGGTGGACGCAGGGGCCCATCGCCCGGCGCGAACTCGAGAAGCTGGGGCAGTCGGACGTCGGCATCATCCTCTACCGCAAGCTGCTGGAGGAGCAGATGCGGCTGGTAGCGGACGGCGTCGACCCGATGAACACGTTCCGCGACCCGGCGGAGAACGAGATCATCTTCACATTCGACGAGCACCGCGCGCCCGGGGAGCGCCGGCTGAAGGGGCGCCGCCGGATAGGCGGAGCGTTCCAGGCCATGGCGATGTCCGGCGAGAAGGACCCGGACACCGGCAAGCTGGTACGCAGCCCCACCGGCAAGTACGGCCCTATCGCGCGCACCGCGGAGGAGATCTTCGCGCGTGCAGCGCGGTAGCACCAGCCGACCGGGGCCGACGGATGCTGCCGCCTATTGGTACTGTGCTGTTCGTCTGGTACAATCATGGCATGACCACTGTCCGCCGAAGCTACACAGCCCGCAGTCACAGCGCGCGGATGCGCATCACGAGCGTCATGCGCAAGCATCGGACGCGTAGGCGCACGCCTGTCGCCGCTCCAGATACACGCACGCCGCTGGAGAAGCGACTCGACGAGATGGAGCGTGAGGGCACGCTCATGCCGCCGATAGGGAAGCCTGAACGGTTGGGGCTTGTCCACCACATCCCCGGCGCACTCGAACGATTCCTCGCTGAGCGCTGATTGCAGGCATGCCAACCGCTTACGTGGACTCGTCGGCGCTCGTCGCCATCGCCATGAACGAGGAGCGCAGCGCTGAGGTCGAAAGCCGACTTGATGGGTTCTCCCGTCTGCTCTCCTCGATTCTCCTGGACGCTGAGGTGCGGTCTGCGTTTGCGCGGGAACAACGACTGCTCGAAACAGGGGTACGCGCTGTGTTCTTCGGGCGTAAGCGAGCGTTTGAGGAGAGGCTTCTCTCCCGGATCACATGGGTGCTGCCGGATCGATCATTGACTGAGGAGATCGACACAGCACTTGACGCAGGCTACCTCCGAGGCGCAGACCTGCTGCACGCCGCAACTGCCCTGTACGCTGCGAGAGGCGAGCAGGGCATGACCTTCCTCAGCCTTGACAGGCGCCTTCGCGAGGTTGCAGGGGCCCTGGGTTTCCAGGTATGAGTGCACCGCATGGCTTCCCCGCGAACCCGCGTTGACCCCCGAGGCCAGCAAGCGCAGACTTGAGGCTGCACGATCACACTCAACGGAGGAGAGTTCATGGTCAGCAAACCGAAACTCCGGCTCAGTTTCATGTCGTCCAGCAGCGATCGCGTTGCGCCGTTGCTCGACGGCCGCGTCCAGCCCGAGGGGATCGAGCTGATCCACTCTTCCGGAGGCATGTCCGAGGGCGCGTGGCGTCACCTGAACTTCCACGAGTTCGAGTTCCACGAACTCTCCATCTCGTCGTACCTCATCTCGCGGGAGCAGGGAGCGGACTGGATCGCGATCCCGGTCTTCCCGCACCGCAGCTTCATGCACATGAACCTGCACTACCACACGGACTCCGGCATCGAGAAGCCCGCCGACGTGGTCGGCAAGCGAATCGGTGTCGGCGAGTACCAGCAGACCGCGGCGCTCTGGATGCGCGGCATCATCGACCACGACCACGGCGTGTCGCAGTACAAGGTGCACTGGTTCATGGAGCGGACGGAAGAGATGAGCCACGGCGGCGCGACGGGTTTCGAGCCGCCGGAGGGCATCTCCTTCCAGCGCATCCCGCCGGACGAGAGCCTCTCGTCCATGCTGCTCGCCAACAAGCTGGACATCGCATCGGTCAACCCGGCGGCTGTCGCCGAGCCCGGCGGGCAGGGGCCGAACCTCGTCGACCGCTCGTGGCGCATCCGCGGCCAGGGCGACCTGAGCAAGATCAAACCGCTGTTCCCGGACCGCATCGCGGAGGGGACGCGCTTCTTCAAGGAGCACGGCTTCATTCCCGCCAACCACACGTACGTGATCCGGGGCGACGTCTACCGCGAGTACCCGTGGGTGGCGCTGAACCTCTACAACGCGTTCGTCCAGGCGAAGGAGCTCTCCGTGCGGACGCTCCCCGCGAGGCTGCCGACAGACCTCGTGTTCGGACGCGAGTACATGCGCCAGACGCGTGACGTGTTCGGCGACGACCCGTACCCCTACGGGGTGAAGGCGAACGAGGCGATGCTCAACACGCTCATCGACTACTCGCACGAGCAGGGGCTCACGAAGAAGCGCGCCAACATCGAGGAGATGTTCGCCCCCATTACCCTGAACCTCTGACGAGCGGGGGACGTACCCCCGGTGTGCGGCTACTCGCGACCGGGTGCGCCGAACGATGTCCCAGCGATATCGCGCCGCCGCCGTCCGCCCGTCTCCGGCCCGAACAGCAGCATCGCCAGCGCCGCTATCACGAGGAATACCGCAACGGCGGTGAACGCCGTCCCGAACCCCCAGAGTTCCGCGATGGCGCCCACACTGAGGGGGCCCACCGCGGAGCCGAAGCTCTGGAAAGCAGCAGTGACGCCGAGGAACGCGCCGCGCTTATCCTCCGGCGCGAGGTCCATGGCGAACGCCTGGGTGGAGCCCATCGTCATCGCCTGTGCCACGCCGAACACTGCCATCGCCGCCAGCGCGCCGTTGAAGCTGCCTGCGAAGGAGAGCAGGACCGATGCCACTGCGGCGAACAGCAGGCCGGGCACCAGGGACGTCTTCCTGCCGAACCGGTCCACCAGCATGCCGTTGGGGAAGGAGAGCAGCAGCGTAAGCAGGCTCGCTACGCCGATGAGCAGCCCGATCTCGCTCTCGATGAGTCCCACCTTCTCCTGCCCGGCGATGGGGAACATCACCTGCACGAGGCCCTGGCCTATGAGCGCCGCGGCGATCGTAGTGAGGCCCAGCGCGATGAAGGCGCGGCTCATGATGACGGGGAGCAGGTCTGCGCGCAGGCTGGTACGTTCCGCGGCCGGACGGCGCTCGCGGGCAGGGCGGGTCTCGCCGATCATGTAGAGCGTGATGAACATCACCAGGAACTTGGAGATGCCGTTGACCACGAAGACCTGGGGCAGTCCCCACGTCGCCGCGATGATGCCGCCGAGCACCGGCCCGACGATCTGGCCCATGCGCAGCGAGGAGTTCCGCATGGCCACGGCGCGCCCGCGGTTCTCCGGCGTGCTCATGTCCGCGATGACCACCTGTGAGGTGGTCTGCCACATGGAGACGCCGGTGTTGCCTATCAGCTCCAGGACGAAGAAAGCCGCGTAGCTGTCGATGTAGAGCACCGCGAAAGACGCGGCGCCGCGCACGCCGGCCCCGATGACGGCCAGCGGTTTGCGCCCGATGCGGTCGGTCAGGAATCCGGTGAGCGGCGCGGAGATGATGCGCGATGCGCCCAGCGCCGCGATGAGCAGCGTGACGAGGAATACCGACTCCGCGAGATCGAAAGCGAGCAGCGGCCTGCCGAGCGTCTGCGCCCCGCTTCCCGTTCCCCAGATGAGGTACGTCGCGAAGAGCGGCAGGCCCTGCCTGCTGAACATGCTGGAACCGGGGCCTGCCCGGATGCTCCGTCTCATACGTCCCTGCTCTGCGCCTCGCACCGGAGTCTACCCTTAAGCGCTCCTTCCTTGACGCTCCCGCGAGTGCGCTCCTAAACTTGTGCCCGCTGCCGTACCGCCCCGGAGCGGACGCGCGCGCCCCGGAGCTCCCTTGACACAATCGCAACGCGAAGGCTTCACAGGTTCGGACCGCTCCTTCCTCGGTGAGGAGGAGCTGCATCTCACCAGCGTCGGCGTGGACATCGGTTCGTCCACGTCCCACCTCGTCTTCTCCGCGCTGGAATTGGAGCGGCGCAACACCCGCTACGTCATCGTCAAGCGCACCATCATCCGCGAGTCGGACATCCTCCTGACGCCGTACGTCGACGACGGGGCGACGATAGATGCGTCGGCACTCGGCGCGTTCATCGACGCGCAGTACCGCGCGTCCGGGCTCCGGCGCGAGCAGATAGACACCGGCGCGCTCATCCTCACCGGCGTGGCTGTCCGGCGGCACAACGCCCGCGCCATCGCAGAGATATTCGCCCAGGAGGCCGGGAAATTCGTCGCCGTCAGCGCGGGCGACGGTCTGGAGGCGGCGATGGCCGCCCACGGCTCCGGCGCGGTCGCAGAGTCGGAGAAGACGCACGGCGTCGTGATGAACATCGACATCGGCGGAGGCACGAGCAAGGTCGCTATCTGCCAGGGTGGGAAGGCGCTCGAAGTTACCGCGCTCGACGCGGGTGCGCGCCTGCTTGCGTTCGATGCGGAAGACCGCATCGTCCGCATCGAAGAGGCGGGGCGCTTCTACGCGAGCGAGGCGGGCGTGAGTGTCGAGCTCGGCGCGACGCTCACTGACGATGAGAAGCAGGCCATCGCAGGGAAGATGGTGGACCGCCTCATGGAGGTCGTGCTTCGCCGGGGTGTCTCCGACGAGACGAAGGGACTGATGCGGCTGCCCGAGCTCTCGTACGAGGGACCGGTCAGTACCGTCATCTTCTCCGGCGGCGTCTCCGAGTTCGTCTACGGCTACGACAGGAACAGCTACGGCGACCTCGGCCCGCTCCTGGCCCGCACGATGCGGCAGCGTATCGTGGAGCTTGGGGCTATGCTCATGGCCCCGGCGGCGGGCATCCGCGCCACGGTCGTGGGGGCGTCGCAGTACACCGTTCAGGTGAGCGGGAGCACCATCTTCATCTCGCCCATCGAGTCCGTGCCCATCCGCAACATCCCCGTGATGACGCCCGAGTTCGACCTCACCGTCGACGATGTCGACTCCGACGCCGTCGCTGCCGCGGTGCGCGCTGGCCTCACGCGGCTCGACCTCCACGACGCGGACACCGCGGTCGCCATCGGCTTCCACTGGGGCGGGTCGGCGACCTTCCACCGGCTGGACGCCTTCACGCGCGGTGCGGCCTCCGCCATGAGCGGACTGCTCGACAAGGGCAACCCCCTCGTGCTCGTGAGCGACGGCGATATAGGCGGCCTGCTGGGGCTCCATCTCCGCGAGGAGATCGGCCTCCCCAACCCCGTCATCTCCATAGACGGCATCGAGTTGCGCGAGTTCGACTACATCGACATCGGCGGGATCATCCCGTCGTCGGGGGCCGCGCCGGTCGTCATCAAGTCACTCGTCTTTCCAGGGCAGCAGGACGGCGTGTAGCAGGCCATGGAATACCGGCGGCTCGGCGGCACGGACATGGACGTCTCGGTCATCGGCGCGGGAGGCTACCCGTTCGGCCCGCCGCTGCTCGGCCAGGACGAGACGACCGCCGTCGTCCATCGCGCGATCGAGTGCGGCATCAACTTCTTCGACACTTCAGACGTCTACGGAGGCGGCCAGAGCGAAGACTTCCTCGGCAACGCCCTCGTCGGCAAGCGCGACGCCGTCCACCTCTCCACCAAGTTCAACCTGCGCGACCTCGGCGGACGAACGCCGCGGGACCGCATCTTCGCCCGCTGCGAGGAAGCGCTGCGGAAGCTCCACACCGACCGCATCGACCTCTTCCAGGTGCACTACGCTACGTCTGACGTGCCGCACGAGGAGTTGCTCGGTCCGCTGGACGACCTCGTTCGGCAGGGCAAAGTGCGCTACATCGGCAACTGCAACACCGCGTCGTGGCGCTGGCTGGAGGAGATAGAGACCTCCCGCGCCAACGGCATGGCCGAGTTCCAGTCCACGCAGAACCACTACAGTCTCCTCTACCGCCACGCGGAGCTCGAGCTCATCCCGTTCTGCCGCGCGTACGGCAGGTCGCTCCTCGCATACTTCCCGCTCGGCGGGGGCTGGCTGACGGGAACGTACCGGCCCGGCGAGCCGTACCCGGAAGGGAGCCGCGCCGCGAAGGTGCCCACCGGCATCGTGACGCGCCTCCGCTCGGAGCGCGTAGAGCGCCTCGTCCCGCAACTCGAGGCGTTCGCCGGCGAGCGGGGCCACGCCATCGCCGAGCTCGCGCTCGCATGGGTCGTCGCGCACCCGGAGGTCGTCCTGGCCCTCACCGGCTTCGATCGACCCGAGCACGTCGAGGCGAACGTCAAGGCCGTGGACTGGAAGCTCACCCCCGAGGACATGGACGAGCTCGACGCGCTCACGTCCTGGTGGGAGGGGCGCAACGCCGTCATCGACAGCGACAACCCTCCGCCCCGTCCGGGCGCCGCGCGATGAACGACTGGTACATCGTCCGCCACGGCGAGACGCAGTGGAACGCGGAGCGGCGCGTCCAGGGCCACACGGACGTTCCCCTGCACGACGGGGGTCGGGAGCAGGCGGCTCTGACGGGCCGGCGGCTCGCCGACACTCACTTCGCGGCCGTGTACTCCAGCGACCTGGTCCGCGCCCGCGAGACGGCGGAGATCATCGTCACGGCCAGCAACACCGGCCCCTACGAGATCGTCTTCGACGAGCGCCTTCGCGAGGTCTCCTTCGGCAAGCTGGAGGGCAAGACGTGGACGGAGATGGACGATGCGATACGTGCGGTGCAGCACGAGCAGGACCTCGATTTCGCACCGTCCGGGGGCGAGTCCTACCGCCAGATGCTGGACCGGCTGGGCGGCTTCGCGGAGATGCTGAAGGAGCGCCACGCCAGCGGCGACGTGCTCGTGGTGGGGCACGGCGCGGCGTTCCGCGCGCTCGCCGTCCGCTTGCTCGGCCTGCCGGACGAGACGTTCTGGTCGCTCAGCGGCCTGCGCTCCGCGAGCATATCTCGCGTCCGCAGGCGGGACGACGGCCGCACCGCCCTGTTTGCGTGGAGCGACGCCGGACACCTGGACGTCCAACCCTCCCACACGGAGGCTGGTATACTCTCCCACGTACACCAGACCCACTAGCGAGAACGTCATGCCCCGCATCAAGAAAGCGAAGAAAGAGAAGCCCGCAGAGACGACCGAGCAGTTCATCGCGCGGGTGAGTAAGAAGGACGAGGCGCGCAACGGCAAGCGCGTCCGTTTCGGGTTCACGAAGCGCGTCCGCTGATCCTCCACACGCGTCTCTCACATCGCCTCCGCGCCCTCCTGTCATCCCCGTCACCCTTCGTCATTCCGCGAGAGCGGGAACCCAGACCTGGCGGCGGTGGCGGTGAGGCGTATGGCAGTTGGAGTAACCCATGGCTGAACCCTTCGAACTGTCGCTCACGCAGGCCGCCGCGGAGATAGCGGCGCGCCGCCTCTCATCCGTCGAGCTCACCGAGTCTCTGCTCGCGCGCATCGAGGCGCTGGAGCCGCGATTGCAGGCGTGGGCAACGCTCCTGCCGGAGCGCGCACTGACCCTGGCCCGCGCCGCAGACGCCGCAAGCGCCGGCTCGCGCGGACCGCTCGCGGGCGTTCCCTACGGCGCGAAGGACATCTTCGACACGGCAGGCATCCGCACGGCGGCGGGCTCGAAGATATGGGCCGAGCGCGTGCCGGACGCCGACGCCGCTCCCATCACGCTCGCGGGGAATGCGGGGGCCGTGCTGCTGGGCAAGCTCCACACCACGGAATTCGCCGACGGCGACCCCGCCCCGTGTTTCAACCCCTGGAACACGGAGCACACGCCTGGCGGCTCCAGCACCGGCTCGGGCGTCGCGGTCGCGGCGCGCATGGCGCCGTGGGCGTTCGGCTCGCAGACCGTCGGCTCCGTGCTGCGCCCCGCCTCCTACAACGGGGTCGTCGGCTTCAAGCCCACGTTCGGGCGCGTCCCGCGGCTCGGAGTCGTGCCGATGGCCACGTCGTTCGACCACGTGGGCGTGCTCGTGCGGCGCGTCGAGGACGTCGCGCTGTTGCTCAGCGTGCTGGCGGTGCATGACCCGGACGACCCGTTCTCCGCCGACGTTCCGGCGGACGACTACATCGCCGCCGTGAGCGGCGACCTGCCCGCGCCGCGCCTCGGGCTCGTGCGAGGCTGGTTCGTGAACGAGTCAGACGCCGAGACGCGCCTCGTGATGGAGGAGACGGCGCAGGAGCTCGCGAACGCGGGGGCCGTCGTAGAGGAAGTGGACCCCGGCGTGGACTTCGGCCGCGCCTATGCCGCCCACCGCGTGATGCAGGAGTCCGAGATGGCGGTCTGGCACACGCCGCTCTACGTGGGCAACGAAAGCCTGTACGGGCCGAAGATCACGGTCTACGTGCAGAACGGATTCGCGCATACGGCGCGGGACTACGTCGCGGCGTCGGACTACCGGCGCGAGGTGCAGCGGCTGGCGGCTGAGGCGATGGAGGAGGTGGACGCCCTCATCATGCCGACCGCATCGGCTCCCGCCCCGCGCGACCGCACCCAGACGGGCGACACGCGCTTCCAGAGCCCGTGGAGCTTCACGGGTTTTCCAAGCATCTCGGTGCCCATCGGCCTCGCGAGCGACGGCCTCCCGCTCGGCGCGCAGCTGGCGTGCGGCCCCTTTCGCGAGGCGCAGCTCCTCCGCGCCGCCGCGTGGGTCGAGCAGGCCCTCGGCGTCGAACTCAACCCTCCGCTGTAGCTGACCCGACACTTCCGGAACCGCGTTCATAGTTAGCCCGTCGAACCGCGCACCACCCGGCAAGCGCACTGCCTTAACGAGTCCTTAAAAGTGGCGTATACTAGTCGGGATTCGTACCTTGGTCACCTGCCTCCCACTCTTGCGATGCGAAGAATCCTCTGGCGCATAACGAAACTCGCCGCCCTGGAGAAGGGGCGGCTCATCATAGCCTGGGTCTCGCTCATCACCGCGTCGGTACTCTTTCTGGCGGTGCCAAGGCTGGTGGGCACCGCGGTCGACACCGCAGTAGGCGCCGGAGGCAGGGAGGCGGACACCGGAGACCTCGCGCGTCTGGGCCTGCTTGTCATCGGCGTTATCGCCGTGCGGAGCGTCTTCAACTACGGCAACCTCTACATGGCGGAGGCCGTCTCCCAACGGGTCGCCTACCGCATCCGCAACCTGCTGTACGACAAGCTGCAGCATCTCAGTTTCGCGTTCCACGACAAGGAGCACACGGGCAACCTCATGTCCAAGTCCACGGTGGACGTGGAGATGACGCGGATGTTCGTGAGCATGGGACTCATCCGCGCCGGGCAGATAGTCCTGTTCACCGCGGGCTCCGCCACGATGATGATGCTGACGGACGTTCGGCTTGCGCTCATCAGCCTGGCGTTCGCGCCCATCATCGCGGGACGCGCCGTCTGGGCGAGCAGGCGGATGCGTCACATGTGGCTCCAGACGCAGATAGAGATGGGCAAGCTCACAACCGTGCTGCAGGAGAACCTCGCCGGTCAGCGCGTCGTGAAGGCGTTCGGCGCCGAGGACCACGAGGAGCGGAAGTTCAGGGACCAGAACCAGATCGTGTTCAACCGAACGTACACGGTGCAGCGGGCGCAGTCGTTCAATTCCTCGCTCATGCAGATCGTGTTCTGGAGCGCGTCCGGCGTCATCCTCTGGTTCGGGGGCAGGGCAGTCATAGAAGGGCGCATGACGCCGGGCGAGTTGACGGAGTTCTTCCTCTACATCAGCCTGCTCGTGCAACCCATCCGCATGCTCGGCTTCCTCGTCAACACGTTTGCGCGTGCAGCCTCGGCCGGCGAGCGGGTGTTCGCGGTGCTCGACGCCGACTCGCCGGTGCGCGACCTGCCGGAGGCGGCGCCCATCGGCGAGGTGCGCGGCCACGTGCGGTTCGAGAACGTCTCGTTCGGCTACACCAACCGCGACGCTGTGCGAAGCGTCTCTTTCGAAGCTGAGCCGGGGCAGGTGACCGCCCTTATGGGCGCGCCGGGCTCCGGCAAGACGACGCTGATGAGCCTGCTGGCCCGCTTCTACGATCCCGACGGCGGCCGCATCACCATAGACGGGAAGGACATCAGGGAGTGCACGCTCTCCTCGCTCCGGTCGGCCATCGGCATCGTGCAGCAGGACGTCTTCCTGTTCAGCGCGACGGTGGCGGAAAACATCGCCTACGGCCGCGAGGACGCTACGATGGACGACATAGTCACAGCGGCGAAGACCGCCCAGATCCACGACGAGATCATGGCGCTGCCGGACGGCTACGAAACGGTCATCGGCGAGCGGGGGGTGTCGCTCTCCGGCGGCCAGCGACAGCGGCTCTCGATCGCGCGGACGCTGGCGCTCGACCCGCCGATACTCGTGCTGGACGACTCCACCTCCAGCGTCGACGCGGGTACGGAGTCGCGCATACAGGATGCGATGGCGGAGGTGGTGAAAGACCGGACGACGTTCATCATCGCGCACCGGCTCTCATCCATCCAGCACGCCGGGCTCGTCATCGTGATGCAGCACGGCGAGATCGGCGAGATGGGGACGCCTGACGAGCTGATCGAGTCCGGCGGGCTGTTCACCCATGTTACGGAGTTGCAGTACGCCACCAGCCTGAACGGCATCGCCGCCGTGCGCATGGGCTCGCCCGCGCAGAGGAGAGCGGCGCCATGATGATGAACACGGGCGGCGGCCACTGGGTGATGCGCGGCCAACAGGGCGACATCGACGAGGACGGCACGAAGCTGTACGACCAGCGGGTCATCCTTCGCCTGCTCAGCTACGTTGTCCCGTACAAGTTCCCTGTGTTCCTCGCCATGATGGCCGTGGTCGTTTACACCGGGGCAACCGTTGCGATTCCGTTCATCATCGCTAAAGGGGTTGACGACTACATCAAGAACGGCGACGTGGCCGGTCTCAACACACTCGCCATCTGGTTCGGCGTGGTGCTGGTTGTGCACTACGCCTCGAACTACGCGCACCAGGTGCTGCTTGCTCGCGTGAGCCAGCGCGTCATCTACGACCTGCGGAACGACCTCTTCAAACACCTGCAGGACCTCCCGATGTCGTTCCACAACCGGCACAAGGTCGGCTCCGTGATGTCGCGAGCGCAGAACGACGTCTACCAGCTGCAGGAGTTTCTGGACATCGTGGTGTTGAGCATCGGAGACCTGCTGAGCCTCGCGGGCATCATCGGTTTCATGCTCTACGCGGACTGGCAGCTCTCGCTGCTCTCCTTCGCCGGCCTGCCTGTGCTGATGGTCATCATCTGGGTATGGCAGAAGCACGCCCGCCCGGCGTTCCTGCGCGTGCGCGTGGCGATCTCGCAGGTGAACGCTTCGCTCGCGGAGAACCTGGACGGCGTGCGCGTGGTGCAGAGCATGAACCGCCAGCGGACCAACATGGGGGCGTTCGAGGAGCTGAACGACCACCACCTGCAGACCAACCTCCGCGCCCAGCGGCTGGCCTCTTCGCTCATGCCGGTGGTGGAGATGTTCATGTCGTTCAGCCTCGCTGCGACCATCATCTTCGGCGGCAGGCTCGTGCTCGGCGGAATGCTGGGCGCAGGCCAACTGGTGCAATTCACGCTCTACATCCAGCGCTTCTACGACCCGATCCGCAGCCTGACGATGCAGTTCACGCAACTGCAGCGGGCGATGGCATCCGGCGCGCGGATCTTCGACCTGCTGGACACAGAGGCCGACCTCGTCGACGCCCCGGACGCCAAGCCGATGCCCCAGATTCAGGGCGCGGTGCGCTACGAGAATGTGTCGTTCGCCTACGAGCCGGGAAAGATGGTGCTGACAGGCGTTGACCTGGACATACAGCCCGGCGAAACGATCGCGTTCGTCGGACGCACGGGTGCGGGCAAGACGACGATGGCCGCGCTCGTCTCCCGCTTCTACGACGTAGTAGACGGGCGCCTCACGATCGACGGCCACGACGTGCGCGACGTAACCCGCGAATCGCTCGCGAAGCAGAT
>DAOUHP010000185.1:0-15837 GCA_034428575.1 Dehalococcoidia bacterium | reverse complement strand
GTGCCGAGGTGGCGGAACGGCAGACGCGCTGTGTTCAGGGCGCAGTGTCCTTACGGGCGTGCGAGTTCAAATCTCGCCCTCGGCACCAATCGAAGACAAGGCCGCTGGCGCCGCAACCAGCGGCAACAGAGCGTGCGCTAGTAGCTCAGTCAGGATAGAGCGCATCCCTGCGGAGGATGAGGTCGTGGGTTCGAGTCCCACCTAGCGCGCCACTCCGCCGCCCTCGTACACTGGCCGCCGGAACCCTTCCGTGCTGTCCAGGACGATGAACGACTCTCCTCCCATGCACCAGCGCTACATGCCGTGGATGCTCGCGCTCGCGGCGCTGTTCGCGCTGCGCGTGCTGGCGCAGGCGGTGCAGTGGGCGGGCCCCGTGCCGTTCCTGCCGCCGTTCGACGCGTGGCAGGGGTCGGGGCTGCCGTACCCGGTACTGCTGGCGTCGCAACTGCTCATCATCGCGCTGCTGGCGCGGGCGCTGTTGGTGATGCGGTCGCGCTCGATCAAACCTGCGTCGTGGAAGCACCGCGCGTGCTTCATCCTCGGCGGGGCGTACTTCGCGGCGATGGCGTTGCGGCTCGTGGCGGGGCTGACGTTCCTCTCCCACGTCGAGTGGTTCGTGCAAAGCCTCCCCGCGCTCTTCCACCTCGTGCTTGCGGCGTTCGTGCTGCTGTTCGGCCACTACGTCTACAGCGCGGGCAGGGAATCCGGAGGCGCGGCGTGAGCGACGGGAACGCGGACACGGCGCTCTCGCGCCTCGTTGTTGTGGGATCGTACCCGGCGGTCCTGGCGATCGGGTTCGCCATCTATGCGGCGCTCGTGGGGTTCGGATGGCAGGTCACTGCCGCGTCCTGGGTCGCCGTCATCACCGGCGCCGCCCTGGTGACGCTGCACGAGGCGCGGCTGCCGTACCGCAGGGAGTGGCACCCGTCCGTGAGGGACGTCAGGGCTGACGCGATGTTCCTGGCGTCGGTGCAGGCCGTGCTGCCGCTGCTGTTCTCGGTGACGGTCGTGGTCGCGCTCGCGGAGCTGCTGGACACCGGCGGGTTGACGGTCGAGGGCCTGTGGCCGCATGGGTTCCCGCTCGCGGCGCAGGTTGCCCTGATGATCGCGGCGGCGGACTTCCCGCGCTACTGGTTGCACCGGGCTTTCCATCGCTTCTCGCTCATGTGGCGCCTGCACGCGGTGCACCACTCGCCGCACCGGCTCTACTGGCTGAACGTTGGACGCTTCCACCCCATCGAGAAGGCCATCCAGTACACGGTGGACACGCTTCCGTTCGCGCTGGTGGGCGTTCCGCCGGAGGTGCTCGCGGCGTACTTCGTCTTCTATGCCCTCAACGGCTTCTTCCAGCACTCCAACTGCCGGGTGCGTCTGGGGCCGCTCAACTACGTCGTCAGTGGGCCGGAGCTGCACCGCTGGCACCACTCGGAGGTGACAGTGGAATCGGACAACAACTTCGGCAACAACCTGATCGTCTGGGACGTGCTCTTCGGCACGCGGTTCCTGCCGGCAGACCGCGAGGTGGGCCCGCTGGGGCTGCACAACCGCCAATACCCGCTGGGCTTCCTCGCGCAGATGCGGACCCCGTTCGTCGCAGGGTTGGAACGATGAGCGGCCTCGGCTACAAGCTGTTCAAGGCGGCACTGAGCGCGACACAGGCGCGGCGCTACAAGCGGATGATGCGCGCAGCGGAGTCGCCCCGCGCGACGCAGGAGGCGGTTCTGCGCCGGGTCCTGGGAGCGAACGCGGAGACGGAGTTCGCCAGGGAGCACGGATTCGCGGGCATCTCGGGCGTGAACGACTACCGGCAGGCCGTTCCCGTGCTGACCTACGAGGACCTGCGCGAAGCGATCGAGCGGCAGGAGCTGACCGGCGAGCGTTGCCTGACGCCGGAGCAGCCCGTCTACTACCACCGCACGAGCGGCACGGTGGGCGCGCCGAAGAACATCCCCGTCACGGCGTCCGGCCTCTCGCAGATGAAGCGCGACCAGCGGCTCTCTGCCTACGTCTGGGCACGCGACTCCGCTGTGCTGGAGGGGAAGGTGTTCGCCGTGAGCGGCGCGGCCGTGGAAGGGCACATGGCCGGGGGCACGCCGTTCGGCTCCGCTTCCGGGTTGCTGTACCGCAACCAGTCGCGTTTCGTGCAGTCGCGGTACGTCCTGCCTGCCGAGGTTTCGGACATCGAGGACTACGACGTCCGCTACCTGGCGATGGCGGCCTATGGCCTCGCGGAGCCCGGCGTGACCAGCGCGGCCACCGCGAACCCGTCGACGTTCCTGCGGCTGCTCTCGGTCGTGCACGACAACGCGGATGCCGTGCTCGGCGCCATCGCGACGGGGCGGTTGCCGGGCGAGGCGTCCGGTCTCTCGCTGGCTCCGAGACCGGAGCGAGCGCGGGAATTGGAGCGTCGCCTGAGTGCGGAGGGTCGGCTGACGTACGCCGACATCTGGCCCGGCCTGCGCGGCATCGTGACGTGGACGGGCGGGAGTTGCGGCATCGCCCTCGGCAACCTGTCGCCGCTGTTGCCGGACGGCGTACAGATCATCGAATGGGGGTACTCGTCGAGCGAGTTCCGTGGAACGCTGAACGTCGACGCGCAACGGAACGCATGCCTCCCCACGCTCCTCAACACGTTCTTCGAGTTCGCGGAGCGCGATGCCTGGGAGGCGGACGCGGGCGACTTCCTCTGCCTCGACGAACTGGAGGACGGCCGGGAGTACTACGTGTTCGTGACAACCGGCGACGGCCTCTACCGCTACGACATCAACGACATCGTGCGGGTGAATGGCCGGGTGGGAAACACGCCCACGCTGGGGTTTGTGCAGAAAGGGAAGGGCGTTACGAACATCACAGGGGAGAAGGTGACGGAGTCGCAGGTGCTCGATGCCGTGACGTCGGCCTTCGCCCCGCACGGCGCGCCGCCGGACTTCTTCATCATGCTCGCAGACGAGGCGGCGTCAGGCTACACGCTGTACGTGGAGACCGGCGCCTCTGAGTTCGCCGGGGATGGCGCTTCGGGTGAGATCGACCGTCTGCTCAGCACGTCCAACATCGAGTACGAGGGCAAGCGGAAGAGCGGGCGGCTTGCGCCGTTGCGCGTGCGCTTGCTGCCGGACGGCGCGGGCGGGCGCTACCGCGAGAGTTGCGTGGCGTCGGGTCAGCGGGACGCGCAATTCAAGTACCTGCACCTGCAGTACGCCCGGGACTGCACGTTCGACTTCGACGCCATGGCCGCGGCGGGGTGAGCAGTTGCGCATCGAGCGCCTGGACGTCTACAGCTTCCCCGTGCCGTTCAAGGCGGTCTTCCGCCACGCGTCGGCGAGCCGCTCCCGCGCCGAGAACCTCATCGTCGCAGCCCACTCCGACGACGGCATCACCGGCTACGGCGAGGGCTGTCCGCGCGACTACGTGACGGGCGAAACGGTGGAGGGCGGGGCCGCGTTCATCCGTCGTCACGCGCAGGCGATAGCGGACGAGGTGACCGACGGGCCGGGCCTGCGGGCGTGGGCAGACGCGCACCGGAGCGAGATAGACGAGCACCCCGCCGCATTCTGCGCCATCGAGCTCGCGGTGCTGGACCTGCTCGGCAATGCGGAGGGCGTACCGGTCGAGGACGTGCTCGGTGTGCCGCGCCTCGACGGCAGTTTCACGTACTCCGCCGTGCTCGGCGACTCGCCGTACCTCGTCTACCGCCTGCAGTTCTTCCGCTACCGCAGGAAGGGCTTCACCGACTTCAAGGTGAAGGTGTCCGGCGACCTCGGGCGCGACCGGCGGAAGCTGCGCGTGTTCGAACGCGGGCGTGGCCCGCGCCTGCGGGTGCGGCTCGACGCGAACAACCTCTGGGACAATGCTGACGCGTGCATCGCGCACCTGAACGCCCTCGGCGCCGGTTTGTCGGCGGTCGAGGAGCCGCTCGCCGCGGGCGACCTCGCCGGTTTCGAGCGCGTGAGCGAGGCGTGCGGCGTTCGCATCGTCCTGGACGAGAGCCTGCTGCGCGCTTCGCAGCTGGACGGCCTTCGCAGCTCGGAGCGGTGGATCGTGAACGTGCGCGTGTCCAAGATGGGCGGTATCGGCAGATCGCTGGAGGTGGTCGAGCGCGCCGCGAGCCTGGGGATGGGGGTCATCGTCGGGGCGCAGGTGGGCGAGACCAGCATCCTCACCAGGGCAGGGCTGACGGTGATGCAGGCGGCGCGCCCCGTACTGGTTGCGTCGGAAGGCGCGTTCGGGACGCACCTGCTGCGCGAGGACCTGACAGCGGAGAGCCTGATGTTCGGCGACGGCGGTGTGCTGACGGTGGCGGACGCTGGCGCGCCGGGCCTGGGGCTGGCGGTGCGAGAGGGGATGTTGGCGCTCGCGTAGCCCCTCTCTCCAGCGTTTGGTGTATCGTAGCTGTGCCGCAGGCGAATGGCGGCAGGAGGCATGGGTAATGCTCAGCGCCGAGGACAACGCTCTGCTCACCGCAACATCGCGCGGGACGGCGATGGGCGACCTGCTACGCCGCTTCTGGGTGCCGTTCCTGCTCTCGGACGAATTACCGAAGCCGGACTGTCCTCCTATCCGTACGCGCCTGATGAACGAGGCGCTCGTCGCGTTCCGCGACACGTCCGGTCGCGTGGGGTTGCTGGCGGAGCGCTGTGCGCACCGCCGCGCCAGCCTCTTCTACGGGCGGAACGAGGAGGGGGGCCTGCGCTGCGTCTACCATGGATGGAAGTATGACGTGGACGGCCAGTGCGTCGACATGCCGTCCGAGCCCGCGGCGAGCAACTACAGGGATAAGGTGCGTCAGCCTGCGTATCCGACGGTCGAGGCAGGCGGCGTGGTCTGGGCGTACCTCGGCCCGCCGGGCCACACGCCCGCGATGCCGGACTTCTCGTGGCTGCGACTGCCGCTGTCGCACGTTCACGTCACGAAGCGGCTGGAGCGCACGAACTGGGTGCAGGGCCTCGAGGGCGGCATCGACTCGGCGCACTCCAACTTCCTGCACGCGACGGTGGATGGGTTCCGCCGGACGCCCGCGTGGCTGGAGCGCGCCCAGGCCGCGACCGACCTGCGCGCCCGCTACCATGCTCTGGACCGCTCGCCCGTGTTCCTCCCGGAGGACACCGACTACGGGCTGCGCGTCGGGGCGCGTCGGGACATCGGCGAGGGCACGCACTACTGGCGCTTCACCCACTGGATGATGCCGTTCTACAACCTGTTCAAGCAGGGCTCGCCGAAGCCGGGCGTGAACAGCCAGGGCATCGCCTGGACGCCGATCGACGACCACAGCTGCTGGACGATCGTGGTGACGTGGAACGACGACCGCCCGCTGACCGGCGAGGACATCGAGGCGGCGGAGGACTTCGCGGGGCCCGCGCTCCCCGGTTCGTTCCTGCCCGTCCGCAACATGGAGAACGATTACATGATCGACCGGGAGCTGCAGGTGAGCGGGACGTTCACCGGCATCCCCGGAACGCAGGCGCAGGACATGGCGGTGCAGGAGAGCATGGGCTCCATCGTGGCGCGGTTCGAGGAGCACCTCGGCACCAGCGACGCCGCCATCATCAAGATGCGGCGCAGGCTCATCCGGCAGGCGCACGCCCTCGCGGACGGCGCGGATGCGCCCCTGGCCGCGCGCGACGGCTCCGTCTACCGCGTCCGCTTCTCCGACACGCTCGTGGGCGAGGGTGAGCAGCTCGACGCGGCGGAGCGGGAGCGCCTGTGCGCCCCGGCGGCACCCTGACTGGCTGACTCGAAAATCGAGAGGAGGACGACATGGCCCGGCTGACCATAGCTGACCTGCAACAGATGAAGAACGACGGGAAGAAGATCGCGGCGGGCGTCTGCTACGACGTGCAGATGACGCGCATCCTGGAGCGCGCGGGAGCCGACCTGCTCTCGGTCGGCGACAGCGTAAGCAGGACGTTCCTGGGGATGCAGAGCGAGGACGAGTTCTCGCTCGAGGCGATGCTGCTGTTCGGCAAGGCGGTGAGCCGCGTCGCCGAGCGGGCCGCCGTCAACGTGGACATGCCAACGGTCGTCTGCAACGCGGGGCCGAAGGCGGTTGAAGAGGCCACGCGCCGCATCAAGCAGGAGACGGGAGCGGATATGACGAAGGTCGACATCCGCACGCAGGAGGAGGAGCTCTTCGACGACGTGCTCGCCGTGATAGAGGCGGGGCTTCCGGTGTACCCGCAGATCGGGTTCCCGGTGTTCGAGCCTCGCCACGGCGGAACGGAGGCCCACGAGCACATCATGAAGTGGGCGAACGCGGTGCAGGACGCTGGGGCGGTGATGATCGACCTCACGAACGTGACGCTGGACATCTACGCCGACGTGGCGAAGACGATGCGTATCCCCGTCATCGGCGGGCAAACGGGGCCGGAGTCGGACGGGCGCATCTACGTAAGCTACATGCTGGCGGGCTACCGCGCCGACACGATAGACCGCACGGACGGCGGTCCGAACGCCGCGCGCTACATCCTCGAGGTCGCCGAGAGGGAGTTCGCGAGCGTCCACGACGCCTCGTGGAAAGCGCCGGAATAGGGCCCGTACACGCGCCGATGACCCTCGTCAGACATTTCACCGCCACGGGGTTCGTCGTTCAGGACGGCGCGACCCTGCTGCACTGGCATCCGAAACTGGGCATGTGGCTTCCTCCCGGCGGCCACGTCGAGGCGAACGAGGATCCGGTGCAGGCAGTGGTGCGTGAGGTGGAAGAAGAAACCGGGATAGCGGTGAGCGTGGTGCCTCCCCCACACTTCGAGGACGACCATGCCCGCCCTGCGCAGATACCGCCGCCGTTGACCATCCTGATCGAGGACATCGACGATCCGGTGGACGGCTTCCACCAGCACATCGACTTCATCTACATCTGCCGTCCCCTGACTCCTGTTGCCAGCCTTCCGGATGGCTGGCTTTGGGTGAGCGAGGAAGAACTCGCCGCAGGTACACCGTTGAGCCGACCCGGCGCGAGTCCTGTACCTCCAGCCGACGACGTGCGGTTGCGAGGGGCGCAGGCGTTCCGGGCGGTGCGGGCCTATGCCGTTAGGGGCTCCCTTGAGTGACGGCGGGCTTTCCGCCTACGGACCGCTGACCTTCAGCGTGTGGCCGGTCGGTATCTCGCCGGTGTAGGCCCAGTCCGGCATGTCGAACTCGACGCCCTCGACGGCGAGCATGCGCTTGTACTCCTCGCGGATGAATGGGTCCTCGGCCTGGTAGGTGATGCTTCGCCCGCCCATCTCCAACGGCAGGTTGCCGGAGACCTCGGTCTCCCCCTGCCTTTGCAGTTGTATGCCGACGCCCTGCGGGATGCCGCCGAAGACGAGCAGCCGCAGCGGCTCCTTCCCGGTGCTGTGGTGCATGTGGAACCAGCCGGTGCCGCCGGGATTGTTCACCACCATTCCGCCGGGGCTGTAGTCCTGCCGTATGACCGACTCGCCGTTGCCGGACTCCCACGGGCGGATCGTCGCGGACTGCGGCCACGCGATCGTGTAGCCGGAGCCCTTGATGCAGATCAGGACGACGGAGCCGGGGCCGGGCGGGTGGTGCGCCATGGAGTAGCGCCCGCTGTGGTGCTCGCCCACGAACATGCTGAAGCGCCCGTGCGCCATCTGCGGGATGACGCGCCGGTAGCCGGGCGAGCGCTGGTTGTCGAGCGGCAGCTCGCACGTCGCCATGTCCGGAATGAGGTTGGTGACGCGCATGGCGCGTTCCCGCATGGGGTCGGCGACGAGCGGCGTGTCCTTCGGGCGGAAGTAATCGTCCGAGTCGTCGAAACGGTCGGTGAAGGCGAAGTCGCTCTCGAACACGAAGTGCTCGTTGTCGAAGAGGCTGAAGAGCGGCGGCGCTGTCGTGCCGCCGACGAGGACGACGGGACCGGAGCTCGCGTTGATGATGCGGTGGTTCGTGTTGACCGGTATCGCGAAGAGACTGCCCGCCTGCCACTCGAACGTGTGCTTGCGGCCGCTGCCCTCGCGCCAGACCTCCGTTGCGCCGCGCCCCTCGAAGACGTAGTAGACCTCCTCGTAGATATGGCGCTCGATGGTGGACTCGGACCGCGGCGGCAGTTCCCACGCGTACATCCCGAGCTTGCCGTCTGTGCCGTCCAACTGGATGAAGGAGCCGAGGCCGCCCATGCGTTTCCACGGGGCCTTCGGTATCTCGCGGATGTCGCGCATGCCGAGGCCGCGGTAGATGGGGATGTCCTGCGCCTCCATGAAGCGGTCGTAGGGGGTGCGGGGGGTCTTCCACGAACCGACTCCCGCGCGCTCCTTCTCTCCCGTGGGTTCGATGAATGCCTTGGCTTCGTCGACCTCCGACATAGGTCACCTCTCATCGTCGGCTGATGTCCGCTGCAATCTTGACCCGGATGGCGCGTCATGGCAAGCGGGGGACGGCCGTGCCCGCGCGCGTTGTCATGTTGAGCGGAGCCGGAGGCGGAGTCGAAACATCTCTCGGGGGGTGCGCAGCAGGGCGTCTCCTGAGAGATTCCTCGGCTTCGCTCGGAATGACAATCCGATGGCCCCTACGACTGCTCTCCCTCCGGCGAGGAAGGATTGACCGAAGAGCGCGGGCGCGACGGACGGGGGAAGTTGTAGCGCTTGGAGATGCGCCTGCTCAGGCGCACGACGAGCCAGCCGAGGACGATGAGCGGGATGAAGACGACGACCCAGATGAGGATGTAGAAGAGCGCCACGCCCACCGCCGAAAGCGCGCGGACGGCTGTCTTGAACGTGCCCTCGATGTCCACGCCGCCGATGACGAAGCCCTCCGATTCGGTCACGCTCACGTCGAAGGAGCCGGATGCGGAGATGCGCCCCGCGTCGCTCATCGCGCTGACGGTCAGTTCGACGGTGTACGCGAAGGGACGGTAGTCGGTATAGGCGTGCGTAGCTTCCACCCGTGTGCCCTCGTCGATCTCGCCGGCCACGGTGGGCGAGCCGTCGCCGAAGTCCCACTGGTACTCGTAGTCCCACAGCTCCTCAGGGGCCGTGAACGACGCGGTGTAGGTGACCTCGTCGCCCTCCTCGACGGTGCGGCTCTCGCCTGCGAAGACCTCGATAGAAGGTATCTCGGTAAGGGTCGCGAGGAGCGAGTCCGTACCTTCGGCGATCCCGCCCTCGCCCCTGCCGGTGATCTCGACGGAGACGATGTAGGGTGAGTCGTGGTCGTCGGGGTAGACGTGGTTCACGGTAGCGGTGACGCGCTGTCCTCCCGGCGTCAGCGCGGTGGTGGTGCCGAAGACCGTCGAACCGTCGCCGAAGTTCCAGACGAACTCGAAATCGTCGATGTCCGGCGGCGGGTTGAACATCGCACGGAAGCGGGCAGGCTCCCCGACCCTGAACGCCTCGTCCGGGCCGACGTCCACGCTCATGTCGAGCGGGGCGACCGTGAGGCTGACGTCGATCAGTGAGAAAGCGGCGACCTGGTCGAAGTAGTTGAGCCGTCCCTGCATCTCCTCTACCTGGAGCTGGATGGACGAGAGTTCGTTCTGGACCTCCAGGGCTTCCTCCACGTTCTGCGTCTGTTCCAGGAAACCCAGGAGACGTGCCTCGGTTGCCCGCAGGCTGTTCAGGCGCGACTGCGTGTCGACGTACTGGTCCGTCACGTCCTCGCTGGTGACCGCCTGGGAGGCGACGTCCCGCGCCGTGGCCGCGATCATGTCCATGGCCCGGTCGAGCGACTCGGCAGGCACGCGGATGGCGACCGCGCCGGTGTGGCGCGAGACCCGGTCGGAGCTGACGAGCCATCCGCCCAGCGTGGCCCCGATACCGGCGATGCGGTCCACCGTGGCAGCGACGTCGTCCACGATGAGCGACATGCGGGCCGTGTGGACGATGACGCGGTTCTGCGCGAGCGGCGACACGCGGAGGCTGCCTGCGCCGTCGGCTGCCTCCTCAGACTCGACCATGAAATCAGCCATGGCGGCGGGTTCTGGCGCCGGGGCGGCCCCGGGCGCCGCGGGGTCTCCTTCCATCATCGCAGTGGTGGAAGAGTCGTTGCTGACTTCCACGTCCCGCCATGCCTCGTTCGAGTCCGGTTCGCCGCCGCAGGCCGCGGCCAGTAGCAGCCCCGCCAGCATCAGCGCGGCCGGCAGCACTCTTGCGGTGGCAGTCAGTTGCTTCATCCCTACTCTCCGCCGTCTCTCAGTCTACGCCGGGGGGCGCTCGTGGTGCTCACACCTTCCCGCTTTCATAGAGTACTATGCGCTCGCTGCGCGGAACGTTCCCGCGGAGCGCCGCGCGGCGATACCTCCCGCATCGCACAGGAGCAACGGACCGATGATCATTGACTCTCACGGACACTACACCACTGCGCCCGCCGGGGTGCAGATCTTCCGCGCGACGCAGATCACGTTCATGGGCGCGCCGGTGAAGCACCCCGTCAACGTCTCCGACGACGAGATACGCGCGTCGCTGGAGAATGGCCAACTGAAGCTGCAGAACGAGCGCGGCACGGACGTCGCCATCTTCTCGCCCCGCGCCTCATGGATGGGCCATCACTTCGGCGGCGAGCTCATCAGCCGCTACTGGACCGAGATCAACAACGACCTGATCAAGCGCGTTTGCGACATCTACCCGGACCGTTTCATCGGCGCGTGCTCGCTGCCGCAGTCGCCCGGCGTGCCGCCGGAGCGCGGCGTCGTGCAGGAACTCGAGCGCGCCGTCAACGACCTGGGGTTCGTCGGCTGCAACCTCAACCCGGACCCGTCCGGCGGCTACTGGACGGACCCCCCGCTCGGCGACCGCTACTGGTACCCGCTCTACGAGAAGATGGTGGAGTTGGACGTTCCCGCCATGATCCACGGCTCCGGCACGTGCAACCCCGCGTTCACCACCACCGGTTCGCACTACATGAACGTGGACAACACTGGCTTTGTGCAACTGATGGACTCCAACATCTTCCAGGACTTCCCCGGCATCAGGTTCATCCTGCCGCACGGTGGCGGGGCCATCCCGTACCAGTACGCGCGTTTCAAGGGGCTGAGCATCATGGCGAAGCGCGAGCCGTTCGACGAGTTCCTGAGCCGCCTCTATTTCGACACCGCCATCTACAACCAGGCTGCAACGGAATTCATGCTCAAGACCATCGGCGTGGACAACGTGCTCTTCGCCTCCGAGATGATCGGCGGTGTGCAGGCCATCGACCCGGACACTGGCCGCTGGTACGACGACACGAAGCCCTACATCGACGGCATCGACTGGCTGACGGACGACGACAGGTACAAGCTGTTCCACGGCAACGTGCTGAAGGCATACCCCCGCGCGAAGCCGTACATCGAGCGCATCGAGGCAGGTAACGCGTAGGGACAACACAGGAGGGAAGCCATGGACACGACGCTCGCTGCAGTCAAGGTTGCGCCCCGCACGGCGGAGATCCAGGAGATCGACGTCCCCGACATCGACTACAACAGCGCTCTGATGAGAGTCGATGCGGCCGGCATGTGCGGCTCCTACGGCTACTTCACCCGCGAGGGAGGCGGGCGGAGCTCGGTCCCCGGCATGAACGCGCACGAGAACGCAGGCATCATCGTGCAGGCGGGGCAGGGGTTTCTGGACCGTCATGGCGTTGAAGAGGGTGAGCTCGTCGCGCTGGAGGAGTACCTGCCGTGCGGGCACTGCGAGTGGTGCCGCATCGGCGAGTTCAGGCACTGCTGGCTCACCGACACGCACAACAACCCCAACCCCAGCAGGCTGGACGGCGGCTTCCGACAGTACCTCTACCTTCCCCCCAACGTGGTGCTGCACAAGGTGCCGCAGACGATGACGCCTGACGAGGCCGCGCTGGCACTGCCGGTCGGCAACGGCGTGCAGTGGGCGGTCAAGGAGGGCGAGGCTGCTCCGGGCAAGACGGTCGTCGTGCAGGGGCCGGGCTCCAAGGGCCTCGGCGCCACCCTCGCGGCCAAGAAAGCTGGCGCGACGGTTATCGTGACCGGCCTGTCCAAGGACGGCTCGCGGCTCCAAGCGGCGAGGCGGCTCGGCGCGGACCACACCGTCGACGTCCAGACCAACGACTTCGTCGAAACGATCATGGACATCACGAACGGGCGCGGCGCCGACGCCGTGGTCGACTGCACGACAGGCCGCATCCCCGTCATCTTCAACCAGGCCATAGAGGTCCTGGTGCGGCGCGGCGGCATCGTCGTCACGCAGGCCTACGAGCTCGAGTCCTTCTCGCTGGAGAAGCTGACGGGCAAGTACGGACAGCTCCGGGCGTGCCGCGGCCACAGCTATGCCAGCGTGGCGATGGGCCTCGAAATGATCGCCTCGGGCGACTACCCGCTCAAGGAGATGGTGACGCACAACTTCCCCCTGGAGCTGACCGGCGAGGCCTGCCTCGCCTCCGGTGGCGAGGGCGCCGGCGCCGACGCTGTGTGGGTGATGGTCAACCCCAACATGGGGACTGCGGCCTGATCCCCTCTCCTCCAAGGAGCTCCGCACAAGGAGGCCCGCGATGAGGATCGGGTATTGTTATTCCGAGCGAAGCCGAGGAATCTCTCGGGAGACGCCCCGTTGTGCGCCAACGCTTCCCCGAGAGATGTTTCGACTCCGCCTCCGGCACCGCTCAACATGACAAGGCGCGTGTGCGGCAGCGGGTGAGGGACTGACGAGCAGAAGACTGGGAAGGAGCACACGGAACATGGCCACACTCGTCGGGACGTTCTTCCATTCGCACGGGGGCACGACGTCGCTGCCGCCGGAGTTGTGGGTCGAGCGCCGGAACGCGCGCCCCATCCGTGCCGACATGCCCAACGAATCCCTGGAAGTGAACATCGAGAAGGCCAACCGCACGCACGAGGGCTTCCGTGTCCTGCGGGAGCGCATCGCCGAGCTGAACCCCGACGTGCTCGTCATATTCAGCGACGACCAGTTGGAGTGCTTCGACTTCAACAACTACCCCGCGTTCGCGGTCTACGTCGGCGACAGCTACGCGAAGTCGCCGCGCGAGCCGCGCACGCCGGAGATCGGGCGTCACGCCGAGCCTGGCTACCGCTTCCCCGGCCACCCGGAACTCGCGGTACACCTGCTCTCCGGCGTGATGCAGCGCGGCTTCGATCCCGCGTTCTGCATGGACATGCCGAAGCCGGACCGCGGCCTCGCGGGCGGCGTCATCCGCTCCGTCGAGGAGCTGACCGACTTCTCGCTGCCGTCCGTGCCCATCATGATGAACCTCTACTTCGCGCCGCAGGTCTCCGGCCTGCGCAGCTACCAGTTCGGCAAGGCCGTGCGTGAGGCCATCGACGACGCGCCGTCCGACCTGCGCGTCGCCGTCGCGGCGTCGGGCGGGCTCTGGCACACGCCGGGCATGCCGGGCGCGTGGCTGAACGAGGAGTTCGACCGCGCGATACTGGCGCGCCTCGAAGAGGGCGACGCTCGCGGCATGGCCGACTACTTCGACTCCTACGTCATCCCGGAGGACGACACGAGCCAGGACGCCGCCTACCGAGGGCGCGTCAGCACCGGCATGCCGTCGCCGGGCGGACCCGCGTTCGGCACCCGCGAGACCTGCGCGTGGATAGCGGCAGCCGCCGTCACCGAGGGCCGCCCCACCACCATCATCGACTACATCGAGGTCTACGCCTCGCCGGTCGGCAACGCCTTCGCCTACTGCGATGACGTGTGAGTGTCTGATCCCCTCTCCCTCGATGAGAGAGGGTTAGGATGAGGGTGAATCGGTGGTGTAGGGCGTGAGTGCCGTCGTTCCTGCGCAGGCAGGAACCTCGTAGCCCTGTGTAGCGCGGCGAAGCGTATGCGATGGGCCTGCGCCTCGCCGGTCGGCAACGCGTTGCGCATTTGTGATAGCGTGAACGCGCAGGAGAGGGCTGATGCTGGAGTACAGGAGCTATATCGGTGAGGTGGTATACGACGGCGAGGTGGAAGTCCTGCACGCCCGCGTCATCAACAGCGGCCCTTACCCCATAGCCAACGCCGAGGCCACTGACGTGGAGGGCATCAAGCGGGAGTTCCGCGTCTCGGTCGACGTCTACCTTGACGGATGCGCGGAGCTTGGCATCGAGCCAGTCGCGCCCACCGCGGTTCCTGTTACATCGTAGTCGCTGGACTGATATGGCCCCCACCGTACAACTCTCATCGGACTTAATACTGACTGCCGTTGCACGATACCACGGTTTGCCTGTGTCTACTCTTGAAGGGCCTCGTCAAGACCGCGATGCATCCACTGCACGGCATATCGCGATGCATCTCTTACACATCTTGCTGGGGCTGTCTGCTGAGGAAATCGGCACTCGGCTCGGAGGTAGAGAACGCACGACTGTCGTCTACGGGCTGCAACGCACCACAGAACGATTGAAAGACGACACAACTGCATCTATAGCAATAGACACAATTCGCGAACACCTCCGTGCTATCCTCGCATCCGAGGGGGAGCATAACGACCAGCCTGAATCTGAACCTGCCGAGATAATAGGAGACTCCGCGTCTCCGCGCACTTCTATTTTGGTACAAGCGAAAGTAGCCCAGATTGGAGCAATTATGGGGTTCTCCATCTGGGTGCCAACGAACGATAGATCGCGTGTACTTGAACAAGTATCAGAATCTATGCATGATAAATTCTTAAGGGAGTTAGACCTGGGATACGACATGACGACGCTAAGCACCATACATAATATTGATGTGCTCTGGTTGAACAGAAAAGCGATAATACGAGCTTTTGAAATCGAGGACACCACTCGCATTTACTCAGGGTTGTTGCGCATGGCAGACTTGTTGGCCCTACAACCGAATATCAACATAAAACTGCATATAGTTGCCAATGAAGACAGACAAGAAAAAGCGCTGAGGGAAATCACGCGACCTGTTTTCGTTGCATTGGATTTGCCTCAAAAATGTTCGTTTCTTTCCTACGCGAAAATAGGCACGATTGCAAATCACGCGGATCTGCGATTCCTAAGAGACGACATCATCAGCAGTTACGAGGTCTGGGCATAGGCTGACACCCCTACTCCGGGAACATCACCATGATCTCGTCGATGTTGGGGTTGTAGGCCTGGTGGCTGTGGTAGGTCGCCCGCGCCTGGTGCACAGTACGTTTTGCGTTCTACAGGATGTGAAACGTAGAGTGCAGGATATGCGCGTGCTCCCGGTCCGGCCTGCGTTCCTCGTCCCGCTGCTACTCGTTGTCGTGGCTGCCTGTGGCGCGCCCGCTCCCGTGGCGACACCTACCCCAACGCTTGCTCCGACTCCGACGCCTGCCCCTGCGCTGACAGCGACACCTACGCTGACGCCAACGCCGAGTCCAACAGCGGAGCCGTCTCAGGACGGGCAGACTGCTATGCTCCTGCAGCGCGCGGAGCGGGTGAGGGTCGAGATAATCGAGGCTACCCGGGAGGGCTGCGCCTTCCTGTACGAGGAAGGGGAGTACCGCAGCAACGGGTCGGGCACAGTCGAGGGGAACGTCGGTGGGGACGCGCCGTACGGCAGAGTCGCCCGCACGACGGTTAGGTTCGGCCCCGGTGGGCAGTTCAGAGGAGAGAGCCAGTCCGTGACCGGTCTGCAAAGCACGCTGAGCAGTGGCGGAGGCGTCGACGCGGACTTCCCCGCCTGGCTCGATGAGCAGATGGTGAGCCTGGCGGAGATGCTGGCCAGGGGTCGGTACGTGGGCGAATCGTCGCTCATCGGGCAGCCGAGCCTGCGCTACGAGACGCGCGTGAAAGGCGGCGCCTCATCGCCCGGCGCGGCGGAATCCTTGTTCGTCTTTGACTACGTTATCGATAACCCCTTCATCCGCAGCGAGCACCAGTACGCCGTTTTCTCCGATGGCAACGTGCAACTCGAACGGCAGTGGACAGCGAGCGCTTTCGGCGTCGTGGGTTGCAGCCCGAACGGCGAAACCGCG
>DAOUHP010000184.1:0-11689 GCA_034428575.1 Dehalococcoidia bacterium | reverse complement strand
GGTTGGGGTGGGGGCCAGGGGGGGGGGTGGCGAGGGGGTCCATGTTCCCCTCGCCCTAAAAGGGGAGAAGGGGGGGATGAGGGTACGGTGGGGGCGGGGCGTGGGGGTCATTTACGCGCCTACTCCTCAGCGGAGGGGTCCTTCCCCTCCCACCGCTTGAACTGGGTGTTCTCGATGCCGAGCAGGTCCAGCACCTTGCCGACGGTGTGGTTGACGATGTCGTCTATGGTCTGCGGCCCGGAGTAGAAACCGGGGATCGGCGGCAGGATGACGCCCCCCATGTCCGTCACGGAGAGCATGTTGAGCAGGTGCCCCCGGTGCAGCGGTGTCTCACGGGCTACGACGACGAGGCGGCGGCGTTCCTTGAGGCATACGTCGGCGGCGCGCGTGATGAGGTCGTTGTTGTAGGAGTTGGCGATGCCCGCCAGGGTCTTCATGGAGCACGGCACGACGACCATGCCGTCCGTCTTGAATGAGCCGCTGGAGACGCTGGCCGCCATGTTGCGCGGGTCGTGGACGACGTCGGCCATCGCCTTGATGTCGTCTATCGCCCATTGCGGCGCTTCGTATCGTATGGAGAGGTGCGCGCCTTCCGAGAGGATGAGGTGCGTCTCCACGTCCGGCATGTTGCTGAGCGCCCGCAGCGTGTAGATGCCGTAGATGGGGGCCGACGACCCGGTTATGCCGACGATGATTCTTGGCATGTTCTTCCGCGTGATTCTCGTGCGGGGAGACGCCGCGCGGCGTCTCTCCGCCGGGTGAGGCTACGGTAGGCCGAACTCGTCCCAGCGCTCGCCCACCTTGTCGAGGATGTCCATCGTGGGCTTGGAGGGCGGCGGAACGGGGAATTCGGTCGTCTTGTGCTCCCGTGTGGCGTCGATGCCCATGCCCTGCGAGGGCGGGATGAAGTCCATCTCGCCAGGGCGTCCGAGCGGGCGGGGCAAGTGGGCGCCCAGGTGAACGTGCTGGGTTGGCTCAGCGAACGAGACGATGCGCCACCAGATGTCGTTCCAGTCGCGCACGTCGCAGTCCTCGTCCACGACCACGACCCACCGGTAGCGGAGGTGGGCGTAGGCCGCGTCGATGATCTCCTTCGCTTGGCCCTCCTTCTCGATGGCAGCCCGCACGACGATGACGCCGCCGGCGCCCGCGTCCGGGAAGTGGACCTCTCTGATGTTGGTGAGGCCGGACTTGCTGACGAGCGTCTGCAGGATGGACCCGGAGCGCATGAGCGGGCGGGGGTAGTCCTCGATGCGTCCGCAGATGAGGCCGAAGTTGATGGGGTCCTTCCGGTGGGTGATGGCGTTCACCTGGAAGACGAACACTTCATAGTTCTTGTTGTAGAACCCGGAGGACTCACCGTGCGGGCCGTCGTAGTGGCGCTCGCCCGCGACGATCTCACCTTCAAGGATGTACTCGGCCTCCGCGGGCACCCAGATGTCGACGGTGTCGCACTTGACGAGGTCGACGGGGCGTCCCGCCCAGGCGCCTGCGGCCTCATACTCGGAAAGGCCGTTCTCGTTCTCCGGGACTGCCGTGCCCGCGGCAAGGACGAGCAGCGGGTCCATGCCGATGGCGATGGCGCACGGCGTGTTCTTCCCCTCCGCCTCGTTCTCCAGCACGTGGACCGCGCCGTTGCGGTCGCCGGCCCCGCCGTACGAGGAGCCCTTCGGCGGCGCCGCCCCCACCTTGAAGTCGCCCTGCACCTTCACCGTGGTGTGGTTGCGGTCGATGATCATGGAGCGGTACTGCCCCATGTTGTGCGCGCCGGTCTTGGGGTCCACGGTGATGACGCCCGCCGTCGTGGCGATGTACCGCCCGCCGTCCAGCTCGTGCCAGAGGGGGGTGGGGATCTCGCCGAGGTCGACGTCCTCACCGAAGACCTTCACCTCTTTCACGGGGCCGTCTTCCACCTTCACGCAGGGGAGGCGGTCGGCCATGCCCTGCTTGACGATGTCGTGCAGCTTCACCCAGTCCCTCGGACCGTTGAACGCGATGGAAAGCTGGTCCAGCGAGTACATGATGTTGGTGGTGAGCTGCTTTTCCGGATTGTCCTTGATGTTCTCGAACAACAGGCCGGGCCCGTTGCGGACGAGGTCGCGGTAGCTGATCGCGCCGACCTCGTAGTCGAGGTCAACCTCGGCGTTGATGCGCCTGAGCAGCCCGCGCTCCTCCAGGATCATCATGTATTCGCGCATGCTCTTGTACGAGACGGGGTCTCTCTGTGGTGTCGTGGTCACCTCTCTCCTCCTGTTGTGGCTTGGTCTCCTCTCCCCGCAAAGGGGTGGGGGTACTCCGGATACGGTCTAGCTGAGGCCGAGCTCCTTCCAGCGGCCTGCGACGTGCTCCATCATCTTCATGCTGGGCTGCGCCACGCCGGGTCGCGGGTGCTCGTATTCCTTGAACGGATAGGTCGCGTCGAACGCCATGCCGTAGGTGGGTGGGATGAACTCGACCGCGCCGGGGCCGGGGACCCTGAACACGTACTCGCGTCCGCGGTACATGTCGCGGTCGGGCACGACGGACGAGACGATGCGCCAGAGCACGTCGTTCCAGTCGCGCACGTTGCAGTCCTCGTCGACGACGATCACCCACCGGTAGCGCATGTGCTCGTACGCGGCGTCGATGATCTGCTTCGGCTGCTCCGGGCTGGTGATCTGCGCACGGATGATGAGGAAGCCGGAGCGCCCCGCGTCAGGGAAGAAGACTTCCTTGATGTTCGTGAGGCCGGACTTGGAGATCAGCACGTCCAGCAGCGTGTTGGAGCGCATGAGCGGGCGGGGGTAGTCCTCGATACGCCCGCAGATGAGGCCGAAGCTGATGGGGTCCTTCCGGTGCGTGATCGCTTTGATCTTCACCATGAAGGTGGACGTGTACTGGTTGTAGAACCCGGTGGACTCGCCGTGCGGGCCGTCGTTCACCCGCTCGTACGGGACGACCTCACCCTCGAGGACGATCTCGGCGTTGGCGGGCACCATCAGGTCGCTCGTCTCGCACTTCACGAGGTCGACCGGTCGCCCGGCCCACGACCCTGCGGCCTCGTACTCGCCGTGGCCGTTCTCGTCGTGGGGGACGGCTGTCCCGCAGGAGAGCGTGAGCAGCGGGTCCATGCCAAGCACGATGGCGCAGGGTGTTGGGAGGCCGTTCGCCTCGTTCTCCAGCACGTGCGTCGCGCCGTTGCGGTCGCCGGCCCCGCCGTAGTTCGAGGCGCCGGGGGGCTTCGCGCCAACCTCCCAGTCGCCCATGATTTCCACGGTCGTCGTGTTCTTGTCGATGATCATGGAACGGTACTGCCCCATGTTCAGGTTCCCGTTCTGGGGGTCGCGCGTTACGAACCCGGCGGTCGTGCCGATGTAGCGCCCGCCGTCCTCCTCGTGCCAGCGCGGCGTGGGGAGCATGTCGAGGTCGACGTCCTCGCCCATGATCTTCACGTCCTTCACCGGCCCGGTGGGAACGACCTGTGACGGAGTGCGGTCCTGCATCCCTTCGTGGATGATGTCACGGAGGTTCGCCCAGTCCGGGTCGCCGTTGAGCGCGAGCGCAAGCTGAGGTTCCGTGTACATGATGTTGGCCACGAGCGGCATGCCCGGGTAGTCCTTGACGTTCTCGAACAAGAGGCCCGGCCCCTCGCGGACGAGGGAGCGGTAGGCGATGGCGCCGAGCTCGCCTTCGAGGTCGACTTCGGCGGTGATGCGCTTGAGCAGGCCGTTCTCTTCCAGCAGCTTCAGGTAGCCGCGCAGGTCGTCGTACGGGACGCGTTGACGTGTGGTCATACGCCCTTCCTCCTTCAGGATCGTGTATGGGCGTGGCGAGTCTAGCACTGCGCCCCGCCGTGCGGCAAAGAACGTGCCGCCGCCGCGAGGCGGGGTGGCAGGCGGCGAAGCATCATTCAGGCGTCTTGCGGTGGTCCAGTACGCGAAAGCCCCACAGCATCCGGCCCATGTGCGGGCTGCGGCTACGGAATTCCAATTGCTGAACACGCGGCCACCAGGGGGCTATGTGAGAGTAGTCCACTGCGTTGCCGGTCGTTCGGCAGTGCTGCTGGTAGTAATGGGCATAGACGAATGCCCCCGCGATGTCGGCAAGTTGCAACCCTGCCGTCAGTTTTGAGTCGGCGAACAAGGGCGCTTCCACGATACGGTCGAGCGTCCTTCCTGATTCGTGGCCGAAGGTGTAAGTGAGGTGAGACTTGGCGAGGAGTATATCCTCGCTGCGGACCCGCGAATCGAGGATCATAAGGCCTGTCTCTTGCTGGGGGCGTTCTTCCAGAAAGGCCTGAAACCGCTCGGCCAGGTATTGAATCGCCATGCCGTACATGGATGCCTTGGGCGTCGGCTGGAGGGTATTTTTGAGGAAGACTACCGAGAAGAGCTTGGCGTCATAAGTAGTGAGTCTGTCGAAAACTTGTGATGCAAATACTTGCCTTCGCCTGCTGGCGGCATTCCTGGGAGTCGTCAGGCTGTTGCCCTTGACCTCGTAGACTGCTGCCTCTCGTTCTCCGATCTCCGTCGGGAAGAACTGCCGCTTGAGACGAATGTACTCCCGCGTGAACCGGCGCCAGAGGTCCGAATGAAGAGCCAGGGCTGTCACACAGAAGATGGGGGTTTCGCCGTTGCCGAGTGGCTCGCTATGACGATGTGGCGATCCGCTTTCGTCAATATAGAAGAAGTGCACTGAGCCCGGCTTCCTCGGAGATAATGACGAGAGCCCACTTGACGTGGGCTCCGGGCGGTACTGAGGCAGCGGACATGCCGCTTCAAGTGCTTGCGCCCTTACCCCGTACCAATTGCAGTATCAGGCCGCTTCACGCTTGTGTCAAGGGAAGGGTGTACGCGTTCGGATTCATGTGAGACTGCAGGGCCGTCCTCGGGCAGCACTGGCACGAGACTCCCTAGAAGATGCGGGTGAACATGTCGCTGAACGGATAGACCACGCCGATCCAGCGGAAGAAGAGCGGCTCGAACCAGAAGATGTCGAGCGTCAGGTCCAGGATGCCGATGATGAATGACTCGAAGCCGAGCCCGGCGAGCAGCGCGTAGTACCACCGCGTGCGCGTCCACATGAGAAGGTAGGCGATGACCCAGAGCGGCAGGCCGATGTGGAAGCCGATGAGCCATATGACGATGACGAGCGCCACGATGGTGCCGAAGTAAAGCGCTGCGCGGCGTTTCTCGCCCCTCGGGTCCACACCGAGGCGGAAGCCGAGGTCCATGATCATCCCCTGCTCGATGGCCTTGCGCCTGCTCAGCACGGTGTACAACCGGATGAACCAGAGCGGCGTCGCGGCGGCTACGGTGATGAAGGGGAGCCAGCGCCCCTCGACGCGGTTGGTGAGATCGTTGACGTAGACGACCGCGAGGACGGCGATGATGGCGAGCAACACGAGCTCCCCAAGGATCTCGGGCGACCGCCAGGAGATTTGCCGGTGCGTCGGCGGGTTGTCTCGCGAGGCGTCAGGACTCTGCGCCATCGGCTGCCTCCTTCGCAAGGGTCTGCTCCTGCAGGCGTTGCGCACCCCGCTGTACGCGGAGCGAGAAGAAGACCGCCGCAACGACCACCACGAGGATCGCAAGGAACGGTATCCGCGTCACCATCCCGATGCCCTCGGTCTGGATCGCCCGCGACATGAACGTCTCCAGCGGACCGGTAAGCACGACTGCGATGAGGATGGGCGGTCTCGGCCATGCGTATGCCTTCATGAACATGCCCAACGCACCGAAGACGACCATGACGGTGAGGTCGGAGATATCGAGGTTCGCCTGGAAGGCGGAGAGCGTCACGATGGCGATGACGAGCGGGGCAAGCACGAGCGGAGGTATGGCCGCGACCTTCGTCAGAAGCGGCGAGAACCGCAGCACGATGGGCACGACGAGGATGTTCGCGAGCACGATGACGTAGACGAGCGAGAGGGTGAGGTTGAGGTGGAGATCGGGGTTCACCATCGCAGGGCCCGGCTGGACCTCCTTGATATAGAGGAAGCCGAGGACGATCGCCATGGGGCCGCTGCCGGGGATGGCGAATATCAGCGTGGGCATAAGCACGCCGCCGTCGGTCGAATTGTTGGACGATTCGGGAGCGATGACGCCCCGTATGTCGCCGGTGCCGAACGTCTCCACCGCGCCCTTCTCCGTCTGGCGCGCCTGGGCGTAGGCTATCCAGTGGGCGGGAGTCGGGCCGAGGCCGGGCATTGCGCCGACGAAGACCCCTATGAGCGACGACCGCGCGATGAGCCACTTGTGGCGCAGCGCCTCGCGCATGCCCCTGGAAACGTCGCGGTTCCCCTCCTTCAGCATCTCGCTCAGCCGCTCCTTCGCGACGGGGGTGTTGCTGATGACGAGGTCGGCTATCTCAGGGATGGCGAAGAGCCCCACCACGACGGGGACGATGTTGATGCCGTCGTAGAGGTAGTCGATGCCGAAGGTCGCGCGGGTCTCGCTTGCGATGTTCACGAACCCGATCATGCCGATGAACAGGCCCAGGCATGCGGTGAGCATACCCTTGACGAATGCCCCTGCGCTGACGATGGCGACCGAGCATATCCCGAGCAGCGCAAGGAGGAAGAACTCTGCGGAGCCGAAGTGACGCAACAGCTCGCGGGCAAACGGAAGGACCGCGAGCAGCGCGATGCCGCCGATGATGCCGCCGATGAGCGACGAGGTGTAGGAAGCGCCGAGTGCGTACCCCGCATAACCCTGCCGGGCGAGCGGGTAGCCGTCCAGGATCGTCGCCTGCGACGATCGGGCGCCCGGTATGCCGAGCAGAATGGAGGGGATCGGCTCGGTCAGGTCGTTCGCGGCCATGTAGCCGATGACGACCGGCAGCGCGATGAACGCATCGAGCTCGGTCGCGAATGCGAGCACGACAACGAGGAAGGGGAGCCCGCCGCCGGGCATGAGTCCTGAGGCGATCGCGATAGGGATCATGAGGACGAACGCGATCATGGGCCAGGAGACAGGGATGCTCAGGCCGAATAGCGACACGTGGTCGTGGAGGCCGAATAGCCGGTTTGCGCCGTCTGCCGCTGCGTCGAAGAACGCCTGGTCAACGGTTACGGCGTAGCCCCATACGAATACGGCTGATGCGACGACGCCGATGATGAGGGGGAGCCGGTTGACCATGAAGAGATTGCCTCGTTCCAGGTAAGGAGCGCGGGAAATGCGCCGCTACGCTACGCGGGGAGCGGGAGCGCGTCAATACGCCGTGCGGGTAACTCCCTCAGAGACGAGAGAGGGCGGGCTCGCAAGCCCGCCCTCTGGTGTGCGCTAGCAGTTTCGCGATGCTTCAGGCACGCCGTACAAGTCGGCGAACAACTGGCATGCCTCGGAGCTGAAGTCCTTCGCCTTCTCGATGTCGGCCTTCAGGATCTCCGGGTCGCCGTAGTTGACCTCCCGCGAGAGGGCTGCGGCGCTGGCCTGGAAGTCAGAGTCTTCTGTCACGTCGCGGAAGACCCGTCGCCATGTCTGCACGATCTCGTCCGGCGTTTCGGGTGCGAGGACGAACATACGCGTCATGGACTCCAGGTTCTGCGCGAGCAGGAAGGCCGCCTTCTGCTCATCGTTCGGGTTGACCGCGTCGAACAGGTGTGGGACGTCCTCTGAACGGAGCCCGGTGTTCATCTGGTCCAGGAAGCTCTGGCTGATGGGCGTGCGCCAGTAGAACAGCGGCATCAGCTTTTGCTCCTCGTACCATTCGGGGAAGAACGGGTCGATGAAGAACGTGTCGCACCGGTCCGTCGCGTCGAGCTCGTTCCTGTCGATAGCAGCCTGAACGTCCGCCGTGCCTTCATAGCCGAGCACGACCTTGACGGGCGCGCCGAGGGCTTCTGCGAACTGCCCGCCGATGGCGTTGCCGCCGAGGGCCGATGTTCCGAACGTGATGGGTCTGCCGAGGGCGAGCACGTCGTCCCAGTTCTCGGCGACCTCGCGCCGCACGCAGAGCGCCGCGTGCGTCTGGATGAAGTTCGGGGTGCCGAGCATGATGACCGTGTTCAGGTCGAAGTCGTCCAGGTCCGCTCCCGCTGCCTCAGCCGCGGGGTGACGGTTCGCCATCGGGTGCGTGGTGAATCCGTCGGGCCTGGACCGCATCGTCTCCTGCAGAGCGCGGAGAGCGCCGCCTCCGGGGAGGTTGGAGACGATGACCTTCGGGTTACCCGGCATCAACCGCTCGACCGCCTTCGCTACCAGGCGGGAGTAGGCGTCGTAGCCGCCGCCGGGGGAGAAGCCCACGATGACCTTGATGGTCTTGCCGGAGAAGTAACCCTCGGCGTCGAAGCCTTCGACAACGGGGATCGGGGTCGGGGTGGGAGGCGGGGCAGCCGTGGGTGCGGCTGTGGCAGGAGCTGCCGTGGCGCCCGCCGGAACTGGCGTCGGTGTAGCCTCCGGGGCCATTGTATCCGGGGCCGGGTCCGGAGCGTCGGGCACCGGCGTTGCGGTCGGTTCTGCCGCTGCCGGCGGCGAGGTCGGGGTCGGCTCCGGGTCGTCGCCCCCGCATGCGGTCAGACCGGCTAGCAAGGCGACGCCGAGCACCATGAGTGCGATGGTTCTGCTGGCCCAGGACATGAGTCTCCTCCCTCTATATGCGAAGCCCGCGCTGACGCATCGCGCGCGCGGATGGCGAAATGCTAGCATCTCCATCCACGGACGGGCAACCGCTGCCCGCACGGTCGGGCCTGCCAGCGGAGGACGTACTTGACGAGCAAACAGGTGTTCGACGCCATCGTGATCGGCGTCGGCGGTATGGGGAGTGCGACGGTCTGCCAGCTGGCGGGGCGAGGCCTTCGTGTGCTGGGGCTGGAGCGCTTCCGCATCCCGCACGAGTTGGGGTCGTCGCATGGCATCACGCGCATCATCCGGCTCGCTTTCCACGAAGGACCGTCATACGTACCGCTCGGACTGCGCGCCTACGAGCTATGGCGCGAATTGGAGCAGCGCTCCGGCGAGCAGGTGCTGCACGTCACCGGCTCGGTCCACGCCGGGGCTCCCGGCGCGGTGGCGTTCGAGAACACCCTGCGCGCCTGTGAGGAGCAGGACGTTCCGCACGAGGTGCTGACGAGCGCGGAACTCGCTGCGCGCTTCCCGGGCTACGGCCTGCCGCCCGGGATGACGGCTGTCGTCCAACCGCAGGGAGGCTTCCTCACGCCGGAGCGATGCGTTGAAGCGCACGTGAGTGTCGCGCGCGCATGCGGCGCCGAGGTTCACGCGGAGGAGCGGGTGCTGGACTGGGAGGCCTTCTCCGGCGGCGTGCGCGTGCGTACCGAGGCAGGCGTGTACGAGGCGGGCTCGCTCGTGCTGACGGCTGGCGCATGGGCCGGTCGGCTCGTGCCCGAACTCGCGGAGGTGGCCGTGCCGGAGCGCCAGGTGATGGCTTGGTTCGAGCCGGACGACCCTGCGCTGTTCGCGCCGTCCCGCTTCCCGGTCTTCATCGTCACGATGGACGGCGACGAATACTACGGCTTCCCGGAGTTCGGCGTGCCGGGGCTCAAGCTCGGCAAGTTCGACGACACCGGAATCGCGGCCGACCCCGACGCGCTGGACCGGACCTGGCGCACGCACGACGAGGAGATGCTGCGGGACTTCCTGCGTCGCTGCTTTCCGCGGGCGGCAGGCCGCCTGCTGCGTATGGCGGTCTGCATGTTCACGAACTCGCCGGACAGGCACTTCATCGTCGGCACGCACCCTGTGTGGCCGCAGGTATCCTTCGCGGCGGGTTTCTCCGGGCATGGGTTCAAGTTCTGCAGCGTGATAGGCGAGGTCATGGCCGACCTTGCCGAGCGCGGCGAAACCCGCCACGACATCTCGCTCTTCGCCCCCACCCGTTTCACATCGTAGCGCGGGAGTCTGATCCCCTCTCCCTACAAGGGGAGAGGGCTAGGGTGAGGGTACCCTGGCGTGGGGAGAGGGCCTGTCAACGCCTACGTGAGCGTCGTTCGGGGCGGTTGGGGCTTCGGTGAGACTGCCAGCAGCATGAACCCCACGAAGAGGCCGCCCGCCGCCGCGAACCACCCCGTGGCGAAGTTCGTTGCGTCGAACACGATCCCCAGTGCGGGCGCCCCCATGCCCGTCAGGAAAAGCGTGAGTGGGGTCGCCGCGCCGCGCACCCCGCCGATGTGGTCGCGCCCGTAGTACGCGGGCCAGATGTGCGCCTGCATGAGCATGGCCACGCCGAGACCGATGCCAACGAGCACCGCGCCTGCGAAGCCGTGCCATGCCGTCGTCGCGAAAGACGCGACCAGCATCCCCGCCGCAACCCCGACGAATCCCGCCATCGCCACATAGCGGGGCTGCAGCCGGTCTATCCAGGGCGCTATGAGAATGGACGACGCCACCTGGGTGAAGGCCTGGGCTGAGAACGTGAACGCGGCAACCTGCGGCGGGACGTCCAGCGACCGGAGGAATGCGACCCAGAACACGCCTATCGTGCCCATCGCGGCCATCAGCAACCCGTAGGCAACGCTGATGCGCCAGAACGCGCCGGTGCGCATCGATTCGCGCACGGTCCAGGAGTACTCCAGGCGGCGCTCCCGCCGGGAACGTTCGTCGGTAGGCAGGGAGATGGACTCGCCGTCGGGCAGCAGCCCGAGGTCGGACGGACGGCTGCGGATGAACAGCAGCGATATGGCTGCGATAGAGAGCCCGCCCGCGGCGCCGAGGACGAGCCAGGCATCGCGCCATCCCACCGTGTCGATCAGCAACTGCGTGAGAGGGCTGGCGACCCCGATCCCGAACGGTATGCCGGGGAAGAAGAGCGACATCGCCCTGCCCCGGTTACGCACGAACCACTTGGCGATGGGGATCGTCAGGAAGAGCGTGCTGCTGCCCCAGAACCCCACCAGGCCGCTGAACAGGGTGAGCCCGATCATCTGCCACCCCGCGTTGACCAGCCCCAGCGCGGCGGCGCTGCCGCCGAGCATGAGGCCCCCGACCGCGAGCGGCGCCCTGGAGCCTCGGCTGTCGATGAGCCGTCCGATGAACGGGCCGGAGGCCGCGAAGCCCAGGAGGCGTGCAGAGAGCGCCCAGCCGAAGGCGCTGTTGCCGAGGCCGAGTTCCTCGCTCATGGGGGCGACGAAGATGCCGAAGTTGCCGATGCCCAGGAACGTGCTGATGCCGCCGGCAACGCTGAGGGCGGCAACGATGACCCAGCCGTAGAACGGGCGTGACGAACGACGCGCCTGGTCTGTGGTGATGGTCAGCCCCCTCCGCCGGTTCCCGCACGGGGCGCCGCTTCCGGCTCCCCTGCGCTCACCGATATGACGGTCATCTGGGTCTCGAGCAGAAGCGTGCCGTCGTCCAGTATCGAATAATGGCTTTCCTGCCTGAGGAGCGGGTTCGCAGCCACGAACTCGATTACAATGAGCGACACGCGTGAACGGCGTTCGTATCGGATGCTCGGCTGGCTGTTCAAGAGGAATCTACCGGCGTACGCATATCCCTCCGCTTCAAGGACCAAGGGAAGCCTCAGTTGGGCCTCCAGCCATTCGTTGAGGTCCATGTCGTACTCGGGTTCGGATGCGCTTTCGTCCGGGCACAGGTCCGGCCAGTCTTCCACCGGTATGTTGACCACGGAGTCGTCGGGAAGAGACATCAGGACAGGGGGAGTGCCGTCAGCACTCGTTAGCTCTCCTGTGAGGTTCGCCAGCACTCCGGCCGCGTCAGGCGTGAAGACGGTCTTCGATAGCACCCGTTCAGGATAG
>DAOUHP010000183.1:0-16072 GCA_034428575.1 Dehalococcoidia bacterium | reverse complement strand
CCCCTTCTCCCGTGCTCCCGCAACGAAGCTCTCGCGCTCCTGCTGCATCAGGGAGGCGATCTTCTTCCCCATCGCCTTCCGCACCACGTCCGCTTCGCCGAGCGAGTAGCCCGCGAACTGACGCATGATGTGCAGCACCTGGTCTTGGTAGACGATCACCCCATACGTCTCGTTGAGTATCTCCTCGAGGTCGGGGTGGGGATAGCTCGCTGGGGCGCGCCCGTGCTTCGAGTCGATGTACCGCCCGATGTGCTCCATGGGCCCGGGGCGGTAGAGCGCGATCATCGCCGCGAGTTCGCCCAGTGTGCCCGGTCGCAGTTCTTTGATGTAGCGCCGCATCCCCGGGCTCTCCAGCTGGAACAGCGCGGTCGTCTCGCCGCTCGCCAGCAGCTCGTAGGTCCTGGGGTCGTCGAACGGTATCTCCTGCAGTCGCACGTCGAGTCCCTTGCGGTCCCGCACCATCCGGATCGCGTTGCTCAGGATGGAGTAGTTGATGAGCCCCAGGAAGTCCATCTTCAGCAGGCCGAGTTTGGCGACGGGCTCCATGGCGTACTGCGTCATCGCCACGCTGTTCTCGCCACCCTTCGTCGGACGCTGCAACGGCACGTGGTCGGTGAGTGGGTCCTCGGAGATGACGACTCCGGCAGCGTGCGTGCTCACGTTGCGCGTGACGCCCTCCAGGCTGCGCGCCGTATCGATCAACTTCCGCAACTCCTCGTCCTGCTCGTAGGCCTCCTTCATCTCCTGAGACTGTTCGAATGCCAGGTCTATCGTCATCCCCAGCCGCTGCGGAACGAGCCGCGCAACGCGGTCCACGTCCGCGTACGTCATGCCCAGCACGCGGCCTGAGTCCCTGATGGCAGCCTTGGCGCCGAGCGTGCCGAACGTGATGATCTGCGCCACGTGGTCGTGCCCGTATTTGTCAGTGACGTACTGGATCGCCTCCTCGCGCCGGTCGTCCTGGAAGTCCATGTCGATGTCCGGCATCTCTTTGCGCTCTATGTTGAGGAAACGCTCGAACACCAGCCCGTAGTCCAGCGGGTCGAGCTCGGTGACGCCCAGGCAGTAGAGCGCGAGCGATGACGCCGCGCTGCCCCGCACCCCGAAGACGATTCCCTCGCGCCGTGCGAAGTCCGCGATGTCCCACACCACCAGGAAATAGTTGGGGTACTGCGTCTCGGTGATGACGTCCAGCTCGTACTCAAGCCGCTGCTTCGCCGCGTCCGGTCCCCCTTCGGGATAGCGCTCGCCGAAGCCTTGCCAGCAGAGCCGGCGCAGGTACCCGTCTGCATCCTCTTGCTCTGGGGTCCGGTAGCGGGGCAGGCGGAGCGTCGAGAAGTCGAGTTCCACGTCCGTCGAGTCGGCGATGGTCTGGGTATTGGCCACCGCCTCCGGCAGGTCGGCGAACAGCTCAGACATCTCCTCGTGCGTCTTCAGGTAGTAGGACGAGTCCGAGAACTGGAAGCGGTTGGCGTCCTTGAGATTGGAGCTCGTGCCAATGCAGAGCAGCACGTCGTGGATGCTGGCGTCGCTCTCCTGCACGTAGTGCAAGTCGTTCGTCGCAACGATGGGGATGTCCAGGTCCTCGCCGAGGCGCAACAGCCCGTTGTTCAATGGTTCGAGGAAGTCGAGGTTCTCGTGCCGCTGCATCTCCAGGTAGAAGGCGGGGAACATGGCCTTGTGCCACCGGGCCAGTTCCTTCGCGGCCTCGTAGTTGCCGTCTATCAGCGCGACCGATATCTCGGAACTGGGGCATCCGGAGAAGACGATCAGGCCGTCCGCGTGCTCTTCGAGCAACTCATGGTCCACGCGAGGCTTGTAGTAGAAGCCCTCCAGGTGCGCCCTGGAGGACAGCTTCATCAGGTTCCGGTAGCCCTCGTTGTTCTTCGCCAGAACCGTGAGGTGATGGTAGTTCTGACCCTTGCCGCCCGCCGTGCGATCGGTGCGTTTGCCGTTCGCGACATACAACTCGCACCCGATCACCGGCTTGATGCCCGCCTCCTTGCACGCCGAGTAGAAGTCCACTGCCCCATACATAGAGCCGTGATCGGTGAGCCCGAGCGCCGTCATGCCCAGTTCCTTGGCGCGGCTCACCATCGCCGGGATGCGGCTCAGACCGTCGAGCAGGCTGTACTCCGAGTGGACGTGAAGATGAGTGAACGACACCGCTGCACACTCCGGGACAAGTCCGGCCATTATAGGGACACGGCCCCGCCATGCCCAACATTGAAATATGCAGGATTTTCCGTCCCTCCGCCGCTTGCATACAGCATCCTGTGTACTACCCACCAGCATTGGGCGCCTCTGCAGTCCTCCGCGCCTCCCCGCTTCTCGTCCTTGTGACATCCACCGCTTGCTCCCTGCCCCTCCTCCTTCCTACGATGCTCTTGCCTGCCATTACCAACGACAAGGGAGCTTTGGCCAAGTGCGATACAACCACCCCCGAGCCTTGGAACTCCTCCGCCTGGGGACCGGGCTGCCGGATGCGCAGTTCCGAGAGGGACAGGAAGAGGCCATCCGTCACGTGGTCGAGGGCGATGGCCCACTCTTGATCGTCCAGAGGACAGGCTGGGGGAAGAGTTTCGTCTACTTCATTGCCATCAAACTGCTCCGCGAGGATGGCTACGGCCCGGCACTCCTGATATCGCCGTTGCTCTCGTTGATGCGCAACCAGATAGCAGCTGCTGAGCGCATGGGTATCCGCGCCCTGACCATCAACTCCGACAACGCCGCCGACTGGGAGCGTATCGAAGACCGGCTGCGTGCTCAGGAGGTGGACGTCCTGCTGATCTCACCTGAGCGGCTGGGCAATCAGCGCTTCAACGACGAGGTCCTCGCTCACATGGCTGACAGGATCGGCCTGCTCGTGATCGACGAGGCCCACTGCATCTCGGACTGGGGACACGACTTCCGCCCGGACTATCGACGGGTCGAGCGCATCGTGCGTACGTTGCCCGCCAACCTCCGGATGCTGGCAACGACCGCCACCGCCACTGATCGTGTCCTGGATGATCTACGGAAGTTGCCCGGCCTGAACTTCGATGTTCACCGGGGCGACTTGAACCGACCGTCCCTGCTCCTGCAGACCGTTCGCCTCCCCAACCAGGCGGAGCGGCTCGCCTGGCTCGCCGAAAGGCTGGGCGAAGTCGATGGACGCGGCATCATCTATACGCTGACCGTACGGGATGCAGAGCGTGTGGCCGACTGGTTGCGGTCCAGGGGGTTCACGGTGGAGGCATACACCGGCGAGAGCGGTGAGCGACGGCCGGAGTTGGAGCAAGCCCTGCTGGACAACGAGGTCAAGGCACTCGTCGCGACAACCGCCCTGGGGATGGGCTTCGACAAGCCGGACCTGGCATTCGTCTTCCACTACCAGGCCCCCGGTTCCGTCATCCACTACTACCAGCAGGTGGGACGAGCAGGCCGAGCTTTGGACAGGGCCCACGGCGTGCTGCTGAGTGGCCCCGAAGAATTGGACATCGCCGACTACTTCATCGAGACGGCTTTCCCGTCACGCCAGGACGTAGAACAGTTGACTGCCGCCCTGGAGCAAGTCCCCGAAGGTCTCTCCGTGCCGCAACTGCAGCAGCGGATGAACGTCCGACCGGGGCGCATAGCGAAGGCGCTCCAACTGCTATCGCTCGAATCCCCCGCACCGATCGTTCGCGAAGGCTCCAGGTGGCAACTGACGGCCAGCCGTCTGGGCGAAGCGTTCTGGGAACGTGTGGACCGGTTGACCAACCTGAGAAGGGAAGAACTCGTCCAGATGCAGGAATACGTCGGTCTGGAATCAGGGCACATGGAGTTCCTCATACGCGCATTGGACGGAGACCCTGCCTCGGCGACCGCTCCGGCGGTCGAGCCTTTGTCAACAACTGTCGACCCGGCGCTGACACGCGAGGCGGTCGGTTTCCTTCGACGCACCAGGATATCGATCGAGCCACGCAAGCAGTGGCCCTACTCCGGCTTCGCGGGAACGCCTGGCGTGGCGATCCCTGCCGGTCTCAGGGCTTCCCAGGGCCGGGCGCTGTGCATGTGGGGAGACGTTGGATGGGGCGCCCTCGTACGTGAGGGGAAATACCGGGAAGGACGGTTTTCGGATGAGCTCGTGGATGCCTGTGTACGCCTGTTGCGGGAATGGGCGCCGACACCCGCACCGGATTGCGTGGTCCCCATTCCGTCCCTTCGCCGCCCGGAACTCGTGCCGGAGTTCGCGCAGAGGTTCGCAGACGCATTAGGATTACCGTGTCTTCACCTGCTGGAACGTACGCGAGAACATCCCGAGCAGAAGCAGATGGAAAACAGTCCATACCAGGCCCTCAACGTCTATGGCTCGCTCGACATCAGTGCAACACCGCCTGCCGGCCCGGTGCTCCTGGTCGACGATATCGTGGACTCGCGTTGGACCATGACGGTGGGCGCCTGCCTGCTCCGATCGCACGGGAGCGGCGAGGTCTGGCCCCTCTCCCTCAGCAAGGCGGGAGGCGGCGAATGACGCCCGCCGCTGGGGTCTCCGCAGACACACAAGCTGCCCTGCTTCTCACAGCCCCCCTCCTTTCCGGGCAGCGCGATGCCGCGCCCGAGCCGCTCCAGCCAGCGGACTACCGCCGTTTCACTCGATTCCTCGATGAGAACGGTTGGCAACTTGCCGACCTGCTGACAAGGGATGCGGACGACATGCTCCTTCACGACAGGTTGCCTCTGGATGCCGGTCGGCTCAAGCTGCTGCTGGCCCGCGGCTTCCATCTGAGCCAGGTGATCGAACGATGGCAAAGCCGGGCGATCTGGGTGGTTGGGGCCACCGACGACGCCTACCCTGCGCGGCTGAGGCAGCTCGAGAACGGCGCTCCTCCTGTCCTTTACGGGTGCGGAGACCCGGCCCTGCTGGACCGGGGAGGCTTGGCCGTCGTCGGTTCCCGCAATGTGGATGAGGACCTCCTTGCGTATGCTGAGGGTATCGGCAGGCTCTCCGCTCGCTCCGGATGCATGCTGATATCCGGAGGGGCGCGCGGTGTTGACCAGGCGGCCATGCGCGGGGCCTTGGAGGCGGAAGGCAGCGTCCTTGGAGTGCTCAGCAACGACCTGCAGAGGGCGGCGCTGCATCGGGAGCACCGGGACCTCCTCATCGAGGGGCGCCTGGTCCTTGTCTCTCTCTGCGATCCTGCCGCCGGCTTCAACGTGGGCAATGCCATGCACCGGAACAAGATGATCTACGCGATGGCGGACGCGGCACTCGTGGTGAGTTCAGATTTCCAACAGGGGGGAACGTGGGCGGGCGCGGTCGAGCAACTCGACAAGCTCAATCTCGTACCCGTCTACGTCCGGTCCGAGACAGGAAAGGCATTCGAATCTCTTCTCCGGAAGGGGGCACATCGCTGGCCTGACCCGGAAACCCCCGAGGCGCTTCAGCAGGCGCTGGCCGCCGGACCGGGTCGGCAGCAAGTCCCCATACAGACCGCCTTCTGGTCGTAGTCCTCCACCCGCTCCCGTTGACTGGGCCAACACGCCGCTGCTACGCTCGCAACACGATTCCCATGCCTGCGCAGTACCCCGAACACGCCTCGGACACACCTTACGAAGCAGCCCTCCACCGACTCCTCAGCCTCGCCGACTTCGAGCGCATGAGGGGAGCGGCCATCCCCGCATACAAGTACGACCTCGAACGCATGCGGGAACTGGCTGGGCGGCTGCGGCTGATCGACACCGGCCCGCCCATCGTCCACGTCGCGGGGACCAAGGGCAAGGGCAGCGTCGCCGCCATGACCGCCAGCGCCCTCCGGGCGCACGGCCTGCACACCGGGCTGTATACCTCTCCGCACCTGCACTCCTTCCGGGAGCGCATCCGGTTGAACGGCGACCCGCTCCGGGAAAGCTCCTTCGCTGAAGCGGTTGACCGGATCTGGCCAGTCGTCGAGGACATGACCAGCGAGCCCATCGGCGCGCCGTCCACGTTCGAGGCGCTTACTGCAATGGCGCTGGATGTCTTCCGCGATGAGCAGGCCGACGCCGTCGTGCTGGAGGTCGGCCTCGGCGGACGGCTGGACGCGACCAACGTCGCCTCGGCGAACGTTTCAGTGATCACCTCCGTCAGCCTGGACCACACAGCCATCCTCGGCTCGACGGTCGCAGCGATCGCGGGCGAGAAGGCCGGCATCGTCAAGGGACCGCAGCCCGTAGTCTCCGCCCCGCAGGACCCATCCGCGATGGCTGTCATACAGGAGAGGGCACGGGTGATGGGAGCGCCGCTCATTGCCATCGGCCGGGACGTAACCTTTGCGCAGGAACAGCATGACCTCTCTGGCCAAACGGTGATCGTTACCACCGCTCGAGACCGTTACCGGGTACGCCTGCCGCTGCTCGGCGCGCACCAGGCCGAGAACGCGGCGGTGGCCGTCGCCGCCCTGGAGCAGGCGCCCCTGCCGCTCACACGTGAGGCCATTGAGGCCGGTCTCGCTGCAGTACGCTGGGACGGCCGCTTCCAACTGCTCGCGAGCGCTCCATACCTCGTCGTAGACGGCGCCCACAACCCGTACTCTATGGCGAGGCTGCGCGAGACCGTGCGGGAGTATCTTCCCGGCGCGCGCGTCCACCTCGTGTTCGGCGCGTCCGGCGACAAGCAGATCGACCTGCTCACGCAGGAAGCCGCGGCTTTCGCAGACGAAGTCTGGACGGTAGCCTCACGGCACCCGCGAGCCGCGCACCCGGATGAGCTCGGCTCGGTGTTCGAACGCCTGGGGACCCGGGTCCGCAGTGCGAGCAGCGTTGCCATGGGCATCGAACAAGCCATGAACGCAGCGGGAGCTCGCGACCTCGTGCTCGTAACCGGTTCGCTCTTCGCTGTCGCCGAAGCGCTCCAGTACGCCCTCGGCATAGCGGGCGAGCACTATCCCGAGTTCGACCCGCAGGCATCGGCCATGGGGAGAGTGTGAGCGCATGGCAGACGGAATGGCGAACGGTCGCAAGCGGGTAGTGGTCACAGGCATCGGCGCGGTGACGCCGCTCGGTGAGAGCGTGGGCGAATTCTGGGAAGGCCTCGCTGCGGGACGCTCAGGCATCGGCCCCATGACGCTCGCCGACGCGACGGACTACCCCTGTCAGATATCGGGGGAAGTGTCCGGCTTCGACCCGGAGAGGTATATCGACAAGCGGGAAGCGCGCAGGCTGGCGCGCTTCTCCCAACTCGCGATCCCCGCGACGGAGGAGGCCATGCGGTACGCGGGCCTCTCCGCCGCGAATGTGGACGGCGAGCGGATGGGAGTCTACCTCGGCAACGGCAACGGCGGCTTCCCCACCATAGACGAGAGCATGCGCATCCTCCTGGAGCGCGGCGGCATGCGTATGTCGCCCTTCTTCTTCCCCATGATCCTCCCCAACATGGCCGCGGCGAACGTCAGCCGCCACTTCGCTGCGCGCGGTCCCTGCAGCACCATCGTCACCGCGTGCGCCGCTTCAACGCAGTCCATCGGCGACGCTGCCGAGGTCATCCGGAGGGGCGCGGCGGACGTGATGATTACCGGAGGCACTGAGGCGGGCATCAGCCAACTCGGCCTCGCGGGGTTCTGCGTCATGCGCGCCCTCAGCACACGCAACGAAGACCCTTCCGCAGCAAGCCGCCCCTTCGACGCCGACCGCGACGGTTTCGTGCCTGCTGAGGGCGCCGGCATCCTCGTCGTCGAGTCGTTGGAGCACGCCCTGAGGCGCGACGCGCCGATCATCGCGGAGGTGTTGGGCTATGGCGCGTCAGCAGACGCCGGGCACCAGTTCCAGCCTGACGACGACGGCGCGGGCGCTGCGCGGGCCATCCGCTGGGCGTTGGAGGATGCGGGCGTCGGCCCGCACGAGGTGGACTACATCAACGCTCACGGCACGTCGACCCCGCTCAACGACGCCTCCGAAACCCTCGCCATCAAGCGCGCGTTCGGCGACGCAGCCTACAAGATCCCAATCAGTTCTACGAAGTCCATGATCGGGCACGCGCTCGGAGGCGCGGGGGGCATGGAAGCCATCGCCTGCATACAGAGCATCCTGCACGGCCTCATCCACCCCACTATCAACTACACGACACCCGACCCCGCGTGCGATCTCGACTACGTGCCGAACGAGGCACGCAAGGCCGATGTGCGTACTGTGCTCTCCAACAGCTTCGGCTTCGGCGGGCAGAACGCCTGCCTGGTGTTCCGCCGCTACGAGGAGTGACGAAGCCCTACCGCTTCACCGTCGTGAAGACGGTCTCGTTGATGATGCGGCCGGTGCCGTGCTCCACCTTCACCGTGTCCTTCGTCGCGCCGGACCGCGTACCGATCATGATGAGCGGCGCGTCGCCGGAGTTGAGCAACTGGTAGAAGGAGCCGCCGGTGATGGTGCACATCATCCCGGACGTGAGCACCGCGTTCCCGCCATCCGGGAAGTTCATCGTCAACTCTCCCTCGATAACCGTGAACGTCTGGTCCTGGTTGTGGCAGTGCATCTCGTCCATCTGGCCCGGCGTGTAGTAGTGCACCCACGCGTGGAACCGGTTCGTGTCCAGCACCACGGTGCGCTTCTTCGTCTCATGGCCGAACGCCGTCGTGTCGATGACTTCTATGGGCATGGCGCTGCGCCTCCTCTGTACTTCCTGTCCGCACTGTATGAACACGAAGGGCCGTATGTCAAACCGCTTGGGCCTTCGCCCGCCGCGCGCGTCGGCGGCCGTCACACCTGGGCCTTGAACAGCTCCTCTGGTTTCTGCAGCTCCATGTCGGACTCCATCTGCCGCTCGAAGTTGAACTGCTCCGGTGGCGAGATATCCACGTCGTGGGCTTCTTCCTGGCTCATCATCCCGCGGGCCTGGAGCACGAGGCGCCTCCACAGCACCTGGTGTGTGTCCGTCGCGGAAAGGTGCTCTGAGGTGTCGTACCGCTGTGGAGCGATCGCCACGAAGTCCTGGCGCGAGAAGTTGGTCACCTGCATCCAACGCCCTATCAACGCGAAGTGCGCCCGCTCGTAGACCCGTCCTATCCAGCTGTTCGGGCGGGTGGCCTTGTAGTAGACCTGCCGCGAGAGGCCCTCCGTGACCGGCACGGCGTTCCTCGTGTACATGTCGGTCCGGTGGTCGTTGCGAAACATGGCCGGCAGGTGATGACCCGATTTCCATTCATCTGCGGGACAGTCCCACGGAGGGCGCCGGGAGACCCGCTTGCGCGCTGGGATGAACAGCCAGGACCACCTTGTGCGCCACCGGCTCTTCGGCCACCTGCCGCCCAGCGCAGGGAAGTAGTGTTGGGGCCAGTCGCCCCTCCCGGTGAGTCTGCCTCCCTGCCTCGCCATGCGATCGAAGATGACCGCCTTGCCGGGCACCACCCTGTTCCGTTGGGGGACCGGCCCGCTTCCGGCCATGGGGTGGATGAGCTGCTTCAGCGAGTTGCGGTGGACGTAGGGCACGTGGGCGTCGCCCCCATTCTCGAGTGCAACGTTCCAATTGACCGGCCAGTACTCGGTGCGGTAGAGGATCTGGGAAACGTCGTCGAAGAATTCCGGTGGCACGTCCTCTTCGATGGGCGCCGGTTCTCCGATACCCATCCACACGAACACCATCCCCTTCAACGTTTGTGTCGGGTATGCGCGGGCCTTGACCTTCCCCGGCACCTGCGAGTCCGGCCCCTCCGGAAGGACCGCCAGCACGTTGCCCTCTCCGTCGTAGGTCCACCCGTGGTAGGGGCACGAGATCGTGCCGGCGTAGTGGCAGTCGCCGTGCATCAGTGAACCGCCGCGATGGGGGCATACGTTCCAGAGGGCCTTCACTTCGTCGTTCTCTCCACGGAAGAAGACGAGCTCTTCGCCGAGGAGCTTGAGGCCAACGGGCTTGTTCCTGACCCTCTTCGCCTCGAGGGCCGGGTACCAGTACTCCCTCAGCCCCAACGGCGGGACCAGCGCCCTGATGTCGCTCGGCCTGAGGCGTGTTGGCCGACCGTTACTCCGCGAAGAAACTCCGTCTCTGGTGCGCTCGATCGTCGCCATGACCACGCCTCCTCAACTGGGCCCATTCCCTCGTCGCACAGGTCAACCGTCACGGGCGTTTGGCAGAATCGTACTCCTCTGCCAGCGTAACTTCACCGGTAGAGCTCTTCGGCCATGTCGAACCGCACGCCGTGCTTGCCGAGTTCGCCCTCGTACATCTTGCGGATATACGGGTCCTCATCCGAGTAGTCGATCGAGCCTCCGCCCCGGCTCACGTCCTCGTTCTGGCTGACGGTCTCCTCGCCGGGAGCCGATTGGTGGGCGCCTCGCGGAAGGCCGGTGCCCAGGAATGCCAGTACGCGCAGCGGGTCCTGGGCCACCCCGTAGTGGCCATGAAACCAGTTTGCGTCTCCCGGAGCCGCGCTGACCAGCCCGCCCGGCACGTAGTCCTGCCGCTTCACGAGGTGACCGTTCCCCTCCTCCCATGGACGCGTACCCGCCAACCGCGGCCATGTGATGGTGTATCCCTGCCCCCTGAGGCAGAGGAGCACCGGGCCTGAGGTGTGGGCGTGGCACTTCGAGTACCGGCCGCTCGGGTACTCGGCGATGTGCCCGTTGCCACTGTTCCCCGCCATGTTCCACGTGTAGTGGCGGTGTCCCGATCCGCGTTGGCCGTCCAGCGGGACCTCCGAGTTGACCGTGTCCGGGATGATGTTTCCCATGTAGTGATACCGGCCGTTGTCGGGGCGAGTCGCGATCTCTTCGACCGACCTGAAGAAGTCCGGGGCCTTATCGAAGCGGTCCTTGAAGTGGAAGGGCGTGTCGAAGATGAAGGCCTCGTTTCGAAAGAGCGTCATCAGCGGTGGCGCATTTGTCACTGCGAGCAGGAGCGCGGGTTCGGACGCGGCGTTGACGATGCGATGGAACGTGTTGAGCGGCGCCGTGAACAGCGCGCCTGTCCTCCATTCGAACACCTGCTTGTCGGCCTCGTCGTCAACCCAGATCTCGGTGCTCCCCCGCCCTTCGACGACGTAGAAGACCTCCTCGTAGATGTGACGCTCGGGCGGCGTAGCGCCTGAAGCGGGTATCTCCAGCACGTATATGCCCCTGAGCCCGGAGGCGCCGTCCAGTTCGATGAACGCCCCCTGTCCCCCCATGCGCTTCCACGGGGCCAGGGTGACGTCTCGCACGTCGTAAACGCCCATGCCGCGCACGACTGGCACCCCTTGCTCCGACATGAAGACCTCATAAGGAGTGGCCTCCCGGGACCACCTGAACCGGCCGATCGCCTGTTCCGTCATCACCCCTCCGCACGCCGGGGTCTGGAATACGCTGTGAGTGTATATCCCGCAACTACGGGTAGCCAGAGTCTTCCCACAGACGGGTCGGGGAGGATGTCGGCCACTTCAGGGCGCCACCGGTAGTCGTCTCTGGTACCCCTAGGGAGACTGTACTGCGAACTTTCCAATGGGAAGTTGCATTCTAATCCACGACCCATCCGGTGGGGGATCGCCATTCGAGATGTAGAGGAAGGCGAAGGCAGCTAGGGCGGCGGCGATTAGCACAACGGGTGCCAACCAGCGACCTGGTTACCCACGACCTGTTCCATATCACGCGGACGATGTTCATGTGTCACGCCGGTAGTGGTGCCAGAGCCGGTCAACCCATCCGCCCTCTCGGACCACGTAGCGTTCGAACAGGGCCGCCGCGGCGGGAGCGTTGGGCTACCTGCCCAAGCTGTGGAGCCGGTACAAACTCCTGGATACCCTGCGGGACGTGGCGAAGGGGCGCCACAGTCCGCCTGCTCCCGGCGCCGTTCAGCCTCCATTGCACGGGCACACCTAGACGCCGCCCTAGTCAAACACATCGGCGACCACGAAGAGCGACACCGTCTCCTGAGCCATGACGGGGCGGCCTCTGACCATCGCCGCATTGCGTCGTCTCCGGACCGCCCTGGCTCCTTCAGTAATTGCCCGTGGCGCTGCCAGCCGACCAGCCCTCATCCCCTATTCGTATTTGATAGTTCCCGAGAATGGTAGGTCGAAGAAGAAGCAACGCGCTGCGAGGATTATGTCGCCTACCGTTTCAATCATGCCCTGAAGTGTCTTCATGGCGTCGTACCGGCCCAGCAAGGTGAATTCCGGTCTACAAATTGGCTCCGCGAAGAATGCCATCCCGTCCTGCACCGGGTACATGAACATCCCCGGGTATTCACCGCTTCGCGCAGTAGTAGAGAGCACTATACGCCACCCCGTCCTCTCTTCCAAGGACAGGAGGTGCCTGTGCTTGCTTGGGTCGGTCATGTCTTTGAGCAACGCCAACATGATCCCGCTCTTGTAGGGTTGTACCATTTCCATGAATCTAACTTGTGCAGGAGTGAGATACCGCAAGCGTTGCTTGGCCTGTTTCTCAAACTCCGTCTTGCTCTCAGCAATCACAAATTGGGGAGCCCGATCGTTCAGGTCACTGGTGCTGCGTTTGGACAACGCGAAGACCAAGTAGTCCAGAGCACTGCGCAGGTTCTCCGCAATCTGTGAAAGCGACACCAGTGGCCTCCCCTTGATGTTGCTGTCGCTCGGACGCCGCATTCTCAATACGGAACCTGCTGCACCGGGGGCTTGTACAAGAACCATACCTTTGATGTGGTCGTAGAGGAACATTTCCAATTCGCCCGCAAGTCGCTTGTAGTCGTCAGCCGCCCGGTCTATGCGGGCCCATGCGTCTTTCAGCCCATCAGGTATCTCTAGGGCATCGATTAGCTCATCGGTCATCTTGAATCTTCCAAGGAAAGGGATCGGCCAGCGTGACACAGCCCTTCTCACACCCATACAGGCTAGGAGAGTCTTGGCATACAGTTGTCATCAGCCTAGCCGCGGCTCAGTGAGAGCGCCGGGCATGGTCCGTACCGAAGATGCAACTGTTGGCCTCCGTCCGTCGAACGGGTGTATGTACACCTCGTCGGCGACCACGGTCTCCCCGTGTACCATCGCCCTCATGGTGGGGAGCTCCTCGATTGGAATATCCCTCCCGTCCGCCCTCCGAAGGGCCATGACCGAGAGCAGCTCCTGGAGGGAGCGGCCGGGCGCGTGCAGCCTGCCGACGATTCGTCTCGTCTCGTCATTGGCCGAGACGAGGTCCTCCGTCTTTCCATCGAAGACCAGCACTCCCACCGGCGAGATGTTGACCAGCGTCTCCAGGTCGGCCCTGGCCCGAAGACCCTCGCGGTGCCTCCGTGCGTTGGAAATCGCCGCGCCCGCCTGGGAGGCGAACATCACCAGGACGTCCTGGTCTTCGCTCGTAAACTCCGCCCCACCCTCCTTCTCCGTGAGGTAGATGTTGCCGAGGTGGGCGCCGTGGTGGCGGACCTGCATGCCGAGGAACGTCCTCATCGGCGGGTGGTTTTCCGGGAATCCCACCGAACTGGGATGGCTGGAGATGTCCGAGAGCCTCAGCGGTTCTCGTATCTCGTTCATGTATCCAAGCAGTCCCAGGCCCTGGGGCGATGTGGTCAGTTGCTCGATCTCGCCCGTAGAGAGTCCGGAGGTGATGAATTCCTGTATGCCGCCGGACTGTTCGTAGGTCAAGAGCGCCCCGTACCGGGCGCCGGTCAGGGAGCGGGCGCTATCGATCACTCTCAATAGGACGACGTCCAGGTCGAGGTCCTCGCTGACTAGACGGCTGGCCTCGCTGAGCTCCGAGAGCCGTGCGCGGAGCGACTCGACCTCAAGCAGCAGTTCGTCGGCTTCTGCTGAACTCAATCCATTACGCGTCGGGGATGCGGACCGTGACGACTGGGAGAGCGGGGCTCTCTCATCCCTCCTGTTCCGCCTCTTGTCACCTGCTGTACTCATGGCGTGAATTCTCGACTGCTGCCCGCCTCTGGGTATCTGTCTCCAACGTCTACTTACGGTAGGTGGTCATAGGCGGCATGGCCCATCCGCCTCCCCTGCCGTTGACTGAGGTCGCGCCTCAGCCACTGGCCCGGTTCACGGTGACCGTGTAGATGCGGGTGTCGCTGCCGTTGGGGGCGGTCACCGTGATGGTGATCACGTTGGCGCCGACGGCGAGGTTCACCTGGTGGCCGTCCGTGGCGGGGTCCGCGTCGTCGCTGACGCCGCCGGCGCTGATGGTGACCGCCGAGGAGCCGCCGCTGAAGGCCTGAGTCGCCGCGACGGTCGTGACCGAGGTGCTGTTGGCGACGTCCGCCCGGTAGTCGTAGCGGCCGGGGAGGAACGCGCCCAGGTCGACGCCGCTCAGGTCCAGGGACTTCAGGCGGGCCGAGGGGGGCATGATGTAGGCGTAGAGCTTGCCGTCGTAGTCGTCCACGACCCACAGGGTCTCGCCGTCGGACCAGATGCCCCGGAGATTCCTGTTGCCGGCCGCGTTCAGGACCTCGACGTCCAGCCCGGGGCGGCGGGCAAAGGTGTGGAGATCGTAGGCGAAGATCTTGCCCTGGGTGCTCGCCGTCCACAGGGTCTGGCCGTCGGACCACGGCCCCCAGGACCCCTCGGCCGCATAGCCGCGGGCATCCAGGGTTTCGCCCCCCGGCGACCAGGGCGGCAGGGAGCCGAACAGGGGGCCGGACTCTCCGGAGTGCGCCCCGTTCGGCGGCGCGAACGCGACCACCAGGTGGCCGCTCAGATTTACGTTGGCCCACACGTAGCGCCCGTCGCTCCACATCCCCTTGAGATGGAGGTCCCGGGAGTTGAGCGGCCAGATGTTGGTGTACCCCAGACACGCCCTGGGCGTGCCGGTACTGATGTCGGAGCCCGGCCGGCGCGTCCAGGTGGCCAGGTCGTAGGCGCGGATACCGGAGGCCCCGCAGCTCCTGTTCTGGTGGGAGTCTCCGACCCAGATGGTCGTCCCGTCGGAGGCCAGACCGGACACGTCGCCCTCCACGTCCACGGACCGCAGGTACTGCCCGCTTTCGAGGTCATAGGCGAATACCATTCCCGCCTCCTGGTCGGCCACCCAGATGGTCTCCCCGTCGGACCAGATCCCGCCGGGGTCTCCGTTGGCGGCGTCGAGGGCGATGTCCCTGTCGGCGTCCCGCGGGTAGGGGTAGGGTTGGGGCCGAACGACGTAGCGACGCTGGGTGACGCCGTCGGGGGCCGTGACGATGATCTCGAAGGCCCTGCCGCCATGGGTGACGAATTGGTGGCCCTCGGCAAGGGCGTCCTCGTCGCCGGGGATAATCCGCCACGTCGCCAATGGCTGGGTGGGGGTGGGGCTGACGGTGATGGAGACGCCCTCCAGGAAGTCGGCCATCGTCTCGAAGGTGTACCGGTACTCGGTCTGGGCGGGGTCGAAGGTCCCGATGTCGATTCCGCTGAGGCTCAGCGCGCTCAGGCTCGGGTCATCGGAGAGGGGCGACACGGTTCCGGGAAGCTGGGTGAGCGTAATGGTGACCGTCCTCGTGTCCGTTCCGTTGGGGGCGGTGACCGTGACGGTGATGACGTTCTCGCCCTCGTTGAGCGCGACCTGGTGGCCGTCTGTGGCCGGGTCGGCGTCGGCGGGCGTGATGGCGACGGTTGCGCCGTGTTCCCCCTGGGAGGCGACGGCGGCGACCGTGGTGGACGTGACATCCGCGGCCACGTTGCGGGCGTAGCGGGTGTCGCGGCCGAGATGGAATCCCGGCATGTCCACACCGCTCAGGGTCAGGCTTTCCAACGTGGCGTCGCCAAACGGCACGACCGTGTCCCCGGTGACGGTCAGGATGAAGTCCTTGCCCTCGAAATAGTATCTCTTCACTGCCTCGATGATGTAGACGCCGGCGTCGAGGTTCACAGTGACCTCGGGTTCGGGGATCTGCTTCTGGATAGAGAGGTCTGACGAAGACCCTTTAGCGGCGGATGCGATTACGGCGCCGTCGGCCGACCGCACCACTAAGAAGAAACAGCACCATCGCCACCAATCTTCCGTCAAGTGCACGCGCACATCGCCGGCCTCATGCAGGCTGAGGCGATAGAACCGGCTCCGCGTGTGGGGAAAATCGTTCCCTGTGTTCAGATTGTATTGCGACCCGTCGGGGTAGAGGCTGCGGGCCTTCGGGCGGCAGGGTCTGTCCCAGGTCCGCTCCACCCGCAGTGGGCCCGGGAGGTCCTCCAGCACGCAACCGGACGGGATGAGCACATCC
>DAOUHP010000182.1:0-23730 GCA_034428575.1 Dehalococcoidia bacterium | reverse complement strand
TGAAGAGCACGGTCTGCGCTGTCCGTACCACGGCTGGCTGTACGACGAGACGGGCCAGTGCACGGAGCAGCCGTACGAGGAAACGGAGGACCCGGAGGCGCGGTTCAAGGACAAGATCCAGATGAAGGCGTACCCGGTCGAGCAGAAGGCCGGGCTGCTGTTTGCCTACCTCGGCCCCACGCCCGCTCCGCTCGTGCCGAACTGGGACGTGTTCGCGGTCGACGACGTCATCAGGGACATCGGACTGGCTGTGCTGCCGTGCAACTGGCTGCAGTGCCAGGAGAACTCGCTGGACCCGGTGCACCTGGAGTGGTTGCACGGCTACTGGTCCAACTTCATCTCGGTGATGCGTGACGAGCCGGAACGCCAGAAGACGATCCGGCACCACGAGAAGATCGCGTTCACCGAGTACGAGTACGGCATCTACAAGCGTCGCGTGATGGAGGGCGGTTCCGAGGAGGACACCTCCTGGCGTGAGGGCCACCCCATCATCTTCCCGTACTACCTGCGCCAGGGCGGCGACGGGTTCGATCGTGAGAAGTGGGGCATGACAGGCCCGGCCGTGCAGATACGCGTGCCCATAGACGACTACAACACAGCGCACTGGTGGGTGATGTGCCACCCCGTGGATGCGGACACGCCGGTGCAGGCGGCGGAGGACGTCCCGTTCTTCGAGCCGCCCGTCATCCAATTGGACGAGAACGATCAGCCGCAGTACGTCATCCTGGACAGCAACTCCGCGCAGGACGTCGCGGCGTGGATCACGCAGGGCGGCATCGCCGACCGCACCGGCGAGCACCTGGGCCGCTCGGACAAGGGCATCATCATGTTCCGCCAGATGTTGGAGGACAACATCAAGATCGTCGAGGACGGCGGCGACCCGATGAACACGTTCCGCACGCCGGAGGAGAACAGGTATCACGGGATGGTCACGGAGTACCCGCGGGAGCTCGCGGCGAAGATCAACCCGAACGACCTCGGCGGCACGGGTACGGGCACGAGCGTCTATGAGCGCCAAGGGATGGCGAGCAAGTACAGCCCCATCCTCAACCAGCGCGGTGTGAAGGGTGGCGCGGACGCCACGGAGCGACGCAAGCTGGTGGGGCAGGGGTAGCGGCGCGCGCCGGCCCACCGATCGATATCGTCAACTACGAGGCAGGAGGGTCTGCATGTATTCGTGTGTCCTCGTTCCACTGGATGGGTCCGCCCTGGCAGCGCAAGTGTTGCCATACGCTGAGATGGTCGCCAGGTCCACCGGGGCGACTGTGCTGTTGCTGCGGGTGATGAACCCGTATCCCGGCGAACTGGTGCGCGGGGGCATGAGGACGTTCCGCGAGTCCAACGATGCCGGCGGCGAACTGCCCTCCTCCGAGGAATGGGAGGACCTGCTCAGCAGGATCAACAGCGACGCCGAAGCGTACCTCGAGGAGATGGCGGCGTCGATCAGATCGGACGGCGTGACGGTAGAGACCGCGGTGAAGGACGGCGACCCGGCGGACTGCATCCTGGAGGAGGCGGACAGGGACGCAGGGACGCTCATCGCGATGACCACCCACGGCCGCACGGGCGTTGGCAGGTGGCTGCTCGGCAGCGTCACGGACAAGATGGTCCGCAGCGGCAAGCACCCCATGCTCATCACGCGCGCGCAAGAAGGGAGCGCCCACCCGGTTAACCGGGTTGTGCTGACGCTGGATGGCTCCGAGCTGTCCGAGCAGGCGGCGCCGCACGCGGTGGCCATGGCGACCGCGCTGGGTGTGGGCATCACGGTGCTGCGCGCCGTGTCGCTGAACCCGTACGGCGAAGCCTTCACAGAGTACGCTCCCGTCCATACGAGCCAGGACATGGCCGGAGAGATGGAGATCGAGGCGCAGGAATACGTTGCGGCCAAGGTCGCCGAGTTGCAGTCGGCCGGTGTCGCGGATGTTACCGGGAGCGTCGTGACCGGGTATCCGGCCGGCGTGGTACTCGACGAGGTGGGAGAAGCGGGCGACAAGCTGGTAGCGATGGCGACGCATGGCCGCGCCGGCGTGGCGCGCCTGCTGCTCGGCAGCGTTACGGACCGGGTCGTCCGTCACAGCGCGGGCCCTGTATTCGTGGTCAGGCCGGAGTGAGCGAACCTGCCCTGCGGGAGAGTGCATGGAGATTGGCATAGCGTTTCCCAAGGTGGTCCCCGCCAACAAGGGCGATCTCCTGATCGAATGGGCAGTACGGGCTGATGAAGGGCCGTTCTCGTCGCTCGCGCAGATAGACCGGCTGGTCTACGGCAACCACGACGTGCTGATCGCGATGGCCGCCGCGGCTGCCGTGACCAGGCGTATCCGGTTGATGCCGACGGTGCTGATCGCGCCGCTGCGCAACGCTGCCATCATGGCGAAGCAGGTCGCCAGCATCGACTCCATATCCGGCGGACGGTTCGTACTCGGACTCGGCGTCGGTTCTCGTCCGGACGACTTCACCGCAGCTGAAGCGGAGATGCGGGCCAGGGGAAAGCGGTTCGAGGAGCAGATAGCGGCGATGCGCCGCATCTGGGCGGGCGAACCATTGCAGGAGGACGTCGGCCCCATTGGCCCAACCTCGGCTTACACGAAGGGGCCGGAGTTGCTCATCGGCGGGCGTTCGGAGGCTGCGTTGCGGCGCTCCGGCAGGCTGGGAGACGGCTACATCGCAGGGAGCGCGGGCAGCGCGCCCTCCAACCAGGCGCAGGAGGTCATGAGTTACTTCCGCGTCGTGGAGGCTGCGTGGCGAGAGGCGGGCAAGCCTGGCAAGCCGAGGCTGGTCGCTGGACTCACGTGTGCCTGGGGGGCGTACGGCGAGGCCCGCACCGCGCAGTCGGTCCGCTCCTACTATGCGTTCCGCGGCGAAGCCGCGCGGACGATGGAAGTGCGAGTGCCTTCCACACTCAAGACGATGCGGGAGGCCATCCGGGCCTACGAGGAGATCGGCTGCGACGAACTGATCCTCGAGCCGGGTCTCGCGGATCTCGATCAGATAGACCGTCTCGCAGAGTTTGTCGCCGGGATGTAATCGACCGCTGGGCAGGAGGAAGGTCATGCTGGAAGAGCATCGGATGGAGAGCGGCATGAGCGTCTGGGTGGCGCGGCCCGACACAGACGAGCCGCGCCCCGCAGTGATGTGGCTGCACGAGCGATACGGCATCGTCCAGCACCCGAAGGACATGGCAGAGCGCCTCGCTGAGGTAGGCTACGTGGGCGTCTCGCCCGACCTCTTCCACCGCTTCGACGGCGACCTCGATGCGCTGGCGCGCGGAGAGGCCCGTATCGTCATCCGGGACGACGAGGCAGTGGACGACTTCGACGAGGTCATCCGCTTCCTGCGGAGCCAGGACTACGTGCGGGACGACAGCATCGGCATCATCGGCGTCTGCCAGACCGGGCGACAGCCAGTCCTCTATGCAGCGCGCCGCAACGACGTGGCCGCGGTCGTTGCGCTCTACGGCGGCGTCGACGGCCCGAACTGGCAGCCGACGCCGGAGCAGCCGACGCCCATGAGCGAGTTGATCGCGGCGACAGAGTGCCCCGTGCTCGGCCAGTTCGGCGAGGCGGACCACATCATCTCCATCGACAGCATCCGGGCGTGGCGGAACGCCTTCGAAGCGGCGAACAAGAGCTACCGCATACGGGTCTATCCTGACGCGCCGCACGGCTGGTTCAACGATACGATGCCCGGGCGCTATCGTCCGGCGCAGACCGCGGCAGCCTGGCAGGACATGCTCGCGTTCTTCGAGGAGTCGTTCGGAGCAGGGTGGGACAAGAGCCGCGTGACGTGGGACTTCGCGAGTGACTTCTCGGTGGACTACGACTACAGCAAGAACGTCCGGATGGAGTGAACAGTCTGCCTAGAGGGGCTCAAAGCTGATGGGGCCGTCCTCGCGCACGTCCATCGTTACGCGTGACCCGATGAGCAGGCCCATGCCGATGAGCGGCTCCGGGCCCAACTCGTAGAGTGAAACGGCATAGGGCTCCCCGTCCCATACCGCGGTAGCGCTGTAGATGTTGCACTCCGCTGTTTCGCCGTTGGCAAAGGTGACTGCTTCTGCATACGGGTCAGTCAGGCCGAGCCGCTCGATGGAGGTGCGCGACAGGCTGATCATTCCGATGAATCCTGTGTCCAGAACCGCTTGGAACTGCTGCCGGGAGCCACTCCTGTCCAGGATGGCCACAGGGACTACGGGAACGAGACTCCTGACAGCCCCGCTAGCCATCCTTGTCCACCCGGAGCCCCCCGAAGGCAGCCACAGTCTGATAGCCAACGCGCTTTCGCCAGATTTGAGCGTCGGGACGTCGTTCGCGCAGGCGGTCCAGGGCGGGCACTTGGTCCATCTCGTTCGCGCATATCTCGTAGTCTCCACTGCGAACGTCGACAACGATGACCGCACCTATTTCGTGCGGGTAGACGTGCGGGCGTATCTTCTTCATGTAGATGGCGCGCCCCCGAGAGGCGACGCTCCGCCCGGGCAACGGCAGTCTGATGTTCACGCTCCCTCCTCCATATCCTTGTGTGTGGCGAGTCTAGGACGGAGGCATACGAGCGGGCAATGGCTGCGTGTCCGGACCTCAGGGCATCGGCGGCGCTCCCTGTGCCCGGCGCGTGGATTGCCTATAATGCCTGCAAATCCAAGGAGGACTGAGACTATGGCGAACCCTCTTATCAACGGGCCTGAGCCCAGCGGAAGCGACATCACGATAGACGCGGGCGACGCGCAACTCGCGGCGTACGAATCGAGACCGGCGGCGGGCGGCAGCGCTCCCGCGGTAATCGTCATCCACGAGAACCGCGGCCTCGTACCCTACCTTCGCGAGGTGGCGGACGGTCTTGCCAGCAACGGCTACATAGCCGTCGCGCCGGACCTGCTCTCGCGTGACGGCGGCACGGCGAGCATCGAGGACATCCCCGCGAAGCTCGGCGAGATCCCGCGGGAACGGCACGTGAGCGACGTGCAGGGGGTGATCGCGTACCTGAAGGCGCAGCTGGACGTGACGCGCATCGGCTTCATCGGCTTCTGCTTCGGCGGAGGCATCACGTGGCGCGTGGCGACGGAGAGCGCGGACATCGCGGCCGCGGTGCCCTTCTACGGCGCGAACCCGCCGCTGGACCAGGTGCCGAACATCGCGGGCGCGGTCTACGCCGTCTACGGCGAGCTGGACGAGCGCATCAACGCGGGCATCGACGACATCACGAAGGCGTTGAACGACGCCGGAACGACCTGCGACATGAAGGTGTACCCCGGCGCGGCGCACGCGTTCCACAACCACACGAACGCGGAGCGCTACCACCAGGAAGCCGCCGAGGCTGCATGGGCCGACGCGCTGTCGTGGTTCGGGACCCACCTCGCGGGCTGAGGCCGACGCGTTACCAGAGACGGCGGACGCCGTAGCGGTCGAAGAGTCTCTCGTTCGAGACGACGACGAGGTCGTGGGTCAGCGCCTGCGCGATAAGCATGCGGTCGAACGGGTCGCGGAGCGGGCCGGGGAGCGCCCCGGCCCGCACGCCTTCTGCCACGGTCACGGGCAACTCTTCGAACTCCTGCTGCACGATAGCGCCAGGGATGTCGAGAGCGAGCGTTTCGGCATCTGGGAGCTTGCCGAGGCGATGCTTGGTGGCAATCTCCCAGGCTGTGGCCGCGCTGACCAAGACGTCGTTCGCATCATCGGCGATCAGATGGTGTGCGGGTCGCGACAGCCTAGCGCTGTCGCTGAACCACCAGATGAACGCATGCGTGTCGAGCAGGAGCCGCAACGATCAGCCACCCTCCCAGAGCCGCAACTCCTCCTCGGGCAGCGGCTCGAAGAAGCGCTCATCGATGCTGATGATTCCCTTCAACGTGTCTGGTTGCCGCTTGGGCTTGGGCTGAAGACTGACCAGCTTGGCAACGGGCTTGCCGTTGCGGGCGATGGTGACTTCCTCGCCGGCCTCGACCTGAGCGAGCAAGCGGGAGAGTTGGGACTTCGCTTCGTGAACATTCACGGTAGTCATGGGTTTATCCTGCACTGTGCTTAGCTAAGTATGTGGCTAAGACCTGGGTTGCGTCAACGCGGACGCAACGATCAACTGCCCCAGAGCGCCAACTCCTCATCGGGCAGCGGCTCGAAGAAGCGCTCATCGATGCTGATGATTCCCTTCAACACGTCGGGCTGTGGCTTGCGCTTGGGCTTGCATGCCACCAACTGCGCAACGGGCTTGCCGTTGCGCGCAATGATGACTTCCTCACCTGCCTCAACCTGTGCGAGCAGTCGGGAGAGCTGGGACTTCGCTTCGTGAACATTCACGGTAATCGTGGGTCTACCCTTAGGTATGCCTTATCATAGACTCGGGAGCAGCACTCGTGGATGTCAGGTTCTATATTGACCCGGAAACCGGCGACCCTCATATTCTCTCGCATGGAGTTGAAGAGCATGAAGTGGCGGATGTCATGGCCGCTCCCAGCGAAGACCGACCCGGACGAGACGGCTCGCGCGTTGCAATTGGCCGGACTACCGGGGGACGCCATCTGCGAATCTTCTATGTACCTGACCCAGAGCCAGACCGGGTCTTCGTGATTACGGCCTACGAGTTGAGAGGCAAACCCCTCACTGCCTTCCGGCGTCGTGTGAGAAGGAGAGGACGATGAAACAGAAGACTAAGTTTCCGCCAGGATGGGATGAGGAGCGTGTTCAGCGCCTACTGCAGCACTACGATTCCCTTAGCGAGGATGAGGCAGTCGCAGAGGACGAAGCGGCCTTCGAGGATTCCACCCAGACGGTTATATCAGTCCCGAAGAAACTGACGTCTGCTGTTCGAGCCCTGATCGCAAACAGCACTGAGTAGAACTGTCCTGCTGATCCTTACCCGATGACCATGTCCTCGTAGCCGGGCTCCAGGTCAACGTTCAGTTCGGCCTGGAGTTGGGCGAGCTCGCGCAGGAGTTCCGGTTCCTCGCGGAGCGAGCGATGCACGGCGAGGAGCTTCGGCAGCGCGACGCCCGCCTCCCTCGCGGCGAGTACTTCCTGACGCAGCATGCCGGGCGTCATGTGGCGCGATGCCTCAGCCTCGTCGCGCATGCGCTCCGGCCATTTGACGTCGATCAGCAGCACCTCCGGCGGCGTGGGGTGCGTGAAGAACCCCATCAGCGCACCCGCGGTGTCGCCGGAGAAGCCCACGCTCAGCCCGCCCGCGCTCACGATGTAGCCCATCGTCGGCACGGGATGGTCAGCGCGCACGCTGGAGACCCGGTAGCCGAGCATCTCCCGCGTCTCGTCGACGGCGAAGGGGCGGAGCGAGAGGGGAGGGGCGACGCCGGGCGCAGGCGCTTTGGTGGCGTCTGTGTAGATGCGTCCGTCCAGCAGGTGGGCGTTGGTCGTCCGGAGGGCGGGCGGCTCGCCGTGTACCTGGACGGTCCTGCCGGCGTCGCGATTGTTGAGCGCGAGTGTCGGCAGGTCGCGGCAGTGGTCGAAGTGGTGGTGGGTGAGGAGTACGGCCTCGATGCGGTCCTGCTCGTCAGCAGCAAGAGCGCTCATGATGCTGCCGGCGTCGACGGCGACGTGCTCGTCGATGAGGAAGCAGTTGTGGTGGGCGTGCTTCGAGTCCAGGCTGTGCGCGCCGATGATGCGTACTTGCATGGGGCGATGGTAAGGAGGGACGTGCGTCGAGGCAATGGGTGGGTAGAGCATTCCCACTACTGCGGGTTGAGCACCAAGCGTGCACCCACTAGTGACTGAGGAAAAGCACCGTGTCGCCTGGCGCATCTAGCCAGATCGCCTCCTCCCTCCCAATGCCCGCCTCTGGTGACTCTGTACTGACCCGTTCCTCCGAACCCGTCAGTTACTGCCTTGCCGCCGGGGTACGGCTGGTAGAAGTCGCTCGTCCACTCTTCGACGTTGCCTCCCATGTCAAGGACGCCGTATGGACTCGAGCCTCCAGGGAACCTGTCGACAGCGGTGATTCCTCCGTAGTCTCCTTCTTGGGTGTTGCACTTCTCGACACTGAAGTCGTTGCCCCAGGGCCACTCGCGCCCATCAGTTCCACGAGCTGCTTTTTCCCATTGAGCCTCAGTAGGTACATCTATGCAATGGCCGGACACTTGAGATAGCCACTCGCAGAAAGACTCGGTGTCTTCATACGTAATCCCTGCAACGGGGTGCCCGGGCTCTGGAACGGAAACACTCCAGGTTGAGGGCGCTGGGGAACCTGTTCTTGCGATGTACTCCTGCCATAGTTGGTTGGTGATGGGAGTGCGTGCGATGTAGTAGTCCGGGAGGTACACCTGATGTGTGGGCACCTCTTTCAATATCCACTCGGCTTGCACACCAGGGAACTGAGCCACCACGGCTGCTACCTGCTCGGCACGAGTGCCCATCAGGAACGAACCGACAGGAATCAACACAAATTCATACGCCGCTTGCCCAACCCTCAAGCGAATCTTGTCGCGGATACCTGAGTTCATGCGCAGCCCTCTGATGTGTGAGTCGGAGCCAGGCCCTCCACCCCTTTGACCCACAGGGGGGTGAGGGCTTAGGGTTAGTCGGATGATAACGGCCTGCCACGAAGGCGCGCCCCAACGGAGGACTACGTGAAGATAGACATCTTCAACCACATTCTGCCCAAGCCCTACTACGACGCCATGACCAACATGAGCGAGGGGGGCGCGTACATGATGAAGCGCGTCTCCGCCATCCCCATGCTGTACGACGTCGACGCCCGGTTCGAGAAGATCGACCAGTTCGGCGACGACTACAAGCAGGTGTTCTCGCTGAACCTGCCGCCCGTCGAGGTCGTCGCCGGGCCGGAGGACAGCCCGGAACTCGCACAGATCGCCAACGACGGCATGGCGGAGGTCGTCTCGCAGCACCCGGACCGGTTCCCCGGATTCGTTGCGGCGCTGCCGATGAACAACACGCAGGCGGCGCTGGACGAGATCGACCGCTCCATCAACAAGCTCGGCGCCAAGGGCGTGCAGATCTTCTCGAACGTGAACGGCCGCCCGCTCGACGACCCGGAGCTTGCACCCGTCTTCGACAAGATGGCCGAGCTCGACCTGCCCATCTGGCTGCACCCGACACGCTCGGCCGAGTTCTCCGACTACGTGACGGAAGACCGCTCCTGGTACGACATGTGGTGGGCGTTCGGCTGGCCGTACGAGACGAGCGTCGCGATGGGGCGCATCGTCATGTCCGGCATGTTCGACAAGCACCCGGACATCAAGATCATCGCGCATCACCTCGGCGGCATGGTGCCGTTCTTCGAGGGACGTGTCGGGCCCGGCCTCGATCAGCTCGGACGCCGCAGCGACGACCCGCATGAGGCGGGCACGCTCGGCAGGCTGGAGAAACGCCCGTACGACTACTTCCGCATGTTCTACGCCGACACCGCGACGTTCGGCTCCGTCCCGGCCACGGAGTGCGGGCTGGCGTTCTTCGGCGCTGACCGCGTGCTCTTCGCGTCGGACGCGCCGTTCGACCCGGAGAAGGGCTCCGGCTACATCCGGTCGACGCTCGCGGTGATGGAAGGCATTACGGCCAGCATCGAGGACAAACAGAAGATCTTCGAGGGGAACGCGCGCAGGCTGCTCAAGCTGGACGCCTAGGTCGGCCAAAAAGAGAGGCGTCTTGCCTGGCCTCCCCGGCCAGGTGGCCGCCTATTCCCTCTCCCCTGGGAGAGGGCCAGGGTGAGGGTTCCTACTCCAGGCCGTAGTATCGCGTGGGGTTGTCCGCGAGGATCTTCTCGACGATGCCGGCGGGCAGGTCCTCGCGGCGCTGCATGACGCCCACCATGCCGTTGTCCTTCGACTGGTCCTGGTGGCCGTAGTCCGAGCCCATGACGATGTTGTCCTCGCCGATGTAGGTGAGGAGGTAGGGGATGTCCTCATCGGTCTCCGCGGCGACGAACAGCCGGTAGTCGCGAAAGAGGCTTGGGCCGAAGTCCAGCGATGCGTCGGGGTTGGCCCGGCCGATGCCGCGCTCGGAGGTCCGTGTGGAGCGCCGCAGGTGGTGGACGACGTAGGGCACCCACGAGGCAGACGCCTCGATGAAGCCGAACGTCAGGTCCGGGAAGCGCTCCGGTATCTTGTGCGCAACGAGGTCACGGAAGGCGAAGATCGGCAGCGACCGCACGTGCGGCAGGTTGTGCGAGACGTTGCGGTCGAACACCTGCAGCATGCCGGGAGAGCCGCCGCCGGTGTGGATGCTGATGGCCATGCCGAGCCGCTGCGCCGCCTCATAAACGGGGAAGAAGTACGATTCCGCGAGCGAGCGGTCGCCCTCGACGCCGCGGAAGAAGACGCCGACCGCGCCGTTGTCGCGCGCCGTTTCGATCTCCTGCAGCGACGCTTCGATGTCGCGCAGCGGTGGGACGACAACCCACGCCATGCGGTCGCCGGCCACGCGCCAGGCGTTGGCCATATAGCGGTTGTAGCTTCGGCACATGGCTACTTCCAGCTCGACGTCGTCGGTGATGTAGGCAAGGAGCACCGTTGGGAAGACGACCTCCGAGTCGACGCCCCGCATGTCCATGTCCTCGACGCGGGCGAGGGGGTCGGTGATATAGCGGACAGAGGCGCGGATGTCGGTGCGGGCGTTCTCAGAGTCGGAGCCACCGACCGCGACGGCGTAGCTGCCCTTGCCGGAACGCTTGGGAACGGCGGTGCCGTTGATCATCCAGACGAAGTCGCGAGGGCCGTTTTCGCCGTCCAGCGGGATGGAGGCAAGCAGCGGCCTGCGTTCGTACATGTCGGCGTCGAAGTGCTCCCAGACGCCGGGATGCTCGATGATGTGAGTGTCCGCGTCGACGATTCCTGCCATGGTGCGTTCTCCTCTCGGCGCCCGCTGGCGCGTGTCGGGAGTATACCCCTGCGCGCTCGGCCGTCATACAGCGGGACAGGCGCACGCATACCGTTGCGCCGCGCGGTATACTCTCTCGCCGATAGAGGTAAGGAGCGTTACGACCGAAATGGCGAATGCGAAGTTCAGAGAGCAGGCAGAACGCCTCCTGGCGCAGGCGGAGGTGGCGATAAACGGCCCCGAGCCGTGGGACATCCAGGTGCACGACGAACGGCTGTTCGCGCGCGTCTTCGCGGAGGGCACGCTTGGCTTCGGCGAGTCGTACATGGACGGCTGGTGGGACTCCGCTCAGCTGGACGAGACGATGTCCCGAATCCTCGGCTCCGGCATTCAGCACAACCTCCGGCGCAACCTCAACACGGTGAAACTCGCGCTGGCCGCGCGCTGGATGAACCGCCAGAACAAGAGACGCGCATGGGACGTGGGCGATCAGCACTACAATCTCGGCAACGACCTCTTCGCCGCGACGTTCGACTCGCGCCTCACGGGCAGTTGCGGCTACTGGAAAGAGGCGACCGACCTCGACGCGGCGCAGGACGCGAAGCTGGACCTCATCTGCCGCAAGATCGGGCTGCAGGCGGGGCAGTCGGTGTTCGACATCGGCTGCGGATGGGGGGCGTTCATGGGTTTCGCGGCGGAGAAGTACGGCGCGCACTGCACGGGTGTCACAATCTCCAGCGAGCAGGTCAGTTATATCGCTGAGCGGTACTCGCATCTCCCGGTCAACGGGATGCTGAAGGACTACCGCGACGCGACGGGATCATTTGACCACGTCGTTTCCATGGGCATGTTCGAGCACGTGGGGCCGAAGAACTACCGCGCGTACTTCGAAACGGTGGAACGTCTGCTGGACGACGGCGGCTTCTTCCTGCTGCACACGATAGGGGCCAACAGGTCCACGAACGCGATAGACGCGTGGATGGACAAGTACATATTCGTGAACGGGGTCCTGCCCTCGGTCTCCCAGATAGGGACGGCGATAGAGGGACTGTTCATCGTGGAGGACTGGCACAACTTCGGCGCGGACTACGACAAGACACTGGTGGCGTGGTACGAGAAGTTCCACAGCAACTGGGACGCACTGAAGGATCGCTACGACGAGCGCTTCTACCGCATGTGGAAGTTCTACCTGCTCTCGTGCGCCGGCGGGTTCCGGTCCCGCAACATCCAACTGTGGCAGGTCGTACTGGCGAAGCGCGGGGTGCCGGGCGGCTACGCCACAGTGCGCTAGAGGGGACGGCCCCTACGAAGAGGAGCCAACCCGTTCTGCGTCCGGCGCCCGCACCCGTCGCAGCGTCTCTCGCGCGAGCACGACGAACAGCAACGCGCATCCTCCGACGATAGCGGTGAATATAACGAGCGTTGTCTCCAGACCCAGGCGGCCGGCCAGCAATCCCGCGATCAGCGGGCCGACGATCATGCCGGCGCTCGTGGCCACGTGGAAGGCGCTCAGGAAGACACCGCGTTGCTCGACGGGCGCAAGGTCCATCGCGTAGGTCTGCATCGTGTTGCTGTTCATCCCTTCCGCCACGGCGAAGACGGCGAAGGCGACCGCAACGCCGATGAAGGCCGCCGATACACCGAGCAGGTAGACCGAAGCACCGAGCAGGACGAGTCCGAACACGAGGGGCCACTTGCGCCCGAAGCGGTCGACAGCGAAGCCGGTGGGCGCAGCCGTGAGCAAGGTCAGGACGCCACCCAGGGCAACGAGATTTCCGATGACGTCCGGCCCCAGCATCAGCGTCTCCTGAGCGTGGACGGGGAAGTAGGTACGGAAGAGCCCAGGCCCCAGCCCGACCATGCCGAAGCAGAGCGTGGCAGCCGCTATCGCCACGAACGACCTCGTGCGGAACATCGCCCACGGAATGCCACGGCCTGCGGTCCGCGCCCCGCGCGAACGACCGGCAGGCTCGCGCCCCCCGCGAACGGGCCTGGTCTCCGGGATGACGAATAGGACAACGTAGAGGGCGACGATCTTGGTGGACGCGATGAAGATGAACACCCACCGCAACTCGAACTGCGCGGCGATGGCGCCGCCCTCGAGCGGCCCTGCCAGCATCCCCAGGCGCATCGCCGTGTCGCGGAACGCCACCGCGCGTCCGCGGCTCGCGATCTTGGTGATGTCCGCTATCAGCACACTGGAGCTGATCGTCCAGATGGCGATGCTGATCCCGGCCAGCCCTTCCAGGAGGACGAACTGAAGGTAGCTGGTGCTGTAGAACTGCGCCACGAGGACCCCACCGTGTCCTATCGCGGCCAGGACGAGCATCGGGCGTCTGCCCCAGCGGTCGCACAGGAGACCGGTGATGGGGCCGAAGATGGGGCGGGGCGTCGCACTCAGCGCCGAGACGAAGCCAACCTGGAGGAGCGTGCCTCCGAGCGCGAGCGCGAAGAGGGGACGGGCTACCCACAGCGCCCCGGTGCCGAGCCCCCACGAGAAGAAGATGATGGCGACGGGTATCGCGAGCCGGGTGAAGTCCGGCGCCTGTTGGGTTTGCATGACGCGGACCGGCCCTAGATGGCCTGGGCGGCCTGCAGAGCGTCGAGCTGGGCGTCCGTGTAACCCGCGACCTCCCGCAACACTTCAACGGTGTGCTGTCCGAGCGTCGGCGGGGGTATGAAACGCTCCTCGTGACCCGTCTTGATGGGGTTGCCGGAAGCGCGGATGCGTCCTGCCGTGGGGTGGTCCATCTCCACGAGCATGTTGCGGTGGAGCACCTGCGGGTCCTCATAGACGTCGGCGATGTCGTTGATGGGCGCGCCGGGAACGTCCCACTCGACGAACAAGCCGCGCCACTCCTCCTGCGTCTTCTGCCGCACGGCCTTCGCGAGGAGTTCTTCCAGCTCACCGCGGTGCTTCATCCGTCCCTCGGCGGTCTTGAAGCGGGGGTCGTCGGGCAGGGTTTCGTACCCGGGGACGGCCGCCGCCATCATGTCGGCGGTCTTGAACCAGAAGGGCTCCGTGCTGCAGTGGATCTGCACCCACCTGCTGTCGCTCGTGCGGAACGCCCTGGCCGGGATGTTGCTGGGATGGCCGGAGCCGATGGGCTGCGGGGTGACGCCCGAGGCCAGGTAGAACGCTGCCAGGTGGGCCTGGAAGGAGACCTGCATGTCCAGCATGCTCACGTCCACGCGCTTGCCCTCGCCTGTCCGGGAACGCTCGTGCAGCGCGGTGAGGACACCGAACGCGAGCCCCCAGCCTCCACCCACGTCGCCCATCGGAAAGCCCATGTAGACGGGGTCGTCGCCGGGGTTGCCCGTCACGCTCATCGCGCCGCCGAGCGCCTGCACGACACCGTCGAACGCGGGCCGCCCGGAGTACGGCCCGTCCTGCCCGAACCCGGAGAGCGAAGCAGAGATGATGGACGGGTTAACCTTCTTGAGCGTCTCGTGGTCTATCCGCAGACGCGCCAGGACGCCGGGACGGAAGTTGTCCAGCACCACGTCCGCCTTCGCGGCGAGCGCGTAGAACGCCTCGCGGCCCAGATCGGTCTGCAGATTCAGCGTGACGCTGCGCTTGTTGCGGTTGAACCCGAGGAAGTACGCGCTCTCACCATTCAGGAAGTACGGGCCGAGCTTGCGGGCGGCATCGCCGGAACCGGGCTGCTCGATCTTGATGACGTCCGCGCCGAGGTCGGCGAGCAGGCGTCCGCCGAGCGGTCCGCCGAGGACGGAGGTGAGCTCCAGGATGCGGACGTCTTCCAGGGGCATGCTCACAGGCCGGCCTCAAAGAGGAAATCGCCGGAGGGATGGTTGCGGAGCAGGTTCCGTGCGATGACCTGCCGCTGTATCTCGTTCGTGCCCTCGCCGATGATCATGAGCGGCGCGTCGCGGAAGTAGCGCTCGACGGGGAGGTCCTGCGTGTAGCCGACCCCGCCGTGGATGCGCATCGCTTCGGTCGCGACGTTCAGGCACGTCTCGCTGGCGAAGAGCTTTGCCATGCCGGCCTCGAGATCGACGCGCTGCCCGAGGTCCTTCTTGCGTGCGGCGTCCATCACCAGCAGGTGCGCGGCTTTCACCTGCGTCGCCATGTCCGCGAGCTTCTGCTGTATCGCCTGGTGCTCCGCGATGGCCTTGCCGAACGTGCGCCGCTGCTGCGCGTACTGCATCGCGGCCTCAAGTGCGGCGCGCGCCACGCCGACGGCCCTCGCCGCGACGTTGATGCGCCCGAGTTCCAGCCCGCCCATCACGTGCCGGAAACCCTCGCCCTCCCTTCCGCCGAGCAGGTTGGTCGCGGGGGTGCGGTAGTCCTCGAACGCGACCTCGGTAGTCTCGACACCCCGGTAGCCAAGCTTGGGGATGTCGCGCACGACGTCCAGGCCGGGGCCCTTTTCGCCGAGGAGGATGCTTATGCCGCGGTGTGGCGGGTCGGCGTTCATGTCGGTCTTGCAGACGATGGCGTAGATGCTGCCGTAGCGCCCGTTGGTGATGAACATCTTGCGTCCATTCACAACATAGTCGTCGCCGTCCCGAACGGCGCTCGTCTTGACCGCTGCCACGTCCGTCCCCGCGTCCGGTTCCGTGATGCAGAGGGCCGCGCGACGTTCCCCTTGCGCCATGGCGGGCAGGAAACGCTCCCTCTGCTCGGGCGTGCCGGATGTCTCGATCATGTGCGCCACAAGGAGGTGGGTGTTCAGGACGCCGGTGAGGCTCATCCAGCCTTTCGCCAGCTCCTCGATGAGCAGGGCGTAGCTCTCCGCGCCCACCCCGCTGCCGCCGTACTCCTCCGGGATGGTCGCGCCGAAGAAGCCGAGTTCGCGCATCTGGTCGACGAGGGCATGGGGATACTCGTCGGCGTGTTCGAGCTCGGTCGCGACAGGGACCACTTCGCGCTTTACGAAATCGCGGACAGTGGCGACGAGCGCGCGCTGATCTTCCGATAGTTCCATGGGTGCCTCGGGACGTGGGTGAGCTTGGGGAGTATAGCGTGTTTGTGGGCACAGCCCCGGCGCGAGTGGTAGGGTTGCATGCGCTCCCATGGCGACGCAGCAGCCCCGCATATCCCGTTTCTGGCCGTTCCGCCGCGTCTACTACGGCTGGGCCATCATGACCGCGAGCATGCTGAACGCCGCGGCCAGCGTACCGATGCAGGGACCCATCGTGGGCTTGTTCGTCCGCCCTATGCAGGACGAATTCGAGTGGACCGCAGTGTCGATCGGCATCGGTTTCGCGCTGGGGTCGGGACTGGGGGGCATCTCCTCGGTGTGGGTGGGGCGGATACTGGACAGGCGCGGCGCGCGCGGAGTCACCGTGACGGCGGGCGTGATTCTGGTGGGCTGCATGGTGGGCCTCGCCGCGATGACGCAGGTCTGGCACTTCTGGGGGCTGTTCGGGCTGGCGCGCGGAACGGCGGCTGCGGGCGCGCAACTGGGGACGATGGTCGCGCTGGCGTCCTGGTTCGTGCGGAAGCGGGGCCGTGTCGTCGGACTGCTGGGCGTCGGGCAGCGGGCCGGACAGGCCATCATGCCCCTGCCGGTAGTGGCGATCATGGCATGGCTGGGCTGGCGGGAGGCGTGGCTCGCGCTCGCCGGGTTCGCGTTCCTCGCGCTGGTGCTGCCGAGCGCGGCGTTCATGCGCCGCAGGCCGGAGGACTACGGGATGCTGCCGGACGGACGGCGACCCACGCACGACGTCCAGTTCGGCGAGGCCTCCGAAGAGGCCGGTGAGGAACTGTGGAGCCTTGCGGAAGCGAAACGGACGATCACGCTGTGGGCGCTCATCGTGGCGCAGGCGTCTGTAGTGCTTGCGGTGAATGCGACGAACCTGCACATCACTGCGCACCTGCAGGACAAGGGCCTGTCGCAGAACCAGGCGGCGACCGCGCTGATGGTCTATCTCGTGGTCGCGATGCTCTCCGTATTCGGCTGGGGACTGCTCATGGAGCGTGTGCACACGCGCTACCTCGCGCTCACGGCGGTGACGCTCTACTTCACGGCGATGGTGCTGGCGATAGCGGTCACCTCGTTGCCCACCGCGGTGCTGTTCAGCCTCGTGTTCGGCTCTGCGTTGGGTGTGTGGACGGTGGTGAGCCGGATGATGTTCGCCAACTACTTCGGGCGCCGATCGTTCGGGACGATACGCGGCTTCGCCGCTCCCATCATGGCCGGTGTGAGCATGGTGGGCCCGATATTTGCCGGGAGAGTGTGGGACGTCACGGGAAGCTACGACCTGTCGTTCACGATCTTCGCGGGTGTCTTCGTGATCGCGTTCGTTGCGTTCGCGTTCGCGAAACCGGCGATGAAAAGGGCGTAGGGCAGGGAGCCGCAGAGTGCTTTCTACGCCATCAGCGCTTCGGCCCAGTCGTCGACGCGCTCCGGGGCCAACCTGGTGATCACCGGCAGACGGTCGAAGTCCGTATCCGTCGAGATGATGCGCGACACGCCGAGCCGCAGCGCGACAGCGGCATGCACGAGGTCGCGCGCGTTGATGTCCGAGTAGTCGTCAGCGAGTGCCGCTGCATCGAGAACGTCCTGCGCGTATACCGGTTCGATGCGTCTATACATCGCTGCTGCAAATTCGTTGAAGACTTCTCTTCCGAGGGGCCACCGTCTCACTGAGACGTACCGGTGAATGATTTCCTGGAACACCTCAGCATCTGTGAGAAACCTGTCCGCATTTGCAGTGATCACCTGCATAACGCGGATCGAGGGTTCCCGAAGTGGATGTTCCCGGCCAGCGGCGTACATGGGAATGTTGGCGTCGACGAACGCCTTCGCATTAGATCCCGCCGGGTTCATGGGCAGATGCCAACTGGCGTGAGAGTTCCTCGGGGTCGGGCATGTCCTCGCCCCGGAGATTGATGAGCCTTTCTACGGCCCGCCTGATGCGCTCCCGCCGGATCGCCTCGTAGGCGTCGTCTATGAGCGCGCGCACCACTTCGGAGATCGACTCGCCCCTGTTGCCGGCGATCTCTTCGAGCTGCGCCCGGCGCTTCTCGTCCAGCCGCACTTCGAGCCGTACAGTCACTGCCGTACCTCCTTTGCCGTACATCTTCGTACGGCATCACCTGTACGGACAATAACATACGGCAGGGCTCACCGTCGAGCCCTGCCGTACTTGTTCGCTCCGGGTGCGCCTGGCGGCGCGGTTTCTAGCGCCCGGCCGTAGCGGGGTACATGTCCGGCTTGAGGACGGACCATGGCTGGTCGGCGGGGAGGATGCGGTCGATGGCGCGGATCCCGACGAACTCGCCCTGGCTGCCGCGCGGCGTGCCGCCGTCCGCGTTCACGCGTATCGCCTCCTGCAGCAGTTTGCGCATCGCGATGATGGCGCGGTCACTCGTGCCCAGGTGTTCCTGGCTCCGGTCGGCGATGGTGCCCATCGTCTCCTGCAGCGCGCGGTCCTGGGTGTTGACGCCGACGATGCCGGTGAAGTTCTCCGTGCGTTGCATCTGCCGGTCCAGCAGCCAGTCGTTCTCCTTGTTGCGCTTCGTGCGGAAGGTCTTGCGGTCTATGTCGACGTCCCACTCGTTGCCCGTGCCGGCGAGCCGCTTCTCTTTGTCGGGGAGCGGGTTCTCGTCCCAAGTGAACGTCCAGTTGAAGACCATCGTGTTCTGGTCGTCTATAGGCACCCAGCAGTGGCCGGAGCTGCGGGGCTGGACCGGCTCGCCGCTGCGCCCTACCTGTCCGGCACGGAGCTGGTGGAAGGGGAGCACGTAGTGGTACGTCCGCACGTAGTTGCCCTCCTCCGCGGAGAGCGGCCGCACGGAGCTGTACGTGTAGCCATAGTTGGTCTGCTCGACCTCCAGGTAGGGAGCGGTCGAGCGGGAGCGGAGCAAGGACTTGTCCGAGAGGTCGTTGTTGTGGAGGAATGAGGAGTGGGACGTGTCTATGCCGCCCTCGACGGCCTGCACCCAGGTGCACGTCTGGATGAGCTTGGTGACGCCCCGGTGTGAGTCCGGCACGGTAGTCCACTCGAACGCGGGGGGAGTCGGCATCTCGCTCGCCGGACCGAGGTACGCCCAGATGACATTGCCGCCTTCCCACGTCTTGTATGCGCGGGTCCTCACCTTGTGCTGGAAGTTGCTCTCCGCCGGCTCGTTCGGCTGGTCCACGCAGATGCCGTCCACGTCGAACTTCCAGCCGTGGTAGACGCAGCCCAGTCCCTCTTCCTCATTCCTGCCGAAGTAGAGGCTGACCCGCCGGTGGGGGCACGCATCCGGCAGCAGGCCGACGCGACCCTTCGAGTCGCGGAAGGCGACGAGGTCCTCACCGAGGAGCCGCACGCGCACTGGGTCGCAGTCGGGCTCGGGCAGTTCGAAGTCCATGAGGGCGGGTATCCAGTAGCGCCGCATGGCTTCGCCCATCGGCGTTCCGGGCCCCACCTGGGTGATCATTTCGTTGTTCGCGGTGGACAGCATCGATTGTTCCTCCTGTACGTCATTGCTCGTGCCGGATATGACTCTACGGAAATGATACTCCTGGCCGCAAGGCTAGGTGATCAGGATGTTAAGGAGGTAGCCTGACCCTGCAACAACTGCTATTCCTCCGATAACTGCTACTGCAACCTCAGAGGTGTTTGCGCTTGCCTGCCTCAGTTCGCGCAGGCCCCACGCGAAGATCCCTGCGGCGAAGACCACCGAGGACAAGCGCCCCCATGCGTGGACCATCTCTCCGCTGGTGAAGAATCCGAAGTTCTGTTCCCGCAGCACGCCGACCACAGCGGCTCCGCCTATCAGGCTGCCCAGCAGGACTATGCCGAAGGAATAGGCCTTCTTCGTCGTTTGGTTGTCCGGTGCATTACTCACGCTGTTCGTCCTGTCCGCGGCGGGCGTGGCCTACTTGAGGTTGGATTCGTAGAAGCTATGCCATGCGTCGACGGCTGCGTCCCAGATGGGACCGATGACGGTCCAGTCCCGGGCAACCGGTGTGCCCCACTCCGCCCGAAGGATGTTGCCGTAGATGGCGATGATGATGATTTCGAAGAACACCGCCGGGATGATCGTCCAGTACCACTTCATCTTGCCGAGGATGGTGAGGTAGAGGATGGTATAGGCCGGCACGGCCAGGTGGAAGCCGAATACCCAGAGGCACACCAGCAGTGCGCCTGTCGTGCCGATCAGTTGCACCCAGCGCCATGCCACGACGGCCGGTTCGTCGTCCGTTTCCAGGAAGCCTGTGTCCATGATCTGGCCGCCCTCGCTGGACGCGCCGGCCTTGAAGAGTGAGACGGCGCGCAAGAACCAGAACGGCGTCCCGAAGAGGATGGCGATCCGCGGCAACAGCCAGCCGTGGTCGTCCCAGTCGAGCAGCCACGGCAGCCATGACAGGGGCCCGTTCTCCCATTCCACCGATTCCAGGTACATGTAGACGAAGAAAGCACCCACCACGGCGAGGAGTACCACCTCTCCGATGAACTCTATGGTGAGGAACCGGCTGCGTGGGGCCGTCTCGCCGCTGGCGTGTGAAGTCATGGCGATGGCTCCCCTGCCGGGCGTTCCGCTCCCGCCACCGGGTGCTCCGTTTCCTCCGCAGCACGGATCCGCGAGGCGCTCTGTTGCGTGCGGAGGCCGATAACCGCTGCGATGACCACCAAGGCCAGGATATTGAGGAATTGCCAGCGCGTGAACATCTCCCAGCCGTACGTGTTGGTTGCGATCGAGAGCCATTTCTCGGTCTCGCTTGCAAGCGCTATGGCGATGACGATGGGGGGGCGCGGCCAGCCGTAGGCCTTCATGAACAAACCGAGCACTCCCGCCGCGGCGAACAACCAGAGGTCTCCCACCGATTGCGAGCTCTGGTAGACGCCGATGACGATGATGGCCATCACCAGCGGGAAGAGGATGTTCGGCGGTATCACCGTCACCCGCGCAATGAGCGGCGCGAACCGCAGTACGATGGGCACCACGATGATGTTCGCGAGTACGATCGTCCACACGAGCGAGACCGTGAGGTCCAGGTGCTTGTTGAGCATCGGCGGGCCGGGCTGGATACCGACCAGGATAAGCATGGCGAGGATGAGCACCATGTTCGGGCTGCCCGGTATCGAGAAGAAGAGCGTCGGCACCAGCACGCCGCCGTCTATGGCGTTGTTGGACGCCTCGGGCGCGATAACGCCCCGGATGTCGCCCGTCCCGAATGACTCGATCGCTCCCGGCTCTGTCTGGCGCGCCTGCGCGTAGGCGATCCAGTGCGCAGGGACCGCGCCGAGGCCCGGCATCATACCGACGGCCGCGCCGATGAGCGAGGAGCGCGTGATGAGCCACTTGTGGCGCGTCGCCTCCCTCATGCCCTTCTTCACGCCCTCGCCGGAGCCGGAGAGGACCTCATCCAGCCGCTCGGTCGCGATGGTGGTGTTGCTGACGACCAGGTTGGCCAGCTCCGGTATGGCGAACAGGCCCAGCAGCATCGGCACGATAGGGAGCCCGTCCCACAGATAGCCGATGCCCATGTTTGCGCGGACCACCCCGCCGATGGAAGAGAAACCGATCAGCGCGATGGCAAGCCCGAACGCGGCCGTGAGCAGCCCCTTGACCATCGCGCCGGAGCTCAGCAGCGCCACTGTCATGATGCCGAGGAGCGTCAGGATGAAGAACTCCGCCGCGCCGAACAGTTTGAGCAGTTCGCGCGCGATGGGGAGGACGCTCATGAGCAGTGCAGCGCCGACGATGCCGCCGATGAGGGAGGAGACATAGACCGCGCCGAGCGCCTCGCCGGCGCGTCCCTGCCGCGACATCGGGTATCCGTCAATGATCGTCGCCTGGGAACCCCGCGAGCCGGGAACGCCGATGAGGATCGACGGTATCGGCTCGGTAGCGTCGTTGGCCGCCGCATAGAAGACCGCCGCGGGCAGCGCTATGAAGGGATCGAGCTGCGACGCGAAGCTCAGCAACAGGATGAAGACAGGCACCCCGCCCGCGATCATCACGCCGTTGAACAGGGCGATGGGCGTTATGATCGCGAATGCAATGAGCGGGCCGGGGCTGAACAGGTGCTGGGCCGCGCTGATGCTTGCTTCCCACATGCGGCGGCAGGTCCTTTCTGCAGGTGCGCCTCAATACGTTGTGCCGGTGCGGACATCCCGTCCGCACCGGCACAATCTGAGTTCTAGTTGACCGTGAGCTCGCCGACGCCGCTCAGTTCGAGCGACAGGGCGCGCGTCTCCTCGCTGGCGTTCCGCATCCGGTTGAGGATGCCGAGGATGTCCTCGGACGTGCCGAAGCCGTAGGACTCGTCGTATCCGGCGACCGAGGTCAGCTCCCTGAACTGCGAGTCCACTACCAACTTGTCGAACACCGACTGCCAGTACTGCGCCACGTCGTCCGGTATGCCCTCAGGCATGATGAATACGCGGGATATCTCGTCGGTGAGCAGGTTGAGCTCGAGAGCCTCGGCCTGCGCGGGGTCGAAGGTGATCCCCGGCAACTCCCGGAAGGAGGGCAACTGCAGCCCCGGGTACCCGAGTTCGGTCATCCATTCATCGTCGTACGGCGCCGTCTGGTAGTAGATGGGAACGAGGCGTCCGTCGTCTATCCACTCGGGGAACAGCCGGCCCGCGGTGCTCCGGCTGCAGCGGTCCGTGCCGTTCGTCTCGCCGCGGTCGAACGAGGCCATGATCTCGGAGGTGCCGCCGTACCCGTAGATGAGCTCGAACGGCCCGCCGTTCGCCTGCATGAACTCAATGGCAGGCTCGTTGCCCTGTCCCACGGACCCGACTTTGATGGTCAGGCCCTTGTCCAGGACCTCCTGCCATGACGAGGCGAAGTTGCGGTCCAGGCAGAAGCCGTCCGGGTTAACCGCATAGGTCGGGGAGCCGAGGATGTGGATGCGGTCGAGGTCGAACCCGTCGATGTCTCCCACGAGCGCCTGCCGCGTCCACCAGCGCTGGTGCACCGGGCCGATCGTCAGGCCGTCCGGGTCCGCATTGAGGACTGCGCGCAGGCCGCGCAACTGTCCCGCGCCCGGCAGGTTCTGCACGATGAACCGGGTGCTCTCCGGGAAGTACTTCTTGGCGGTTGCGGCGACGATCCGGCTGAACGTGTCGTAGCCGCCGCCCGGGCTGGTCCCGGTGATGATCCTGATGGTCCTGCCGCCGAAGTACTCCTCCGCGTCGAATCCGGCGGGCGGAGGTACGGGCGTGGGAGTCGGGCGCGCGACCACGGGCGTGGGAGTCGGCACTTCCATCATCGTGTCGCCAGGCGTGGGAGTGGGATCATCCATCATCGCGTCGCCGGCGGGAGTCGGCTCTGCCATCATCGTGTCGGCGGGCGTTGGGGTTGGCTCCGCCATCATCGCGTCTGCGGGCGTGGGTGTCGGCGCGGCGGGTTCGGGATCATCGCCGCCGCACGCCGCAGCAAAGAGAGCGAGGATTAGTGCTATCGCCCCCAGGACCAGGAATCGGTGGATGCGCATCGGTTTCCTCCTGCATGGCACGTTTCGCGGACACGTGTTTCCGAGCCGCATGTCGGCGGAGCGGCGTGTGCCAGCGACTTTCGCGCCGCACTCTAACTGCGTGTGGGCGTCAGGTCAATCGTTCCGAGCGGTCGTACGTGATTTTCGTTCACAAGTTGCCGTCCCTGCTGCCGCAGCCTATCCTGCGCGCGGCGGCATCAGGACGTGCGAACGGCAAGAGGAGACCGGACATGACGACGACGGCGACGCTCTGTATAGATGCTGACGGGCATGTGCGCGACACGGACGAGGACATACGCTCGTACCTGCCCGCGCCGTACAACGAGAGGCCCCGCCTGAGCGCAAACTCCCCGCGTGACGGGTTCGACAACACGCTCGGCGGGCGCCTGGGCACCCGCCAGGTGGACACCGGCGTCTGGCTGGACGCGCTGGACCGCGGCGGGCTCGCGGCGTCCGCGCTCTTTCCCACAGGCAGTCTCGGCGCCGGCTGGCTTATGGAGGCCGACTTCGCCGTCGCGCGGGCGCGCGCCTACAACAACTGGCTGTTC
>DAOUHP010000181.1:0-7489 GCA_034428575.1 Dehalococcoidia bacterium | reverse complement strand
GCTCTCCACGAAGGGCTCCGGCGGCACGGGCGGCGACGCGGCGCGCTCCAGTGCGGCGGCGGTAGAGGTCGACGCGGACGGCCACGTCCGGCTCACGACGGACATCTCGCCACACGGACAGGGGAACGCGACGACGTTCGCCCAGATAACGGCGGACGCGCTCGGCGTGACACCGGGCGCCGTGAGCGTGCTGCACGGCGACACGGAGGGGATCCAGCCGTTCGGACCCGGCGCGGGCACGTACGCCAGCCGGGGGCTCGTGATCGGCGGGCACGCCGTTTACCAGACCGTGTGCCAGGCGCGCGACAAGCTTATCGACGCCGCGTCGCACCTGCTCGAAACGCCCGCGGACGACGTCACGCTCGGAGGCGGAATGGCGGTCTCGCGCTCGGACCCGTCGCGCTCGGTGCCGCTCGGCAGGCTCGCGGAGATGGCGGGGAGCGCGGACGGCGGCTTCCGCCACTACTCGACGTTCACGCTGCCGCCGGGGAGTTTCGCATTCGCGACGCACATCGCGTACGTCGAGGTCGACCGGGACTCGGGCGACGTTTGCGCCCGCGACTTCGTCGCCGTGCACGACGTGGGCAACCTCGTCAACCCGCTCATCGTGGAGGGTCAGATACACGGCGGGGTGGCGCAGGGGTTCGGCGAGGCGATGTGCGAAGCCGTCTCCTACGCTGACGACGGGCGCCCGCGCGAGTGGTCGTTCATGGACTACTCGATGCCGCTGGCGGAGGACCTGCCGCACATGGTGGTCGAGACGCACGCGACGGAGGCGAGGAACGGCGCGCTCGGGGTGCGGGGCATCGGCGAGATGCCGTCCTGCGCCAGCCCCGCCGCGCTCGCCAACGCCGTCCACGACGCGCTGCGGCAGATCGGCGCGCCGATGGTTGACATCCCCTTCACCGCGGAGCGCGTCTGGCGCGCGATCCGGCAGGCGGAGTAACGGATAACTCGCGTTGACACGTCCCGGGGGCGATGGTAGTTTGCGCCCACTCCCGAAGCCGTGTCGGACCCCATGGAAACCCGATCTCGACGGACGTACACCGGCTGAAGCAAGTGGATGACGCAGGCGGAAGGTCCCGGCAGTCAGGTTGCGAAGGAGGCACCGATCATGGAGTACACCAACCTTTCGGCAGACAACCATCTGAGCGACGTCTGGTATCCCGGAGACCTCTTCCAGAGTAGATTGCCATCGCGGCTCCGCGAGATAGGCCCCAGGGTCGTCGAAACGGACAATGGCACGATGTGGCAGTGGGAGGGAGACCTCCACGCAGCCGCCGCGGACGGCAAGGACAGGGCGAAACACGCCAAGACCCACTTCCGGGCGAGCCGCGCAGCGGATGCGCTCGTCATCGAGGTCGAAGAGGGCAAGTTCGGGTCGGACCCGGACATCATGCTCAAGCACATGGACCTGGACGGCACCTACGCGGGCGTCTTCTACACGGGGAACACCCGCAAAGAGACGTTCAGGGACCCGGAGTTGGAGAAGGCGTACTGGGAGATACACAACGACTGGGTGATGGAGCTCTCGGCGGCGAGCCCGGACCGGCTCATCGTCCTGCCGACGCTGACGGCGAGCTTCCCCGAGCTATGCGCCCCCGAGGTCTACCGCATGGCCGAGAAGGGGGCGAAGGCGGTCGAGTTCGTGGTGTTCGACATCCCCGAGCCTATCTTCGAGGAGACGTGGGAACCGCTGTGGGCCGCAGCCGAGGAGACGGGGATCGTGATCTGCTCCCACGTCGGCGACAAGAAGGGCACGCCGCGGCCGCCGTTCCGCCGCGGAGCGCGGCTCGCTCACTACCCGCAGGCCCCGAAGTCGATCTCGCCGCACCTGGCGCAGCTCATCTTCAGTGGCGTGTTCGAGCGCCATCCGGACCTCCACTACTCGTTCGGCGAATGCCGGCTGGGATGGATCCCGTTCGACATCCAGTGGATGGACCGGACGATGGAGCAACGGTACCTGAACGCTGCCGAGCCACAGTCCGACACAAAGCTCAGCCTGATGCCCAGCGAGTACATCAAGCGCAATATCACCTTCACGTTCGAGGAAGACTACCTGGGCACCAAGATGCTGGCGGACCCGGAGTACTACATCTGCGACAGCGCCGTCTGGGGCAGCGACTACCCCCACGAACAGGGGACCTGGCCCTACTCCGAGCGTACGTTGGATGAGATGTTCGCCGGCATGGACCCGGCGATCAAGCGCACGGTCGTGTGGGACCGGACAGCAGAGTTCTTCAGCATCAAGGGCCCGGAGCAGAACGGGGCGAAAGCCTAGGGTCCGGTTGAACGAAACCGGGACCACCCAGGGAGGGTGCGTCGATGTATCTCGTAGTGGGCACCCACCAGATCAAGCCCGGGAGGCTGGACGAGGCGAAGGTACGTCTCGATACGAACGGCGAGCGGATGAGGGAGTCCTCCGGCTTCGTGTTCCGGTACCGGACGGTTGCCGCGGAGAACGACCACAAGCTCGTGACGATAACCGGCTGGGACGACGAGCAAGCCTTCTCAGCCTACCGCGAGGCCTCCAGGGGCGCCGCCCCCGCGGGCGACACGCCGTACGTCGAGGTCGTCCAGGAGTTCTTCACGGTGGAGGCGGAACAGCTGACGCCGGCCGGGCAGGCCTGAGGGCCAGGAGGGGCTGTGGCTGACAAGGAGATACTGCTGTGGGACGAACGAGGCCGGGGGTTCCCTGCCCTGGTGCGGTACGGTCCTCACTTGTTCCTCTCGGGTTCCGACGGCTGCCGGGACCCGGAGACCGAAGAGATCGACTTCGCCCTGGTCTACAAGCCGATCGAGCAGTGCCATAACGCCTTCGCCCGGATACAGCGGCGCCTGGAGGGCGCCGGTCTGAGCGGAGACTGCGTCATCCGGGTGCTGCACTTCACCAGTGGGCAGGAGTGGAGCCTCAAGCGCATGGCCGTCTGGCCAGACTACTTCGGCGAGGTGGGGCACTCGGAGGCGGTCGCCTGGGGCGCCCAGGCGAAGGTGGCGGACATCAACGCCATCACCGCCATGGCTATCGGGCTGACGCGGGACGTGCCGCGGGAGATCGTTGTCCCGCAGCCTCGGCGCGGGCAATCGGCGCGGCTCGTCCGGGCAGGCGAATTCCTCTACGCGTTCGGCGTCGGGGGGTTTGCGAACCCGTACACGGGCGAAGAGGTGCCGATCAACGCTCCCGATGCCTTCCGGCGTCAGCACTTCAACAACTTCGAGACCCTGCGCTCCTACATGGACGAAGTGCCCGCTCCGTTGAGCGATTTCGTGCGCCTCGACGCCGGGTTCCGGAGGAACGTGGAGGACGCGCGCTCCTTCCGCGCGTGTACGAAGGAGATGTTCGGCGGCAAGATCCCGTTCGCCCATTTCGCGCTCGCGCTGGGTGAACTGGCCAACCGCCTCATCCAGCTCGGCGGCGTCGCAGTGGCCCCCGGCGTGGACAAGGAGGTCCGCTGGGCGCCCCACGACCCGGACATGGCGGAGGCGGTCATCGCCGGAGATCTGGTATTCATCAGCAGCCTGTCAGGCAACCGCGACCCGGAGTCCGGCGCCTTGATGCCGGATCTGTGCGCGGACAAGCGTGCGCAGGCCCGCCAGTCGCTCCGGTGCCTCGAAGCCATCCTGGCCCGCGCGGGCACGAGCATGGACCGCATGTTGTCGCTGGAGGTACATCTCCGCGACATCTACTTCGAGGACGAGTTCATCGAGATCGCGAAGGACGTCTTCGGGAACGACTGCCCCGCGATCGGCGTCGCCGGGGCCGAGTTGGAAGAGGGCGTCGAGGTGGCACTCGTGGGGACCGCGGGGTCTTCTCGATGAGGCGCCGCCGGCACGGTTGGAGGGCGAGTTGACCACGCAGAACGAGGCAGTAGCGCGCCCGGTGTCCGGGCAGGCCGTCGTGGACGAGATCCTGCGCCTGGGCATCGAGTACGTGATCACCGTACCGGACTCCGTGCAGCGGACGGTCCTCGCGTTGCTGGCACAGCTCGAGAAGCCCCGGCTGTTGACCGTGTGCACCGAGGACGAGGCTATGGGCGTCAACGCCGGCCTCTACGCGGGCGGCGTGAACGCGATGTTGTGCATCCAGAACAACGGTGTGCTCGCATCCCTGAACGCCATCAAGGCGATCACGCTGGATGCGCAGGCCCCGACGCTCATGATGGTGGGCCAGTTCGGCCGGGACGTGAAACTGCCGGCCTCGGAGAGCCGGAACCGCGCCGTCAGGCTGCTCGTTCCGACGCTCGAAGCCTGGGACGTCCCGCACTATCCGCTGGAGGGCCCTGAGGACATCGGCAACATCGCGGCAGCATTCGAGCGCGCGCACCGAGACTCGGGGCCCGCGGCAATCATCATCGGAGCGCCCACGAGCTGACATGCTCGGCCGGCCATGGCCGGTCGGGAGGAGGGATACGCACGTTATGCGCCGGCAGGAAGCAATCGACGTTCTCGCGGCCGGTCGCGGCAGCGCGCTCAGCGTCGCGACGATGCAATCCATCGTTCCCTGGCACGAAGCGGGCCAGGGTGAGATAGACCATCTCGACGCCCAGCGGTGCATGGGAAGCGCTTCGTCGCTCGGGCTTGGACTCGCCCTCGCGGTCCCGGACAGGAACGTCCTCGTGCTCGATGGGGACGGAAGCCTCCTGATGCAGCTGGGCAGCCTCGTCAGCATCGCGCACGCGCAGCCGCGGAACCTCTACCACTTCGTCTTCGCGAACGGCGTGCACGAAACAACCGGCAACCAGCCGCTGCCCGGAGTCGGAAAGTTCGACTTCTGCGTCCTGGCGATGGGGGCCGGGTACCAGGGCGCCTTCAGCCTGAACACGAAGGAAGAGTTCGAGGAGCAACTCCCGCAGATCCTGGACACGCCGGGGCCTGTCCTGGTCAACCTCGTCATAGAGGGAGAGGGCACCCGCGGAGGGTCCGCCGGGGTCCCGATGGCCTCGCAGATCAAGGCGCTGCGGAAGAGCTTCGGTCCCGAGGCAGGCAACAGCCGGTAGACCCGGCGCGAAGGTGGGCGAAGCGGGGCACGGGGAGTAGTCGTTACCGGAGGATGAAGAGATGGCAGAGAAGGCTTGGCGTTCCAGGTGGTTGAGGACAGGGACGTTCCGGACGCATTACGTGGAAGCGGGGGGCGACGGCCCCGTTTTCGTGCAGCTGCACGGGGGCGGCTACGCCCAGTCCGGCGTTTCCGCGAACCACACCATCATGCCGATGCTGGGCGAGCACTTCCGGGTTCTGGCGCCGGATGCCGTGGGCGGCTACGGGTTCACGGACTTGGTAGACGCGGACCGCGGCCTGCAGAGCAGGGTGGACCAACTGGAGGACTTCGTCGACAACCTGTGTCTCGACAGGTTCTCCATCATGGGCAACTCCCAGGGCGCCTGGACGGCGGCCCGCTACGCCATCCTCCATCCGGAGAGGATCGAGCGCATCGTGTTCGTGGGCAGCGGGTCGATCGCGGTGGCGATGGGGATAGAACGCATCCGCATGGCAGGCACCGATCTCGCCGCCAACTACGGACAGGGCGGCACGCGGGAAGACATGCGCATGCGGATCAAGGCCATCATCCACCGCGATGAAGCGATCACGGAGGAGGTCGTCGACCAGCGGCTCGAAGTCGCGCAGCGGCCGGGACTCCGGGAAGCGAACAAGGTATTCCAGGAGGCGAACGAGCGGTTCCAGAACGACCCTCTGCTCAAGATCGGCTACGAGATGCGCGAGACGCTTCCCTGGGTAACGAAACTCATCCCGACGATCTTCCTGTGGGGGGAGAACGACCACTTCGCCTCGCCGGAGTACGGCAAGCAACTCGAGAAGATGCTGCCCCACGTGCCCTTCCACTGGATCCCGAACGCAGGTCACCAGGTCCAGAGCGATCAGCCGGAGATGGTGGCCGACATCATCATCAAGTTCCTGCAGGGAGAGTGAGTCCGTCTCGATCCCATCCGGGGAAAAACAGGCGTCCCACGCCCGGCTTCAACACGGACCGGCGGAGTGGGCGGGAAGAACCACGCCCGGCTGAGGAGCAGCGCCAACCGGCGCGTATTCGCTATCGGAAGGGTTGCAATCCGTGCGAAAGGGGAACACTATAGGGTCATGAGAGTAGGCGAATTCGAACTACACGAGCCTCTCCCGGAGTTGCGTTCGCCGCACATCATCGCGTCCCTGACGCCGTGGATAGACGCCGGGAGCGTCGGCTCCCTGAGCATCGAGCGGCTGGAGCGGTTCATGCGGGCCCGTGATCTGGGCACGCTCGCCAAGCCGGGGCACTACTTCGACTTCACCCGCTACCGCCCGGTCGTCTACTACGAGGACGGCAAGCGCAAGATGCGCATCCCCAATGCGGACATGCGGTGGGCGACCGGCCTCGGCGGGCATGACTTCATCTTCCTCCACATGCTGGAGCCACACTCCAACGCCGAGGAGTACATCGAGGCGCTGGTGGACGTCATCGCGTATCTCAACGTGGACCGGTTCTGCCGCATCGGGGCGATGTACGACGCCGTCCCGCACACGCGCCCGCTCCTGGTGATGGGCACCCTCAACGGCCAGCCGCTGGAGGACGTGCGAGGCGTGGAGGGCAACCGGCGCAGGCCGTACCAGGGCCCCACCTCCATCATGAACATGGTGGGCGACCGCCTGGGCGAGCGGGGCATAGAGAACATGATGCTCATGTGCCGGCTCCCCCACTACGTGGAGCTCGAAGCCGACTTCGCGGGCCGCTCCAAGATGCTCCAGGTGCTCTCCACCATCTACGGCTTCCCTGCCGAGTACGCCGCCAGCCAGCGCGACACGCAACAGTACCAGCGGGTGACCGCCGAGATGCAGCGCAACGCCCAGGTGAAGTCGCTCGTGGAACGGCTGGAGTCGGACTACGACGCGCGACGCGGCAGGCGCGATCAGCAGCGTCAGGCCGAGGAGAAGAAGGACCTTCCGCCGCTCCCGCCATCAGTCGAGGAGTTCCTCGGCAAGCTCACCGGCCCCAGCGAAGAGGAGAGCAGCTAGCTCCGTGGAGCAGCCTGTCCCCGGCCAGGCGCGCCATTCGTCACGCCCGCAGCCAGTGATGCCTGCCACGCTCCGCTTGAGACCGACCCTTGCATCGGCGCTGGTCGCACTGCTCGTCATCGCCGGCGGCGCGATCGCGTGCAGTTCGCCCACACCAACCCCGAGTGCTACGCCTGAACCGACCCCAACGCCCACGCCGGTCCCGAAGGCCACGCCAACGGCTGAACCTGCCCCAAGCGCCGGAAGCCCAGCGGCAGAGAACGCGGCCAAGGCTCTATCAACGCTGGTGGGAGACCTCAGCCCCGAGAGTCCGTTCGTGCTCGTGGAAGAGATATTCCAGAAGGGCGGTTACAAGACTACCCCTTGCAACTATGGCAACCGCCACGTCTCTCTCTACATGGCTGTCTATCCTGAACGGGTGCTATCGAAGACCGTCTTCACGCCTGACGCGGCCGGAGTGCTGGCGAACCTCACAGGAGAGCTA
>DAOUHP010000180.1:0-18263 GCA_034428575.1 Dehalococcoidia bacterium | reverse complement strand
GAGTACGCGGGAGGGTGCACGCACTTCACCTCATCCGGGCGGGTGCTGCCGACGTTTCCGAACGCCCGCTACGTGGTCCATCGGGACGCGCTGGATGAGGCGATGCGCCCCAGCCGCAGGAACCGCAAACACTATCGCCCGGACGACCACGAGCCATTGCTCGGCAGCGGCCAGTTGGAGGTTGTCGACCGCACGACCGAGGTATGCTCCGGCGTATGGGTCGAGCCGGCCGCGGGGCCCACTCCCGGCCACCAGATCGTGCTCTGCCAGCAGGGGAATGCTACCTACGCGTTCCTCGGCATGCTGGTGCCGACCTCCATGCACCTCTCACCGACGGTGAACGCGGCATACGACTGGAACCCGGAAGCCACCGCGCGGACAAAGGTTGAGATGACGCGCCAGGCTGTGCTCGAGAACTGGCTGGTCGCTCCTGTGGGGCGTGACGAGTGGGTGCGCGCCAGCCAACTGGAGAGCCTCGCCGCCTTCAGCATGGGGAGCACGGAGCTGCCCCAGCCAGCGAAGACTCGTCGCGTGGTCGTTCCCGCACCCGCGGCTTCCACCGCTCCGGCATCCTCCGAACCTGCTGCTACGCCTCGCTCTCCGATCTCGGTGTAGGCGGCTGCCAGCCGAGGGCGCGGAGGATGCGTATGTCCTCCGCGCTCAGTTCGGCCCGGGCAAGCATGTCGGGTCGGCGTTCGAGCGTCCGCAGCAAGGCCTCGTGCCTGCGCCATCGCGCGATGGCTGCGTGATCGCCGGAGAGCAGCACGTCCGGCACGGCGAGCCCATCGAACTCGGCGGGCCGCGTGTACTGCGGGTGCTGTAGCAGCCCGGAGGTGTGCGAGTCGTCCGCCAGCGCCTCGTTGCCGTGCCCCAGCGCACCCGGCAGCAAACGCACGACGGCGTCCACGAGGAGCATCGCGGGGATCTCGCCGCCGCTCACGACGTAGTCGCCGGTGCTGATCTCCTCAGTCGCGAGCCCTTCGATCACGCGCTCGTCGATGCCTTCGTACCGTCCGCAGATCAGGACGATGCGCTCCAGCCCGGCGAGCCGCTCCGCCGTCCGCTGGTCGAACAGCCTGCCGAGGGGCGTGAGAGCTACGACGCATACATCCGGCCCTGGTTCCAGCGAACGTACGGCCTCGAATAGCGGCCCCGGCAGCATCACCATTCCGGGGCCTCCGCCGAAGGGAGAATCGTCCGTGGAGCGGTGCCTGTCGTGGGCGAACTCGCGCAGGTCGTGGACGCGCACGTCCGCGAGGCCGTTCCGTATGGCCTTGCCAACGATGCCGACAGCGAGCACCGGGCCGAACATCTCCGGGAATACGGTGAGGACGTCTATGCGCATCGTGGGGTCAGTGCCCGCGGTCCGTTCCGGTCAACTGGCCGAGCGCGTGCGGCAGGATGGGCGCAAGCACTTCCAGTCCCTCGCGCACTCCCTTGGGGCTGCCCGGCAGGTTCACGATGAGCGTGCGCCCGCGTACGCCTGCCGTTCCGCGGCTGAGCATCGCCATGGGCGTCTTGGTCATGCCGTACGCGCGCATGGCTTCCGGCAGGCCGGGGGCGAGCCGGTCGACGACCGCGAGAGTCGCTTCAGGCACCACGTCCCGGTCGGTCAGACCGGTGCCACCGGTGGTGAGGATGAGGTCGAGCCCGCGTTCATCGGCCCACGTCAGGAGCGTCTGCTCAATGGTTGCGCGGTCGTCGGGGACTACGGCGTACTCGGCGTGCTCGTAGTCCGGCGGTGTGAGGGTCTCGCGGATCAGCGCTCCGCTCGTATCCTCGCGCTCGCCCCGCGCGCCCATGTCGCTGCTCGTGAGAACGCCTACCTTGTACACAGGCCGATGATACCCTAGCCGCCGAGCAGCCTGTCCACCACCGTGCTCAGACCGGCGGCGATGACGACGCCACCCAGGATCCGCCAGAGCAGCCGGTTCTCCATCTGGTGAAGTTCCGTCTTCACCTCGCCCCGCAGCCCAGCGATGGCGGTCTCCAGTTGGCCTCTCGACTCAGCGATGGCGGTCTCCAACTCACCCTTCCACCGGGTGATGGCGGTGGCGAGCTCTCTGTGCTGGCGCTCGTTCTCGAGCGCGTAGTCGTGGAAGTAGCGGGGGACGTCCTCCGAGGGAGGCGGTGTCGTTGTCATGGGCTTCTGCTCCGGGTGCTCGCGGCGCTTGCCCACTACGTTACGCCGTTGAACTACTCTTGGCAATAGCGTGCTGACACGAAAGAGCCCACAGGGAGGGAATCGCTGCGTCCAGCGAGACGCGCGTGTCGGCTACGCCTGCCCGTTGCGGAGCGTCTCCAACGCCTCGAGCGCGCTCCTGGCGTGGCTCTTCATCACGAACTCGTTGTGATACACGCTCCGGATCACTCCGGCGTCGTCGACAACGTAGGTGAACCGGGACGTACCCAGCCCGAACCGGCGCCGCACGTCGTAGAGACGCCGCACCTCGCCGGAGCGGTCGGATGCCAGATAGTAGGGTAGGCCGAGGCTCTGGGCAAAATCAGCCAGCGCGTCGGAGCCGTCTGTGCTGATGCCGAGGACGGCGGCATGCGCCTGAACGATGCGGTCGTGCTCGTCGCGGAACTCCGCGGCCTCCCACGTTCACCCCTTGGTTCCGGCGCGCGGGAAGAAGAAGAGCACGACGTTCCGTCCGCGGTGCTCGGAGAGAGTGAAGGCGTCGCCGGTGTTGAGCGGTACGGTGAAGTCGGGAGCCTGTGTGCCGACTCTGAGCATCTTCCTCGGATCCCTCCTCGTTGTTCGGGCGGATAGTAGCACCCGTTCACCTGGCGGGAAATCCTGCAACGCCGGTTCGCGGCCTACGCTGCCATTCCGCAGGTCCCGGGATTGAGCGGACACGTCGCACAGCCGGAGGCCGCGTGCGCCGCGTGCAGGTCCATCGTGCGGGGAGACGGCTGCATACGGGCCTTGCCTTGTTCCGGGAAGAGCGCCAGTTCGCCCTGTCTGGCAGGCGCAGGCTTATGCCCCGGGAAGCGGAGGAAAGGCATGGCACGTTTCAGCACCACGCCCATCGCCTGCAGCTCCTGGCGCCTCGTGATGGAGTGCTCGCCCCGCTGCCGCATGATACGGCTCGCTGCCAGCGGTCCGACGCCGGGTACGCGCAACAGGTCCCGCTCGCTCGCCCGGTTCACGTCCACCGGGAACCTCTCGAAGTCGTTCACTGCGATCATCATCTTCGGGTCGGCGCGCAGCTCGAGGAAACCGCTCGTGTCGAAGGCAGGCCGCAGCTCTTCCGAGTCGTAGCCATAGATGCGCGATAGCCAGTCCAGCTGGTAGAGGCGGTGCTCGCGCACGGGCGGCGTCGCGGGATGCTCCTCCAGCGGCGTGTGGCGCACGGGTCGGAACGCCGAGTAGTAGACGCGCTTGAACCCGTACTCTCCGTAGAGGCTCCGCATCCGCGCGTAGATGTCCCAGTCGGACTCGTCAGCCGCGCCGACCACGAGCTGCGTCGCCTGGCCGACGGCGCCGCCGTAACGCTCCTGCATGAGCGTGCTGATGCGCTTCATCGGAGCGAGGATGCCGTTGTCAAAGTCCTTCATCGCGCTGAGCTTCCGCAGGTGCTCGGCGGAGGGGGCCTCCATGTTGACGGAGAGCCGCGCTCCCAGGCGCTGGCTCTGCTCGATCAGCGCGTCCTCACTCGTGCCGGGCATCACCTTGAGGTGCACGTAGCCGCGGAACCCGTAGCGCGACCGCACCGCCTCCACCACGTCCAGCAGTCGCTCCTGGGTGGCGTTCGGGTCCTTGAAGATACCGGAGCTCAGGAAGAGCCCCTCCACCATGTGGCGGCGGTGCATCTCGTCGAACAACCGCGCGAGCTCGTCCACCTTGAAGCCGTAGCGCCTGCGGGGCACCCAGTAGGAGTTGGGGCAATAGTGGCAGTCCATGATGCAGTGGTCCGTGAACATCACGCGCATGAGCGATATGCGCCTGCCGTTCGGCATGGCGGCCTTGTAGACGCCCGCGTGCGGTGTCACTCCGCCGCGCGGGCCGACGCGTTCCCAGCCGTCGCTGGGACGCGCCGTTCCGTCCGAGCGCTCGGCGGGCGAGAGCACGTCGTCCGTCGCCATCCCGCCGAGGTGACGCAGCTTCTCGTAGACGTCCGGGGCGCGCTGGATGAGCATTGGCTTGTCTCCCTTGAATAGAACTAATGTTCCGAACGAATATCATACTTTGCGCGGCAGCACAAGCCCTCATAGTTCCACGGTCACCGGCCGCGCACGCACCACCCCCGCAGTCCCCTCTCCCGTTTGCAGGGAGAGGGGATCAGACGCCCTTCAGTCATCCAAGAGGCGGTCGCGCTCAGACCGCCGAAAGACCGGGCGACGGGCGGGGCAGCGGCAGGTCTTGTTCATGTCCATAAGGTCGCCCTCGGCGTAGGCGTGAGCGATGGCCTGTACGATGCGGGCCTCGTCCGGGATGCGTCCGGTCTTGAAGCACTGCCGGAGGTAGGCGGCAATGGGTATTGGGCTGAGGACGGGGACGCGTTCCGCTGCCGCGGCCTCGAAGAGCTCCGCGAAGTCGGGCGGGTAGCCGCCGCGTTCGACAGCGTTCATCCAGCGGTCGACGTACTGCTCGGCGATGGGTTGGAGCGCAGCCTGAGCGAGCAGGCATCCGTAGTAGCGTTCGAGTCCCCTGGGGGCGCTTCTCATCGCTGCTGCCTCATCATGACCTGGGCGTTCTCCAGCAGGTCGAGCCTGTGGCGGAGCGTGCGTTGCTCCCTGATGGTGAGGGTAGTGGCCACCGCGGTCTTCAACGCGCGGTGCGCCACGTTCTCGTTCTCGCTTTCGAGCAGTTGGGCCATTCGGATAACGCTCTTGAGCGCGAGCCCCTCCAGTTCCGCGAACGCGAGGTCCGCCATGTTGTTGCGGATGTATTCCAGTTCTGCGCGGAAGGCGGGGTCCCGCATCCACCGCGCCAGAGTGCTCCGCGCGACCTGGGCGGCGGTCGCCCCCTTTTGGAGCGTTGGCTCCGATGCGATGTACGGGAGCGCGGCTGCCTGCCGGTGGCTGAGGCCGCTGTCCTTCCTGACCATACCGCTGAGCGTGTTCTTCATCTGCTGTTCCTCCTCCGTGGTTTCGGCTCCCGCTTCCCGGCGATCACCGGTGGGCGTGGCGGGCCGTCTGAAACAGGGTAAGGAGGAGAGCGTCGTTTGCACAACCGACAGATGTCACATATCCGATTTGACCAGGCATGAGCACCACCCGGGCGCGTTCCGAGCGTTCCACTGCGTGTTCCAATCGCGTTTGAGCGACGGTGACACGCGAGTCTCGCGAGTGTGGACCGCGGTCCCACTCCCCGCGGCGGCCTTGCAACGAAAAAAGCGTCTCATCTCTTCCCATTTCTTCTCATTTCGCTCCTGAGGTGTGGAATCACCCCATCTCAACCCCAACCTTCCTCCATCACGGGGAAGGGACCAGACGCCTCCCCGGACAGGGACAGAGTACGCGGGCGTGGGGCGACCGCGTAAGCGGCGCGTGTCGCAGCCAGCAGTTGGAAGCGGGGAACCTCGCAGCCGTGCCGTCTCCTTTGACCACGGGCGGGTGCTGATAAACTGGAGAGCGCCGGGGCGTAGCGCAGCGGAAGCGCGCCTGCTTTGGGAGCAGGAGGTCGCCAGTTCGATCCTGGCCGCCCCGACCAGCCATACCTGGGAAGTAGAAACAAAGATGCAACGACCGTCCGGCCTGTTCCTCGTGGCGGCATTGTCCGCGACACTCCTGCTCAGTGCCTGCAACGGCGGCGACCCCACCCCGACTCCAACCTCGGCTCCGGCGCCGACCGCTACGCCCACAGCGGCCCCCACGTTGACCCCTACGCCAACCATCGAACCAACGGCCACGCCTATCCCCGCGCCCACGGCGACACTTGCGCCCACGCCTGTGCCGACAGCGACGCCTACCCGTGTGCCAGCGCCGACCGCGACGACGGTCCCTGAACCGACCGCGACGCTTTCGCCTCCGACCGCCACGCCGCGTCCCGAGCCGACGGCAACGCCGACGCCGGTCCCGGAGGGGTACGAGGAAGGCGTCGCCTACGCGGCAGGTGAAGACCTGACCGGGGTGGACGTGGGGACCTTCGCTGGCGCGTTCGCGTCTGCGAAGGCCCTGGGGCTGGACGACGACGATGCGCAGGACTACGCCGCCGGTTACCTGTACCACTTCTACGTGAGCATCAGCATAGACGTGCACTTCCCGGACGATCTTCCGAACTTCATGCCCGACTACGAGGCAGCCTTCGCGGAGGCGATAGGGGGCCTGGCGCCGATCGCCCTGGCGCTCGGGCGCGCAAGCGAGGCGGCGCGGAAGAACTCGGAGCACTGGCCGTTCATCGAGGACGCTTCCGCCACGACGTTCGCGACGGACTACGCGGAAGCGTTCGCGCGCAGCGACGCCAGCCGCGTGGGCGCTCACGCCTACGCCTCGGTCTTCGCCGGTTACCGCGTCGACGACGAGGTTTCCATGGAAGAGGAGGCCGAACTGTCCGATGTCTTCGTCGAGGGCTATGAGCGCTCCGGGCCGTACGGCGGCTATGCGGCCACGCGGCAGCGTCTCCTGTATGCCATCGCCTATCGCCATGGCTACGAGGACGCCAAGCGGCATGTATCCAGAGGCAACACTGAAGAGCGCAACATCCTGAGTTGGACGGCGGCGTTCGCCGAAGCCTACGTGCGCGCACACAACCAGGCGATAGCACTGCGATGGGACGATCCGTACAGGGAAGCGCACATATACGCCCAGGTGTTCGCAACCGCAAAGGTGGACCTGGGCTTCCCGGACCAGGACTCCTACCAGGACGCGCAATCGTACTTCCTGGGCCTTCGTCGTGCGATCGAGCTGGGGTACGAATGGCCAGAGTCATACCGTTACGCGTGGCGCTATCACTTGACGTACTTCGAAAAGCGATTCGAGGAGGCATGGAACCACGAGCGGGCGAACGTCTACTCGGCCGCCCACGCGGACGGAGAGTTCGCGGGCAGGGACCACGACAACGCCATCGAGTACGCCCGTGCCTACGAGCGCGCCTATACGCTGGCACGCCAGGAGGGCAGCAGCGAGGAAGAGGCACACGGCATCGGCGCCGCGTCGGGGGAGGAGTCGGCCGGCTCCGCGCCAGGAACATGAACATTGATGGACAGGATGGACAGGATGGCGATGTCCATGGGGGATGCTTAACTCTTCTCCCATCGAGCGGGCAAGGGATCAGGCGTCGCATGTCCGGCCAGCGCAAACCCGCCACTATCCCTAACCCTCACTGCGACATCACCCCGTTGCATGTTCGAACCACCTTTCCTGAGTATGAACATCGATACACAGGATGGACAGGATGGTGATGAACATGTGGGCAGGTTCGTTGGAGGGTCTGACGCGCTCCATCGTCGGCTGGCGCATTCAATGTCAGCAATGAGTTGGGGAGTGGCTTTCTGGAGTCTGTGTACGAGAACGCCATGATGATTGCGCTCAACGCGCAAAGCATCAGTGTTCGAGCACAAGCCCCCGTCAACGTCTACTTCCGTGAACAGGTGGTGGGGGTGTTCTTTGCAGACCTCCTTGTTGAAGACCAAGTGATCGTCGAACTCAAAGCCGCGAGGGCGCTTGCTCCTGAGCATCAGGCGCAGGTCATCAATTACCTCAAAGCTACCGGAATCGAGGCCGGACTGCTTCTCAACTTCGGTCGTCCCCGGCTTGAGTACAAGCGACTCACGCGCACTAAGTCCTGACACCAACCTTTTCTATGGGGTTCATCCTGTCCATCGATGTGAGTTCTTGGTAGGCTTGCGCCACATCGCGCAGAAGGGGAGGCCCGGTCATGGCCACCGCCGTACAGACTCGAGTCATAGACGCCGACTGCCACGTCATCGAGACGCCGCGCACGTTCGATTTCATGCGGGAGGAGGACGCGAGGTTCCGGCCCATCGTGCTCGTGCGGGAGGACGGCTCGAACACGGACAAGTACTGGTTCCTGGAGGGCCGCGCCTGGCGCATGAATATAAACGTCGGTCCGGAGTTCCCCACCGCCGCTCGCGAGGTCGCCGACATCAAGGCCCGTCTCGACCACATGGACGAGCTCGGCGTGGACGTGCACATCCTCTATCCCACCATGTTCCTCCGCCCGCTTACGAACCACGCCGACACCGATTACGCCATCTCCCGCGCCTACAACCGCTGGCTCGCCGACGTCTGGGAGCAGGGCGGAGGACGCCTCCGCTGGGCCGTCATCCCTCCGCTCATGAACATGGACAAGGCCATCGAGGAGGTCCACTTCGGCAAGGAGCACGGGGCCTGCGCCGTCTTCTTCCGCGGCCACGAGCACAACCTCATCCTCTCCGACCCATACTTCTTCCCGGTCTACGAGGAGGCGCAGAAGCTGGACCTGGCCATCGCAGTCCACGCCGCAGCCGGACAGTTCGCGAACCTGGACCTGTACGACCGCTCGGTGGGTCTGCCCACTTTCAAGTTCCCGACCGTCGGGGCGTTCAGCGATCTCGTGCTGCACCGCGTGCCGGAGAAGTTCCCGGACCTCCGCTGGGCGTTCATCGAGGTGACGTCCCAATGGCTGCCCTACGTGATGAACGACATCCTCCTCCGCTCGCGCAGGTTCGCCGACGTCACGTTCCCGCGCGACGCGCAGCTCATGGAGGAGTACAACCTGTACGTCGGCTGCCAGACGATCGACGACCTCGCCTACGTCATCGACCGCGTCGGCGACGACCATCTCGTCATCGGCACGGACTACGGCCACGCCGACACTACGGCGGAGATAGACGCGCTGAGCAAGCTTCGCGACGACGGCAAGGTGTCCGAGGCCAGCACGCGCAAGATCCTCTACGACAACCCCAAGCGCCTGTACGGCCTGTAGGGGGCGACAGGGACGCCCGCAAGGCGCCCTTCGCTATCCCCTCTCCCTACAAGGGAGCCATTGCGTAAACCACCCAGCCCCCCGCCGATTCACCCTCACCCTAACCCTCTCCCCTCAAGGGAGAGGGGATCAGGCACTGCACAGGGTCTCCCCCCGTGGCCTCGCTGATTCATCGCCAGGGATGCGAGGTTCTGCCTCCGCAGGAACGACCGAGGTGCCCTATCGCCCCTCGGCGCGGCGCATCTCCTCGACGTAGTCCGCGAACGCCTCCGGCACGGAGTACTCCGGCTCCCAGTCGAGCAGCGCCTTGGCGTTGGAGATGTCGAGCGGCGTCGTAGGGTCGGGGATGGGCCGGTCTGCCGGCGCGACGGTCACGTTGAGGTCCGGAAACACCGTGCGCACCGCGTCCACCAGGTCCTCGAACGACGTGACGTAGCCGTTGCCGCCGTTGAACGCCGTGACGCCGGAGAGGGGGATGCCCGCGGCGCGGCGGATGAGACGCCCCAGGTCCTTGCCGTAGACGTATTCGAACGCGCGGCCACGGATCGCGGGCACGACGAGTGGCTCGCCCTTGAACCCGGCCTCGACGACGCTGTGGACGGTCATGCCGCCGCCGGAGCCGCCCCGGAAGTGGTTGTAGCCGAACACGTTGGACGGGCGAACGAAGACCAACTCGAAGCCGTAGTAGGTCGCGTAGGCCTCGGCGATGTGCTCGTTCGCCACCTTGGACGCGGAGTAGGGGTTGCCGCCGCCCGCGCGCTGGTAGTCCTCCGATATCGTTCCTCCGGCCTCGGAGCGGCGGTCGTACACGCCGTAGGTGCTCACGTGGATGAACCGCTTGACGCCGGTGAGCCGTGCCGCCTCCAGAACGTGGATGGTGCCCTGCACGTTGATCTGCATGCCGGTGTAGACCGGGCTGCCCACGCTGTTGCCGATGAGACCCGCCGTGTGCACGACGACCTCCGGCCGGTGCTGCTGCATCGCGGTCACGAGTGCGGGCAGGTCGCGCAGGTCGCCCTGCACGGCATCGTACGGCGCGCCATCGAGCTTCACGCGGAGGTAGTCCGCGTCAGGCCGTACGTCGTAGAAGACGACGGGGTCTCCCTGCGCGATGGCCTCCCGCGCGTACGATGAGCCGACGAGTCCCGCTCCGGTGATGAGGCTGGTCATGGTTGCACTCCTTGGTTGCTCGCATCCGGCTCTCCCACGGGAGAGAAGGCTGGGGTGTTCGGGGAGTATACGCCTGTGGGTGGAGAGAGGGCGCTACAATGCTTCCCGCCACACGGAGGCGTTATGTCCAGGACCGGAACCATACATGCGCGCATCGAGCCTGATTTGAAGCAGGAAGCAGAGCGGACCTTCGCTGCGCTTGGGCTGTCGGTAACCGAGGCGGTCACCCTGTTCTACGAACAGGTCGTCGCGCATGGCGGGTTGCCGTTCCTGTCGCCAGTCCCCAACGCAACGACGTTGGAAGCGCTTCGGCAAATCCGAAGCCGAGAGGGCCTTACCGAATACGCCGGCATCGGTGAACTGATGGCGGAGTTTGAGTAGGAAAGTCTGATAGGAGACTAGTTTTCCTTCTCGGCGTTTTCCTCGTCCGCATCGTCGCCCTTGAATTGGCCTTGCTCATAGGCTTCGTCTATCAGTGGGGTGAGGGTTTGGATGAACTGACGGACAGCGATTGCGAATTTATTGACAAAAGTATCAGTAATCTCAGCAGTACCCAATAACACCATTCTATCTTCGGTACTTAGAAAACAGTTCTCTTCTACTGAGAGTTTAGCAATGCCGTCTTCCACGATCTGAGGCAAAGAACGTGTAGCGTACAACTGGATTGCTGCAGCCCATTCACCTTGAACCGTATCGAAAGCCTCCTCCGGCATTAGCCCAGTGGGCGCTATCTCCTTCTTATGCAGAATTAGTCGATACATTAACTCCCATTCCTTCCAGGGTTCGCGACTATACCAGAATTTCCAGTAACCCCAACGTCCTTGTTTGTGTGAGTGGTCTGTTACGAGTTCGTCCGGCAATGTTTCTTCTGCCAAGTTGATTGTCTCACCGATCGCACGGTTTATTTGGTCAGTGTAAGGATTCGACGCTCGTGAGGGGGCTGGAGTCAAGCCAAAGCTTCCTCCACTGCCTACTTGAATTTGGTAGGCCTCTACGCCGGGCACAGGTATGATTGTGTTTGCAAGCAGATAGAGAGAAGCAGTCTCTCCATCCTGATAAGGCGTCAATTGCACACAAGTCATCAGATCGGTTCCTGTTTGTTCATTGAGCCACAAGACAGCAGACGTTACTTCAGGTGCAAAACGGTGACTGACAAGAATGATACGTTGCCCGTTGTTGAGCGTGCTAAGGTCACCTGCATCAAGATGACCTTGTAGCTTTGTTGTAGCTTCTTCTTCCGAAAACGCCTCATGTGCAGCGAGCATTCGCACAACCTCACTAGCAGGCGTCCGGTCGAGATAACTGGCATACTTAATGGCTTGCCAATGTGTGTCTGCGCCCGAATCATCACGCTTTAGTTCAATAATCACTAACTTGCCGCTTCTGTCTACGGCTAGCAAATCGAGTCGCTCTTTTGTTTTGTCGAAGTCGCTGAACTCTTTTGCAATGATTAGTAAGTCATCGCCCAAAATGCCTGGGTTTGCCGCGACCCATTCCTGGATGTCATAGCGTTCTTGCAAACCCAACGTGGAGAATTCAACTTCCTGCACAATGTCGGATCGCTTTTCGTTAGGATGGATTCTGAATAATTGAGGCGTAGAACTCATTGTTGCTCCTTGTCATCTTGTCGACTATCGCTCTCCCCTACGACCCCGCCGCGTGCGCGTCGCCTGCGGCTCTGCAGACCGCCTCTCGGTGGCACTCCTCACTCCCCCCGGGGCGCGAGGGCTTCGGTCACAGTCTCCTCGTTCAGGCCGTAGACCCGGATGGCGGAGTCCGTGCTGATGTAGCCGTTCCGGAGGTCGCTTACGACGCGCTCGCGGTCGCGCTGCGCGGGGTCGCCGGCGCCGCCTGCGCTGCCGGTCTCGACGCGCACGACGTCGCCCTCTTCGAGCATGACGTTGGAGATGATGCCGACGTAGCGCCGCTCGTCGTCCGCGCCGGGATTGACCGTAACGGCCCCGCCGACGCCGTCCATCCCGCCGATGACGCCGTGGGCGGGCGCGAGGTTGCGCGGGCTCCCTCCGGCGTAGCGGCTCGCCTGCTTGACGAGGTACTCCCGCCGCATCGCGAGCCCGCCCCGGTATTCGCCTGGCCCGCCCGTGTCCTGCACGAGTTCGAAGCGCTGCATCTCCACGTCGAACTCGGACTCGAGTATCTCCGCGCTCGTGATCTTGCTGCCCCCGCCCCAGGAGTGGCCGGTGCCGGTCCAGCCGTCGCCGCCGTGGTGGGCGCCGTTGCCGGACATCATCAGCTCGTACTGCACGTAGCGTCTGCCGCCGCCCACCGTGCCCATCACCACCATGCCGCTGCTGGCGTTGTGCGCGACGGCGGGGCGTCCCGCGGCCTGGCTGAGCGCCTCAAAGACGATGTCCTCCACCGTGGAGAGCGTCATGGAGTAGAAGCCCACCGGAGTAGGGAAGGTCGGGTTCACCACTGAGCCCTCGCGGAAGCGGCACTCGACGGCGCGGGCAAGCCCGAAGTTGTTCGGCACGCCGGGGTCGATCATCGCGATGACGGCGTAGTACGCCATGCCGTGGATGAACGGCGGACGCACGTTGATGGGGCCGAGGCTCTGGTCGTCGGTGCCGGAGAAGTCGAGCACGAGCGAGTCGCCCTGCTTGATGGCGGCGACGTGCAGGCGCAGCTTGCGGTTCGGGTCCACGATGTCGTCCGTGAACGCCTCCGCCTCCCAGACGCCGTCCGGCCATTGCCGTATCTCCTGGCGGACGCGGGCTTCCGTGCGGAGGCCGATCTGCTCGAACGCGCTGACCACCGTCTCCTGGCCGTACTCGTCCATGAGGTGATTCAGGCGTGTCGAGCCGATACTCCAGAGGGCGCCCGCCTGCGCGCCGAGGTCGCCGATGACCAGCTCGGGGGTGCGGCTGTTGGCCCGAAGGAACTGGTGCGTCTCGCGCAGCGGCTCGCGCCTGCTGAGGAACTTGACCGGCATGATCTGCAGCCCCTCGCCGAACACGTCGCGAGCGAGCGTGTTGCGCGAGCCGGGCGACTGCCCGCCGATGTCGCTCTTGTGGCCCATGCTGGCGCAGAACGCGACGACCGCGCCTTCGTGGAAGACGGGCATCACGACGACCATGTCGTTCGGATGGGGGCAGCCGGAGTAGTACGGGTTGTTGATGAGGAAGCAGTCGCCCTCCTCCATCTCCTCGAATGAGTAGAACTGGAGGACACCCTGGACACACGCCGGGTACGCGCCGAGGTGCGGTGGCAGCGGCGAGTACTGGCCGACGACGTTTCCGTCGCGGTCGGTGATGCCCGCGGAGAAGTCGTGGGACTCGCGGATGATGGTGGAGAAACCGGTGCGGAGGACGGCGGCCTGCATCTCGCGGACGATGCCGTCCAGCCGGGCGCGGATGACTTCCTGGGTGATGACGTCGGCGGTGCTCATGCGCCGGATGCTACCGCAACAGGCACGCACGGGGTAGGGCGGTCGGGGTCAGGCTATCTTCACGAAGATGGCGATGAACCCGCCAATGATTGCAGCGAACATCGCGCCCATGCCGCCCAGGAGCGTGAGCAGCAGTTTGTGCGTGTCCTCCGCTCGCTGCGAGAGAACGGCGATGCCCTTGCTCAATTCTGCATGCTGGGCGGCATTCTCGGACGTATATGCCTGGAACTCGCTAACGCTTACCACCACGTGGCCTGCCTCATTTCAAGTATATGCCCGGCTTATACCGTGAATCCATCAGTGACGTCTGGAAGCCGGGCCGATCACCGGTAGGTTAGGGAGACCATGCCTGTCGGCGTAAGTGGCAGATGTCCGATTCCGCCGCATCTGACGCTCCTGTCGACACCCTGTTTGCGCGTGAGTATGCTCGCGGCATCTGCGGGTCGGAGGAATGCTCATGGCTGGACAGCTCGAAGGGAAAGTGGCGCTCGTTACGGGCGCGGGCAGCCCCATCGGCATGGGGAGAGTGATCGCGCTTGCGATGCTCCGCGAGGGCGCACGGGTCGCGATGCTCGACATAAACGACGACTGGCTCCAGAAGACCGCGAACGAGGCCCGGGAGATTGCAGGCGATGCCGCAGTTTCGACACTCGTGGCGGACACCAGCGGATGGGACGAGGCCCAGCGAGCCGTGCAGAGCACGATCGACGCGCACGGGAGTGTGGACATCCTCGTGAACCTGGCCGGCGTACACCACCGAACGCTCCTCCCCCCGTCGGACAGGCCGCTCCGATTCTGGGAGCAGCCGGTGGACGTGTGGGAGCGGATGATCGCGGTCAAGATGGGGGCGCGTCATCGGCGTCACGACCAGCCTTGACACGATGACACGCAACATCCCTTACGGGCCGAGCAAGGCGACCCACGAGGCGATGGTGGCCGCGATGGCGCGCGAGCTGGAAGGCACCGGCGTCACGGCCAACGCGCTGCTTCCCGGCGGCGGCACGAACACCATGTTCGTCGATCGTGACCCCAGCCGCGACTTTGCCGCGCTCGTGCAGCCGGAGGTCATGGGCCCGCCGTCCGTCTGGCTCGCGTCCGAGGAGTCAAACGGCTTCAACGGGATGCGCGTCATCGCCAACGACTGGGACCCGGCCCTCGGGGCCGAGGAGAACCTCCGCCGGTCGTCGGCGACCGCGGCGTGGGACCAGCTCGCCCGGGGCAATCGGTAACGGCCCGGACACCCATCCCTGGTGCGAGTCTGCGCCTCGCTACGCCGGAGCTGGGCCGGTGTCGATCACACCGGGTGGACGCCACCGCTCGGTGAGCCTCGGCGCGTACGAGCGCACCGCGATGGAGAGCCGCTCGAGCCCCTCGATCTCAACGTCGACGCGGTCGCCGTCGTTGATGTTGCAGAGGCCCTCATGGTGTGTGCCGCACGCGACGACGTCGCCGGGCATAAGGGTGACGTACTGGCTGAGCCACGCGATCTGCTCTGCAACGGGGTAGGCCATCGCCGACGTGCTGTAGTTCTGCTGGAGCTCCTCGTTCAGCCAGAGGCGCACCCGCACGTCCTGTGGGTCGGGGATCTCGTCCTTGGTGACGATGGCGGGGCCCATCGGTCCCCAATCGTCTATCCCCTTGTGCAGGAAGGTGGTGCGCCGTCCCTGCAGGCCGCGGCAGGACACATCGATGAAGTTGACGTAGCCGAAGACGTAGTCCAGAGCGTCGGCCTCCTCCACGTGTTTCGCTTCCTTGCCGATCACGTAGGCGAACTCGGGTTCCGGCTGGTAGGCCGTTGCGCCTTCCAGGTCCGGCACCTCTATCGTCGTCCCCGTGCCGACGATGCTCGTGGCGCCCTTGTAGAAGAAATCGATGTTGCCTCTCTGGGCGCCCTCCCGGTCCAGGTAGTTGGCGAACGCGCAGAGCAGGTGGCGCGGCCTCGGCAGCGGGGCCCGCATCTGCACGGAGTCGGCAGGGACGCCGCGCTCGCTCTCAGCGAGTTGCTCGAACTGCGGCCGGTACGCATCGAAGCCTTCGATAATGGCCTCCATGCGCCATTGCGCCGGGTGCGAAGCCAGGTCCCCCAGCGCCGGGCTGAGGTCCACCACGCGGCCATCGCGGAGCAGGCCGGTCTTGTCATCGTCGAACAGGACGAGTTTCATGCGTTCACCTCTCGAGATTCGTGTCTCACCACCGGGACGCTTGCTCAACTGGGCCTTGCGCGCTGCTACTTGATGAGGCCGTCACTTCGCCCTCAACAGGCAGAACTCGTTGCCGTCGGGGTCGGCGATTACGGCCAGATTCTCTCCCGGCTCGACGAATTCCCTGACCGCTGTTCCCCCGAGTGCCTCGACTCTCGGCAGCGCCGCCAGCACGTCGGGCACCGTGAGGTCCATGTGCACACGCGTCTTGCTGGTCTTCTTCTCAGGAACGCGCTGGAGATAGACCGTGAGGCCGCCGGGCAGCGGCTCGAAGGCGAGGTACTGGTCCCAGGCTGAACTTCGCTTGACTCCCAGCAGCGCCGAATAGAACGCTTCGGCCCGCTTGAGGTCGGCAACGTCTATGCCGACGTGAGTCAGCGTTCCTACCGGGTCATTCTCTTCGCTCAAGGTGTCCCTCCCGGCACGTGGCGCGGAGATGTACCGGCTTGTCGGACCATGGAACGGCGTGGGTGCTTGAGCGCCCCCTGCAACAGAGGAGGAGTCACAGCAGCGAGACCTCCACGTCCGGCTTGCGGGGCATCACGCCGTACCACGGCCCTCCCGGCTCATCGAAGCCGGGGAACGGGGCAGCCTCGTTGGGGAGCAGGATGCACTCGTTCTGCGCGGGGTCGCGGAAGGTGTTCATCGGGTCTCCGCCGTCCTCGACGATGCGGAGGTTCTCCTCCATCACCTTGCGGAAGAGGATGATGCCCGCGTCCGTCACGCCCAGGTTCTCGCGCGTCCGGTCCACGATGGGGCCCTGCGCGACCCACGTCATCTGGTCCTGCGAAGGCACGTCCGTGCTCACGAGCCGTCCCTTCTCGTCGTAAAGCGGGTGCTCCTCGACCGGGATGGAGCCGAACCCCTGCGCCGGCACGTTGGCGCCTGCCGGATGCACCGTCGTCGTGTAGCGCACGTACCAGGTGTGCTCGTCGTCTATGGGGACGCGGAGCAGGAAGCGATGTGCGCCCTCGCCGCCGCCGATCTTCAGCGTGTAGGGGAATACGATCGGATGCCCGGTCTGCCAGTCGGGATGGGTCTCGTCGATGCCCGCGGTGACCCGCCGCTTGACGACCCCGTGCTCGAACCGCTCGAACCCCAGCTTCAGGTGGTGCTTCGCCCGCTGCGGCAGCCGGTTCGCCCACTCTTCGCCCTGGCCCTTCTGTGCGTTGATCCAGGTGCCGTAGTAGCCGTGCAGGTGCTCGAAGTGCGTCGGGTCGAGCGCGTTGTCGACGCATTGCAGCCAGTTGCAGGGGAGGGTGGACGCCTGGATGCGCCTCGTGACGTTGGTCTCCCAGGCGAAGACGTCCCAGCGGGGGAGCAGGGGCGCGGGTTGCGGTCCCAGGTAGGCCCAGATGAGCCCGTGCAACTCCTGCACCGGGTAGGCCGTGAGACTGATCTTGTCCTTGTACGTGCTGCCCGTCGGCTCGGAAGGCTGTTCCAGGCACTGGCCGTTGAAGTCGTACAGCCAGCCGTGGTAGCAGCACCGTATGCCCCCCTGCTCGGGGATGCCGTAGAGCAGATCGACGCCGCGGTGGGCGCAGCGTTGCTCGATGAGTCCCAACTCGTTATCCGGGGTCCGGTAGAGGACGAGGTCCTCGCCCAGCAGCCGCACGGCCATCGTGGGGTCGTCGCCCATGATCTGGGACGTTCCGGCGACAGGGTGCCAGTAGCGGCGCATCAACTCGCCCATCGGCGTGCCCTTGCCGACGCGCGTGTACCGTTCGTTGTCCTGCTGCGATAGCATCGCTGCTCCTCCTCGTGGGGAGTGTTGACCTCATGGGAGACGCTCGAGCGCCGAGCGTCTCGGAACCAGCACGAACTTTACACCCGTCGACGAAGGACTGGGTAATCCGGCAGGCGTGGACGGGCAATGGAGGCCGGGGCACTCAGGGAGTCTGCACCGCTGCCCGCTCTACTGTTTCGGCGAGCCATGCGTTGAGCGTCTTGCCCTGGGCCTTCGCCGCAGCGGCCGCGTCTCGGTGCACCTTGGGGCTCACCCGCAGCGGTATCTTCCCGGAGTAAGGCCTGTCGGGTTCGCGTCCTCGTTCCGCGCAGACAGCCAGGTAGTCGTCTATGGAGAACTCAAACTCCTTCTGCAATTGGTCGACCGACTCTCCCTCGAATGTGATGATGTCGCGGGTGCCAACCACCTCGCCGTGGAAGACGTTGGCAGAATCGTCGAAGGTCACTGCTGCCCGGTAGCCCTTGTACTGCATCATGGCTCTATACCTGCCTCGGTGAGGAATCGTCGCACTGCATCAATCATGCTCTTTCTCGTTTCGTTCTCCGGGTGGGGCCGGTGGAAGTGCGCGGCCACGCCGTTCAATTCGAAGTACACGCGTGAACCGGCACGCTCCTCCATATCTGAACCACAGGCCAGTAGCAGTAACTCGATGTCGTCCCAGCGGATGCCGGCTTGGGTGGGGCGTCTGAACACCGCAGCGAGGATGATTCGGTGCTTGCGTCTCACAGAAACATGATATCAGATACTGATATAGATTGCCAACCATGAGCGCTCGCCCAATTCCCATCTTGTGACATCTGCCCCTTACGCCGATGCCCCTTCCCCGCGTACGCTGTCTCCGGAGGCGCCGCGCGGGTGGTG
>DAOUHP010000179.1:0-29969 GCA_034428575.1 Dehalococcoidia bacterium | reverse complement strand
TCACGGAAGTGGACCCTGTCCGCGCCCTCGAAGCAACGATGGACGGTCATCAACTGATGCCTATGGACGATGCTGCGCGAGTCGGGGACGTATTCGTAACGGTAACCGGCGGCAAGCATGCGCTCGACGCGCAACACTTTCAAGTGATGAAGAACGAGGCCGTAGTCGCCAACAGCGGTCATTTCAACGTCGAGATCAACATCGACGCTCTGGAGGACAGCGCCGTCGAGAAGCGGGAAGTGCGCCCGATGGTGCGGCAGTACATCATGGCAGACGGACGCAGGATCAACCTGCTCGCTGAGGGCAGGCTGGTGAACCTCTCCGCCGCAGAAGGGCATCCGTCCGCAGTCATGGACATGAGTTTCGCCAACCAGGCGCTTTGCTCGGAATACATGGCGAAGAACGCGGCTACCTTGCCCGTAGACGTCTACGACGTCCCGCTGGAGATCGACCAGCAGGTCGCCTCGCTGAAACTGGAAGCGATGGGTATCGCCATGGATACTCTCTCAGAGGAACAGGCCGCCTACCTGGCAGGATGGGAAGCGGGGACATAGCCCGTGCGCAATGCAACTCAGGAAGTTCGGAGGACCCAGGGAATGACACAGACCGGAACGACGTTCGAGACCTCGCCTTCTTATCTGCTTACCTCGGAATCCGTAACCGAAGGGCATCCCGATAAGCTGTGCGATCAGGTGTCCGACGCCATCCTCGACGCCATCTATGCCCAGGACCCGATGGCCCGCGTCGCCTGCGAGACAGCGACGGGCACCAACATCGTCATGGTGGTCGGCGAGATCACCACGACCGCCAGGGTCGACTATGAGGCCATCGTCCGCGACACCGTCAGGCGCATCGGCTACGACGACCAGGAGATCGGCATCGACTACAAGACGTGCGAGGTCATCGTGCGCCTGCACGAGCAATCGCCGGACATCAAGGCAGGAGTGGACACCGCGCTCGAGGAACGGGGGAAGGACGGCGCAAGCGACGAGTTGAACCTCGGCGCGGGTGACCAGGGCATGATGGTCGGGTTCGCGTGCAGCGAGACGGCGGAGTACATGCCGCTCACTATATCGCTGGCTCACAAACTGACCCGTCGGCTCTCCATCGCTCGAAGGGAGGGCGTGATCCCCTACCTCAAGCCCGACGGCAAGTCGCAGGTCACGGTGGAGTACGAGCACGGCAAACCGAAGCGCATCGCGGCCCTCGTCGTCAGCACTCAGCACAGCGCGGACGTCTCCAACGAGCAGATCGAACAGGACGTCCGCGAGCACGTCATCGGAGAGGTCGTCCCCTCTGAGCTCATCGACGACGAGACACGCATCTACGTGAACCCGTCAGGGCGCTTCGTTGTCGGCGGCCCTCATGGCGATTCCGGCCTCACGGGACGCAAGATCATCGTGGACACGTACGGAGGAGTCGCGCGCCACGGCGGCGGGGCGTTCTCCGGCAAGGACCCGACGAAAGTGGACCGATCGGCCACCTACGCGGCGCGATGGGTCGCAAAGAACGTCGTCGCCGCCGGTCTCGCAGACCGGTGCGAAGTGCAGGTCTCCTACGCCATCGGTGTCGCTGAGCCCACGAGCCTCGCGGTAGAAACCTTCGGCACGAACAAGGTGGACACGGCGCTCATAACCGAACTGGTGAAGAAGCACTTCGATCTGCGCCCACGCGCCATCATCCGCGACCTCGAACTCAGGAGGCCCATCTACGGCCCGACCGCTTCCTACGGGCACTTCGGACGGATGGACGTAGACCTTCCCTGGGAGCGCACGGACAAGGCGGAGGCCCTGCGCGCCGACGCTGACCTCGGAGCCGACCGGTGAGCGACGCTCCGCTGATCCGCTTCGGCACCGACGGCTGGCGGGCCCTCATCGCCCGGGACTACACGTTCGAGAACGTGCGCATCTGCGCCGCTGCCGTCGCCGCTTACCTCAAGGAAGAAGGCCTGGGTGAACGCGGCGCAGTGGTCGGGTACGACACCCGATTCGGTTCGCTGGAGTTCGCCGCCGAAGCCGCGGCCGTCATCGCTGCGAGCGGCATCCCCGTCTACCTCTCGGACCAGGTCTCTCCCACCCCGGTAGTCAGCTACAGCATCCTCCACCAGCGGGCCGGCGGCGGGGCCATCATCACGGCCAGCCACAACTCCGGCCTGTGGAACGGCTTCAAGTTCAAGCCGGACTATGCGGGCAGCGCGCCTCCGGAGGTCGTCGCCAGGATCGAAGGTCAAATCGACGCCCTCCAGGCTGCAGGCGGGGTGGAAGCGCCGGGGCGGGAAGCCCCGAAGCCGCAGGTCGTCGACATGAAGGCTCCCTACCTCGCCAACCTGGCTGCCGCCATGGACCTCGACGCGATCGGAGCAGCCGGTCTGCGCATCGGCGTGGACGCCATGCACGGCGCCGGCGCGGGCTTCGTTGCCGATGCGCTGGACGGCACCGGCGCCGATGTGCAGGAGATGCGCGCCGAGCGGAACCCGGCGTTCCCTGGTATGCGCCAACCCGAGCCGATCGAGCCCAACCTCGGCCCGAGCATCGAGGCCGCGCGCGCCGGCCGCTTCGACGTAGTGCTCGCCAATGACGGCGACGCCGACCGCCTTGGCGTCCTCGACGAGAACGGCACGTTCATCGACACGCTCTCCACCTTCTCGCTTCTCTGCCTCCACCAGCTGGACGGCAAAGGACTGCGTGGCCCCATCGTGCGCTCGCTCACGCAGAGCGTGATGGTGGACAAACTGGCGACACGGTACAACCTGCCTGTAACCGTAACCCCGGTCGGCTTCAAGTTCGTCGGCCCCACGATGATCATGGAAGACGCTGTCGCGGCCGGGGAGGAGAGTGGCGGCTATGCCTTCCGCGGCAACATCCCCGAGCGGGACGGCATCTTCAGCGGCCTGCTCTTCGTGGAACTCATGGTCAGGACCGGCAAGCGGGCCTCCGAACTCGTCAAACTGCTCTTCGAGCAGGTCGGGGAACACGCATACGACCGCCTCGACGTCGACCTCGCTCCCGGCGACCCGAAGCCTGACACGCAGGCGCTCGCGGCGAAGCCGCCCGCTTCCATCGCGGGTCTGCGCGTCACGAGCACGGACACGATGGACGGCGTTCGTTACGTGCTCGACGACGGCTTCTGGGGGCTGATACGTCCCTCCGGCACCGAGCCCCTGCTCCGCATCTACGCGGAAGGCGACAGCCCGCAGCGCGTCGCCGAGATGCTCCAAGAACTACGCGGTCTCGCAGGAGCATGAAAGGGCCCGCTCTGCGAGCGGGCCCTTTGCTTGTGACCGTGATAAGAGCGGATCCTCAACGCTTGGTGTACTGAGGCGCACGCCGGGCGCGCTTGAGGCCGTACTTCTTGCTCTCCTTGATGCGGGAGTCCCGCGTCAGGTAGCCGTGCTTGCGCAGTTCCTTCTTGAGGTTCGGGTCCGCCAGGAGCAACGCACGGGCGATCCCGTGCCGTAGCGCGTCCGCCCACGCAGAGACACCGCCTCCTTCGATCTTGGCAACCACGTTGAACCGGTCGGCCGCCGCGGAGATTGTGGCGAAGGGCTGCATCGCACGCTTCTGCCAGTCTATCCAGGGCAGGGCTTCTTCCAGCGGTTTGCCGTTCACGACCACCGCTCCCGTGCCGCCCGGGTAGAGACGGACGCGAGCTATGGCGGACTTCCGCTTCCCCGTCCCGTAGTAGTAGCTCTCCTGCGTCGTCATCTGTTTTCGCTCCCCTCGTCCTGCTGGCCCTCAGCAGCTTCTGCCGATTCGGTTTCGCCTTCCGCCTCCCCACTCTCCACCGGCTCCTCAACCTCGGCAACGACCGTCTCCGGTTCCTCTTCCGCCGGTGCGGCCTCCTCAACCTCTGCCGACTCGACAACGGCCTGTGGGGCCTCTTCCTCGGCTGCGGTCTCCTCGCGCACTGTGCGCCGCCTGCGCCGTGCGGGGGCGGGCGACGGGGCGGCCGGCGCCTGTTTCGCCTTGCCCATGCCGATGCGGACCTGCGCCTCGTGCGGATGCGTTTCGGACGTGTACACCTTCAACCGGCGGAGCATCCTGCGGCCGAGCCGGTTGCGGGGCAGCATCCCTTTCACCGCAAGCTCGATCACCCGCTCGGGGAAGCGCGTGAGCATCTCATCAAGCGTGCGCGTCCGCATCCCCCCCAGATAGCCGGAGTGGCGGTAGTACAGCTTCTGCGACATCTTGTTGCCGGAGACGCCTATCTTCGCGGCGTTCACCACGATGACGAAGTCCTCCGATAACTGGTGGCGACTGTAGTCCGGGCGGTGTTTGCCCTGCAGCAGACCGGCGACCTTCGTGGCGAGGCGGCCAAGCCGCTCGCCCTCGGCGTCCACCACGTGCCACCTCTCCTTACGAGCTGCCGGGGTCGTGTGTTTTGTCGTGCGTTGTAGTTGCATCGCTCTCAGGCGGGAATCCCGCGTATCTCACTTCCTGTAGTGTCAGTCCACGCGCGGGGAGCACTGTCTCCGCCGCGCCCTGCGCTCCATTCTCGATCATCTGCTCGAACGCGCTCACCGTCATCCTGCCGAGCCCCACTTCCACCAGAGCCCCCACGGTGCGGCGCACCTGCTGGGGAAGGAAGGCGTTCGCCTCCAGCTCCACCACCAACTCGCCGTCGTTCCGCAAAACGTCCGCCCGCGTCATCCGTCGTACGAACGACTTGCCCTGGGGCTGCGGTCCGCTGAAGGAGCGGAAGTTGTGCTCGCCGACCAGGCTTGCCGCCGCCAGGCGCATCGCCTCTGCATCCAGCTTGCGTGTCACCCGGTAGGTGACTCTCCGGAGCAGCGGGGACGGCGGACCGCCATCCAACAGCCGGTAGCGGTACACCCTCGACTTCGCGTGCCTGCGGGGGTCGAACGATGCTGCAACGTCGTACGCTGCACGCACCGCTATCTGCTCGCTGAGGTAGTGGTTCAGCCCCGCCTCGATGCGTTCGACGGGCAGGACGCTCTCCGTATCGAAGGCCACCACCTGTGCGAGGGCGTGCACTCCGGCGTCGGTGCGCCCTGCTCCCCGGACCGTGGGTCTGGCTGCGGTGAGCGAGTCTATTGCGTTTTCGAGTTCCTCCTGTATCGAAGGGGCATTCGCCTGGCGTTGGAAACCTGCGTACCCCGTGCCGTCGTATTCGATGACGAGCGCGACACGTCTCGTCACGGTCCTCTCTCTACACCAGTTCCAACAGCGCCATCGGCGCTGCGTCGCCCTTACGTGGCAGGAGTTTCACCATCCGCGTGTAGCCGCCGGGCCGGTTCACGTACCGAGGCCCTATCTCGTTGAAGAGCCGCTCAACGGCGTGCTTGTCCGGCACCACGGAGAGCGCCTGGCGCCGGTTGTGCAGCGTCGCCTCTCTCCCCTTGCTGATCATCTTCTCGGCAAGGGGGCGCACCTCCCGAGCCTTTGCCTCGGTCGTCGTCACCCGCTCATAGCGGAGCAACTGGGATACCAGGTTGTTCATCAGCGCTTCGCGGTGTTCGCCGCGGCGGCCCAGCTTGCGGCCTGATACACGATGTCGCATCGCCTTACTCCTCCTCGGCCTCTGCCGCCTGTCCGGCGGCGGCGGCAACGGGCAGCGGGTCGGGAGCGCTCTCCTGTGTCCGCAGACCGGGGTGAGTGATGCCTATCTCACGCAGACGCTCATCCAACTCATCGAGTGACTTCTCGCCGAAGTTCCGGATGCGCAGCAACTCGTCGCGGTCTCGTTCGAGCACCTCCCCCACCTTGTGGATGGAGGCGCGCTTCAAGCAGTTGAGCGTGCGCATGGTCAGGTTCAGGTTCTCGACCGGCATGTTGTACTGGGAAGAGGGGATCGCTGCAGCCCACATCATTCGGTCGCTGTCCGGAGACTGCGACTCCGAAACGGTTGAGAAACGGAAGAAGTGCTCGACCAACTCCTGGCCAGCCTGGCGCATCGCCTCGGAGGGGGAGACGGCCCCATTCGTCCATACTTCCACGTTCAGCCGTTCGTAGTCGGTATGTTGCCCCACACGCGTGCGTTCGACGCTGTAGTTCACCTTGCGCACCGGTGTGTAGATGGCATCCACCGGCAGCTCCCCTATGGGCCGGCCATCGCCGGACACCGCGGGTTCGTACCCCCTGCCGGTCTCCACGTTCAGGTCCATCTCCAGCTTCGAGTTCGGACCGTCCAACGTGGCGATGTGGAACTCGGGGTTCACGATCTCGAAGTCTGGAGACATGATGATGTCCCCCGCCTTCACCTCGCCGGGTCCCTCGACGCGCAGCCGCAGCTTTCCCGGCCTGCTGGTGTGCGCCCGCAGGTTGATGGATTTCACGTTGAGCAGGATGTCCACCACGTCCTCTTTCACATAGGGGACGGTGGAGTATTCGTGCTCCACTCCTTCAATCTTTACGGAACTGATCGCGGAGCCCTGGATGGAGCTCAACAACACACGGCGAAGGGGGTTCCCCAGGGTAACCCCATACCCGCGCGGCAAGGGTTCGATGACGAACCTTCCATAGTTCTCATCGAATTCCGTCATCCGCACCGTGGGTTTGGGCACAGGCGCGAGATCGAAACTGGAGTCGCGAGGCTCGTCGTAACCGTAGTCCAACATCTTCTTGTCCCGTCCTTCATAGTCCCAGCCCTTCCTAGAGGGCCGGGGAGACCAAAGCCGACCCGTCAGCGCGAGTAGAACTCCACCACCATCCGGGTCTCGATCTTGCTGTCTATATCTGTGGGCTCGGGGTTCCGCGCAACCATCGCCGTCATCTCGCTCCGGTCGAACTCGATCCACTCCGGGATCGGCCTCTGGCCGACCGAGCGGACCGCGTCCTGTCCGAACTGCGCGTCCTTGCTGGACGGCTTCCACGCGATCATCTCACCTGTGCGGACGCGGTACGAAGGGATGTTCACCTTCCTCCCGTTCACCGTGAAGTGACCGTGCAGCACGCGCTGGCGAGCCTGGGCCCGGGAGTCCGCGAACCCGATGCGGTAGACGACGTTGTCAAGACGCCGCTCCAGCAACTGGAGCAGGTTCTCGCCCGTCATACCCGGCATCCGAAGCGCATCTCCGAAATACCGGCGGAACTGACGCTCCAGCATACCGTACGTCTGGCGGGCCTTCTGCTTCTCACGCAGCTGCACGGCCCAGTCGGACGCGCGGCGGCGGCGAGGCTGCTGGTCGCCCGGCGTCTTGCGGCGCTTCTCCACTCCGCACTTGGGAGTGAAGCAGCGCTCGCCCTTCAGGAACAGTTTCTCTCCGGCGCGCCGGCACTGCCGGCACACGGGACCTGTGTATCTTGCCATCTCTCCCTCTTAGACCCGCCGCCGTTTCGGTGGGCGGCAGCCGTTATGCGGGACTGGTGTGACGTCTCGGATGCTCGTTACGGTGAGGCCCGCTCCCTGCAGCGCACGTATCGCGGACTCTCGCCCTGCGCCGGGACCCCGGACGTACACCTCAACCTGGCGCAGGCCGAAATCCATTGCCTTGCGCGCAGCCGTCTCAGAGACGCGCTGCGCCGCGAATGCGGTGCTCTTCCGCGCTCCCTTGAATCCAACGCCTCCGCCGGACCCCCAGGCCACTACGTTGCCCTCCGGGTCCGTGAGCGAAACTATGGTGTTGTTGAACGTCGCCGTGATGAACACCTTGCCGCGCGGAACGAACTTCCGCTCCCGGCGCCGTGTCCTTGTTCTGTTGGCCCTGGCCAAGATGATCCCTCCGCCCGTCCTACTTCTTCATCACGCGCCGCTTGCCCGCGACCGTCCTTCGGCCGCTTCGCTTCGTGCGTGCGTTCGTCTTCGTCCGCTGACCGTGCACCGGCAGCCCGCGACGGTGTCGCAGCCCCCGGTACGTGCCGATATCTATCAATCGCCGGATGTTGTCGTTCACTTCGCGTCGGAGGTCGCCCTCCACGGTGTATCCGTGGTCGATGATCTCCCTAATGCGGGTCAACTGGTCGTCCGGCACCTCATGCACCTTCGGGTTGCCGGAGATGCCGGCCTGAGACGCGATCCGCGCCGCCGCTGTCGGGCCGATGCCATGGATGCGCCGGAGCGCTATCTCCACGCGCTTGTTGTCCGGTATGTCTACGCCTGCTACGCGTGCCATGGTGTCACCCCTGCTTCTGATTGTGGCGCGGGTTGGAGCAGATGATCCCGATCGTGCGGCCACGCCGGATCTGACGGCACTTGTCGCACCGTGGCTTGACCGATGCTGATACTTTCACGTCGCTCCGCTCCTTCCTACTTGAACCGGTAGGTGATCCGCCCGCGGGTGAGGTCGTACGGCGACAACTCAACCAGCACGCGATCCCCGGGAAGGACACGGATGAAGTGCATGCGCATCTTGCCTGACACGTGCGCAAGCACCTCGTGGCCGTTCGCAAGCTCCGCGCGGAAGGTTGCGTTCGGCAGCGCCTCCATCACCGTGGCCTCGACCTCTATGGACTCTTTCTTCGCCATACGGCCCCGCGTTCTCCCTTACTCATCCACCTTCGTCGTAATGATGGGCTCACCTTCCGTGATGATCACCGTGTGCTCGTAGTGGACGGACACCGTCTCGTCCGCGGTGACCACTGTCCATCCATCGTCGAGCACCATCGTGGCGTCGCCTCCGAAGTTCACCATCGGTTCGATGGCGATGGCCATACCAGGACGCAACAGCGGTCCGTGACCGCCGGGGCCGAAGTTGGGAACGGACGGCTCCTCGTGCAACTGGGTGCCGATGCCATGTCCCACGTACTCCCGCACGATGCCGTACGGCCCTCGGCGTAGTATCTCCTGTTCCACGGCGTAGGAGACGTCGCCCACGCGGTTGCCCGCGCGGGCCTGTGCGATCCCCGCGAACAACGCCGCCTTCCCCGTCTCCATCTGCGCACTCGTCCCCTCACTTACCTCGCCGACCGCGACGGTAACCGCTGAGTCGCCGTACAGCCCGTCGACGATCGCCCCGAGGTCCATGCCCACGACATCTCCGACCCGGATGAGGCGCTCACCGGGGATCCCGTGAACGATCTCGTTGTTGAGCGAGATGCACAGCGTGGCGGGAAAGCCGCGGTAGCCCTTGAATGCCGGGATCGCGCCGCGGGCCCGTATCTCGCGCTCGGCTATGGCGTCCATCTCTCGCGTCGTCATGCCGGGGGCGATGGATCCGCGCAGTACTCGCAGCACTTCGCCGGTAACGCGACCGGCCTCTCGCATCCGGTCGAGTTCCCGTGAACTCTTTACCGTGATGCCGCTGCGCCTGTTCCTGACGCCCAGATCCCGTAGCACCGATTTCGCCTGTGTTTTCATCCGCAAACGCCTATTGTACGTGGCACGAGCAGACAACGCAAAGCATCGCCTCATGCACTGAAGGCCGCCTCCAGATCGGTTGTAACCCGTTCCACGCTCTGCTGGCCATTCACCCGCGCCAGCTTCCCCTGCGACTCGTAGTAGCCCGCCAGCGGCGCCGTTTGACGCTCGTACGTCTCCAGCCGTGCGCGCACCACTTCGGGTTTGTCATCGTCACGCTGATACAACTCTCCACCGCAGGAGTCGCAGCGGCCCGCTGTCCGTGGTGGGGAGAAGGCCTCGTGGTATGGCGCCTGGCAGCTCCTGCATATCCACCGTCCGGCCAGACGGCGAACGAGTTCCTCCGCATCCACCTCTATCAGCAGCGCGGCATCTATCTCGCGTCCCTGGTTCTCCAGGGCGGTGTCCAGTGCCTCCGCCTGCTCCAGCGTCCGCGGAAATCCGTCCAGCACGTAGCCGTCGCGCGCGTCGGCTTCTTCCATGCGCTCGAGCACCATCCGGATCGTAACGTCGTCGGGCACCAACTCGCCCTTGTCCATGTACGTCTTCGCCAGGGCTCCGAGTTCGGTGCCTTCGCCAAGGTGCTTGCGGAACAGATCGCCCGAGGCGATGTGCGCGCCAGCTCCACCTTCGGCGATGAGCGACGCCTGCGTGCCCTTCCCCGCTCCGGGTGGGCCCAGCAGCACTACGCGCGCACTCATCGGAGGAACCCCTCGTAGTTGCGCATGAGCAACTGGGCCTCCAACTGGCGCATGAAGTCCAGCGCGACGGACACCATGATGAGCAAGCTCGTGCTGCTCAACGTCAACGCCTCCACGCCCGTGACCCGGGTGAAGAAGAACGGCAGTATCGCCACCGTGCCCAGGAAAAGTGCACCGCCCCACGTTATGCGCAGTATCACGCGGTTCAGGTACTGCTGTGTGGGGACGCCGGGACGGATCCCTGGCACGAACCCTCCATTCTTCTGCAGGTTCTCCGCCAGCTGTTGTTGCTGGAAGACCACCAGTGTGTAGAAGAACGTGAATACCACCACCAGGATGAATACCGCGATCCAATACCAGAGCGACGTCGGTGCGAATGTCCGCACGACGAACCCTGTGACGCCGTGTATGAAACCCCCGCTGGACGGGTTGTAGATGAAACCCGCCACGGTGCCCGGCAGCACCATGATGGCGAACGCGAAGATCAACGGGATCATCCCTGCCGAGTTCACGCGCAAAGGTAGATGGGTTGCACCCGTCTGCCTGTACATGCGTCCTCCACGGAATACGCTGCGGCCGTATTGCACGGGGATGCGCCGTTGTGCTTCGTTGAAGACGACGATGAAGAAGACGAGCACCAGGCCCGCTCCTGCGAGCGACAGCAGCCCCACGGTGTTGTCACGCGCGAGGAAGCCCTGTCCCAGCAGGTTCGGCAGGCCGGATACGATGCCCGCGAAAATGATGAGCGATATGCCGTTGCCCACCCCGCGTTCCGTGATCAGCTCACCCATCCACACCAGCAGCATCGTCCCGCCCACAAAGCTGATGACGATCGTCAACGTCTCGAAGGAGCCCGGTCCAACGAAGCCGATCGGGTGTGTGAACACGCCCGCCCGGGAGAAGAGCAGCAACTGCCCGTAGCCGGAGAAGAACGCTATCGGGACCGTGATCCAGTGCGTGATCTGGTTTATCCGCTGGCGTCCGCTGTCGCCCTCTCTGGCCAGAGACTGGAGTTGCGGCAGCACCGGAGTCAGCACCTGTATGACGATGGAGGACGTGATGTACGGGAAAACGCCCAGCGCCGCGATGCTCATGTTCCGCAGTCCGCCACCGCTGAACAGGTCGAACAACGGCACGAGCGGGTTGCTCTGGAAGAGGTTGCCCAGGGCGGACCGTTCGACGCCCGGCACCGGTACGTGGGCCAGCAGGCGGAAGATCACGAGCATGGCGAGGACGAACAGTACCCGGTTCCGCAGGTCCGGAGTTCTGAACGCATCGATCATCGCCTGGATGAGCGCCGGGCGGCCCGGCTGCTCACGGGCGGAGGTCTGTCCGGCTCGCACCGTTTACGCCTCCACTGAACCGCCCGCCGCCTCGATCCTGGCCTTGGCGGACGCTGTCACCTTCACTCCGGACACCGTGAAAGCACGCTCCAACTCGCCGCCGCCCAATAGCTTGACCGGCTTGTCCGCGTGCTTGATCATGCCGTTCGCCTTCAGCACCGGCGGCGTGATGCCCCCCACGTCGTCCGGTAGCGAGGCGAGCCTCCCCACGTTCACGACCTGGTATTCCACACGGAACGGGTTCTTGAACCCGCGAAGCATCGGCAGGCCCTTGATCTGCGGGTTCTGACCGCCCTCGAAACCGGGCCTGACGCCCCCGCCGGAGCGGGCCTTCTGTCCCTTCATGCCCCGCCCGGAATACGTGCCTCTGCCGGAGCCGTCGCCCCGGCCGACACGCTTGCGGTTCGGGCGGGCATGAGCAGACCGAACTGTGTGCGCCTGCATCGCTTAGCCTTCCTCTCCTGCGCTCACGGACACCAGGTGACGCACCTTGTGCACCATGCCGCGGATCGTGGGACTGTCCTCTCGGACGACCTCGTGCTGAAGGCGCCGCAGTCCGAGCGCCCTGATCGTGCGGCGCTGGCTTTCCTCGTAGCCGATTCCGCTCCGCACCCACCTGATACGCAACTTCGCCATCGGATAACGCTCCTATGCCTGGGCAGGGCGGGGGGCCGACTCCCGGGGTTCACGGGGTTCCCGGGGCTCACGGCGTTCGCGGTCCCTGTCGCGGTCGCGGCGAGAACTCGCCTCGCGGCGCAGCGGGGTACGCCGGTCCGGTGGGGCAGGTAGGGATGCCTTCCGCGCCTGCTCTTCCACTTCCGGGGACAACGCCTCCATCTGGCGAAGCCCCTGGATGGCCGCCTGTACGACGTTGATCGGGTTCCGGCTGCCGAGCGCCTTCGCGACGACGTCCTTCACGCCCAGCGCTTCCATCACGGCGCGGACCGCACCGCCCGCTTTGATCCCCGCTCCAGGCTGTGCGGGCTTCAGCAATACCTGGGAGGCGCGGAACTTCGTCGTCACCGAATACGGTATCGTCGAACCGTTCAGTGTCACCGGGGTCATGTCCTTGCGTGCGAGCGTCGCCCCCTTTCGGATGGCGTCCGGCACTGCCTTGCCCTTGCCAAAGCCGACGCCAACGTTGCCCTGACCGTCCCCCACCACGACGACAGCGTTGAAAGTGAGGTTACGTCCGCCCTTTACGACCTTGGCCACTCTGCGGATGTGGACCACCTTCTCTACGAGTTCGCTCTGCTCTTCGGTTGAACGCTCGGTCATTACCATGTGCTAGAACTCCAGCCCTTCTTCCCGTGCACCGTCTGCCAGCGCTTTCACACGCCCGTGGTACTGGTAGCCGCCACGGTCGAACACTACGGACTGGACGCCCTTCGCCTTCGCACGCCCGGCTACCAGGCGTCCCACTTCCTTCGCGGCATCCGTCTTGCCGAACGCATCCTTCGGAAGTTCACGCGAACTCGCCGCCGCAATGGTGTGCCCGGCGGTGTCGTCTATCACCTGTGCGTACATGAACCGCGCGCTCCGGAATACGTTCAGCCTCGGGCGGGCGGTTGTACCTGCCAGATGCCGCCGCAGCCTCAAGTGCCGCACCAGTCGCGCAGCTCGGCTCGTCTTGACCTTCGCCATCTCGCTAAGACCTCTTCGCGGCGGACTTGCCGGGTTTCAGTCGGATCTGCTCGCCCATGTACCGTACGCCCTTCCCCTTGTAGGCGTCCGGGGGCCTCAAGCGCCGGAGGCGTGCAGCCTGCTCGCCCACGATCTGCTTGTCTATCCCCCGTACATGGATACGGTTGACCCCCTCCACCTCGAATACCACGCCGTCCATGGGCTCTATCACGACGGGATGGCTGAAGCCCAACTGCATGTTGACAGCGTCTCCCTGCGCCTGCACGCGGTAACCGACCAACTCCATGGTCCGTGTGAATCCTTGATCCACACCGGTCACCATGTTGGCCAGCAGCGCACGCGTCAGTCCGTGCAGGGCCCGGTGTTCACGGTTGTCCGACGCACGCCTCACGACCAGCGCGCCATCCTCTTCCTGCACCGAGATGGCCGGGTTCACCGCCTGGCGCAACTCGCCGCGCGCTCCCTTCACGACCACCTCACCGTCGGCAACCTCTATTGAGACGCCACTGGGGATGGGTATGGGTTTCTTGCCGACTCGTGACACTTCGCGCTCCTACCACACGTACGCCATGAGCTCGCCGCCGATACCCCGGCGGTACGCATCGCGGCCCGTCATGATCCCTTGCGACGTAGAGACGATGGCCATACCGACGCCGCCGAATGCGCGTGGTACGTCCTTCTTCTCCACGTGGATGCGCAGTCCCGGCTTGCTCACGCGCTTCAGTCCCGCTATCCCGGGTTCCTGGTTCGGCTTGTAGTGCAACTGCAACCGCAACCAGTTCTGCGACTTCTTCCTGGAGATGCTGTAGTCGGTGATGTAGCCCTCCTGCTTCAGTATCTCCGCGATGGAGACCTTCACCTTGGAGGACGGCACGTCAACGTCAGGATGACGAACAAGCAGCGCATTCCTGATGCGCGTCAGCATGTCCGCTATGGGGTCAGTCATCGTCATGGCTCGCCTCTACCAACTGGCCTTTCGCACGCCGGGCAATTGACCCGTCAGCGCCATCTGCCTGAAGCACACGCGGCACAGACCTGCGAATCGAATATACGCCCGCGGCCTGCCGCAGCGATTGCAGCGGTTCATCTCCCGCACCTTGAATGGCGCAGTCCGCATCCACTTCGCCAGCTTGCTTTTCTTGGCCAAGTCCCTCCGCCTCCTAGTTCGTCTGCACCCGGGCGAACGGCATTCCCATCAGCTCCAGCAGACGGAAGCCTTCCGCGTCGGTGCGTGCGCTCGTCGTTATGACCACCTGGAAGCCACGGACGCGGTCCACGCTCCCGTAATCGATCTCCGGGAACACGATCTGCTCGCGGAAGCCCAGTGCGTAGTTCCCGCGGCCATCGAAGGAGTCCCGCGGCACGCCTCGGAAGTCCCTGATGCGCGGCAGTGCCGTCGATATCATCCGATCAAGGAACTCGTACATCCGCCTGCCGCGAAGCGTCACCATCACGCCTATGGCCTGACCTTCCCGCACTTTGAACCCTGCCACTGACCTGCGCGCCTTGGTGATGACCGGTTTCTGCCCCGTGATCGCCGCCACGTGCGCGGGCGTCGTTTCCAGTGCGCGGCTGTTCGTCAGGCCCTCGCCGAGGCCGACGTTCAGTACGACCTTCTTTACTTCCGGCGCCTGCATCCGGCTCGCGTAGCCGAACTCGTTGATCAGCTGCGCACGAATCTCGTCGCGGTAACGCCCCATGAGCCTGGGCAGCGGGCGCTGCTCTACTACCTGCTTCGTCCGTGCCGGCGCTGCACGCCTCCGCGTGGCGGCCCTGATCGTCGGCGCAGCCGGTTCCGCCTCCGCGACTGCAGCCTCAGTGGCAGGCGAAGCCTCCTTCGTTGCAGCGGCAGCCGTCCGGCGCCGCGTGCGAGGCTGCGGCGCGGACTCCGCACCGGGACTCCGACGCGTCCGGGTCGGGCGCTTCGGCTGCTCCTCCGCCGCCGATGGGTCCTGAGCGGCAGCGCTGTTGTCAGCGTCTGTCGTCAACTGAACATCCCCTCGCATTTCTTGCACATGCGCGACTTCCTGCCATCCTCAAGCACCCTGACGGCGATGCGCGTCGGCTTATCGCAGGCCGGGCAGACCGGCATGAGCTTCGACGCGTGTATGGGCATCTCCTTGTCGATGATGCCCGCCTGGCGTGCGCCCCCCGTGCCTGCCCGCTGGTGCCGCTTGACGATGTTCACACCGTCCACCAGCACCTTCCCGTTGTCCGGCATGACGCGCTGCACCTTCCCGCGCTTGCCTTTGTCGCGGCCTGCTATCACCATCACTTCGTCGTCTCGCTGCAACCGAGCGGTCATCACAGCACCTCCGGAGCGAGCGAAACGATGCGCATGAAGTTGCGTTCACGCAACTCGCGCGCAACGGGCCCGAAGATACGCGTCCCGCGCGGCATCTCTGCTTGAGACAGGATAACTGCCGCGTTGTCGTCGAACCGGATCGTGGACCCGTCCGATCGCTTCGTCACAGCGCTCGTACGCACTACCACCGCGCGCACTACCTCGCCCTTCTTCACGGCGCTGTTCGGCTGTGCCTGCTTCACCGACGCGACGATGATGTCGCCCACCCGGGCATAACGCCTGCGCGTACCCCCGGGGATGTTGAAGCACATGATCTCTTTCGCGCCGGAGTTGTCGGCGACGGTCAGACGCGTCTGTGGCTGGATCACGACGTCTTCTCCTCGCTCGTCCCGTCAGCGTCCGCTTCCTCAGCGGCTTCCGGCTCCTCTGCGTCCGCAGGAGGCTCTTCGGCTTCAGCGACAGGGGCCTCCTCGCCGGCGTCCGCTTCCTCGTTCGACTCCTCGCCGGAGTCGCCAACCGGGTCCTCGGTCTCCGCAACTGCCGCATCGTCCGTGTCGGTTGCTTCCTCAACCGGTTCCGCAGTCGCTTCTTCGACCTCGGCAACAGCGTCGGAATCGTCGGGCTCCGCTTCTTCTGCCGGTTCGTCTGCGGATTCTTCAGCCGACTCTTCGGCCTCCGCAGCAGCGGTCGCTTCCTCGGGCTCCGCTTCTTCTGTCGGTTCGTCTGCGGATTCTTCAGCCGACTCTTCGACCTCAGCAACGACAGCGGCGTCGTCAGAGTCCGCCGTTTCCTCGTCCGCCTCCTCAGCCTCTGCGACCTCTTCCGTTACGGTCTCTTCGACCTGGTCGGCAACAACCGCTTCAACGGCCGCCGCTTCCTCCAGCGATTCCTGCGCCTCGGTGGCCACGTCAACCTTGGCCGCGTCTGCGACCTCTTCGCGGTGCAGCAACTCTGCGACGCGCCAGCGCTTCGTGCGAGAGAGCGGCCTCGTCTCCATCAGGCGGACCAGGTCTCCCACCTTGTACTCGTTAGCCTCGTCGTGCGCCTTGAACTTCTTCACGTGCCGCACGGACTTGTGGTAGATGGGGTGGTGCACACGACGCTCCACGACCACCACCACCGTCTTGTCCATCACGTCGCTGACGACGCGGCCGACGCGGCTCTTACGGAGGGCAGCCCGCTCGTTCATTGCCCGCCTCCCATCAGTTCGCGTTCCCGCGCCACCGTCAGAATGTGCGCAAGGCGGCGCTTGGCGTTCCGCAACTCGGACGGGTCCGAGAGCTGGCGCGTCGCCACCTTGAAGCGGAGGTTCATCAACTCGAGGCGCGTGTTGAACTCCTCTTCTTTGAGGCGTTCGTCAGACAGCGCCCGTACGGTTTCTATCTTGGCTCTCATGTTTCCTGTTGCTCCGCTAGGCGGTAACCAGCGGCTCCTCCCTGCTTACCATCCTCGTCTGCACCGGCATCTTCTGGGCCGCGCGCGCAAGAGCCTCTTTCGCCAGCTCCGCGGGCACGCCGCCCACCTCATACATCACCCTGCCTGGTTTCACCAAGGCGACCCAGGCATCCACCGGACCCTTACCGCCGCCCTGCCGCGTCTCCGCAGGCTTGCGTGTGATGGGCTTGGCCGGGAACACTCGGATCCACACCTTCCCGCCACGACGGAGGTGGCGCGTGATGGCGCGGCGGCCCGCCTCTATCTGACGCGCCGTTATCCAGCCTGCGTCCAGCGACTTCAGCCCGAAATCACCGAAGCGCACAGCGCTGCCTCGCAACGCCAGGCCACGCATGCGCCCTCGGTGCTGCTTTCGATACTTAGTTCTCTTCGGTTGAAGCATCGGCTTCTCCCTCACTCTGCACGTCCCCGGCGACACTGTCAGCCGGCGGCGCATCCCCCGTCACAGGTCCCGTTACCTCAGCGGGCGCGCTGTCTGCTGCGACATCCGTTGTGGGCTCCGCTTCCACCACTACCGTCGAGGCGCCTGCGCTCTGAGCGGCGAGCGCCTCCTGGGCAGCAGCGACGATCTCCGCCGGCACTTCGGGCGCGGAAGGCTGGGCATGTACAGGCTCCTTGAGCACGTCGCCCCGGTATATCCACACCTTCACGCCTATACGGCCCATCGTTGTATTCGCTTCCGCCAGCCCGTAATCGATGTCGGCGCGCAACGTGTGCAGCGGCACGCGGCCATCCATCACCTTCTCGCGCCGGGCGATCTCGGCCCCGCCCAGGCGTCCGGACACCATCACCTTTATCCCGCGTGCCCCCGCCTGCATGGAGCGCATCACTGCCTGGCGCGTCGCACGACGGTACATCACGCGCCGCTCCAGCTGGTCTGCAACGTTCCGCGCGACGAGGTAGGCGTCCAGTTCCGGCTGGCGTATCTCCAGCACGTTGAGCCGCACCCGCTTCCCGCCCGCAGCGCCTTCCACCAGCTTCCGCAACTCGTCAACGCGTTGACCGCCTCGCCCGATGACGATGCCCGGACGCGCGGTGTGCACGTTGATCGTCAGGTCTTGCGTGCTCCGTTCGATCTCAACTCGTGAGATACCGGCCTCCGCGTACTGCTTGCGGATCACTTCGCGGATGCGCCAGTCCTCCACGACCTGCGCGGAGTACTGCTTCCCGCTGCCCGCGAACCAGCGCGATTGCCAGCCCTTGATGACGCCAAGGCGGAAGCCAATGGGATGTGTCTTGTGCCCCACGCGCTCAGCCTCCCTGCTCGTCCACGACGATGGTGATGTGGCTTGCCTGCCGGCGAACACGTCCCACACGGCCTCGCGACCGCGCCCGGAAGCGGCGTATCTTCACCGCCTGGTTCGCGTAAGCGGACACCACTACCAGCCTCGTCGGGTCCATCTGCTCGTTGTTCTCCGCATTCGCCGCCGCCGACTTCAACAGCGACAGCACCTCTTCCGCCGTCGGCCCCGGCTGGAACCGCAACTCGCTGAGCGCAGCCTGCACGGGCCGCCCCTGCAGCGCGCGCAGCAGTGGCCGCACCCGCTTGGGCGATATGCCAACCTGTCTTCCTGTTGCACTGACCGGCATCGCCTACCGCCTCACCGACGACTGGCGCTCGGACTTGGAGATGTGGCCGCGGAACGTCCGCGTCGGAGCGAACTCGCCCAGCTTGTGCCCAACCATGTTCTCCGTGACGAACACCGGGATATGCCTTCGTCCGTCGTGCACCGCGATCGTCATCCCCAGCATGTCCGGCATGATGGTCGATGCGCGCGACCATGTCGTGATGACCACCTTCGTGCCCGAGTTCTGAGCGCGGGTGACCTTCTTCGCAAGTTTCGGGTGCACGTACGGCCCCTTCTTCACTGAGCGAGACATGGTTTACCGCTTCCTCCTGTCGCGAACGATGAATACGTCCGTGTGCATCCTCCGGCGCGTCTTCGGGCCCAGCGCGGGCTTGCCCCACGGCGTCTTCGGGTGCGTCATGCCGATGCCGGCGCGGCCCTCGCCGCCGCCGTGCGGGTGGTCGCTCGGGTTCATCGCGGAGCCGCGCGTGTGCGGTCGCTTGCCGAGGTGCCGGTTCCGCCCTGCCTTGCCGAGCGACGCGTTCTTGTGCTCGGCATTGCCCACCTGCCCTATCGTCGCCTGGCACGCGCTGGGCACACGCCGTATCTGACCGGAAGGCAGCCGCAGCAGCGCCGTCTCGTCGTCCCGCGCGAGCAACTGCGCGCCGGTCCCGGCGCCCCGGCACATCTGCCCGCCCTTGCCGGGCTGCAACTCTATGTTGTGCACCATCGTGCCCGTTGGGATGTTCCTGAGCGGCATCGCGTTCCCCACGCGTATCTCCGCGTCAGGGCCGGACATGAGTGAATCGCCAACCTTCACCCCACCCGGAGCGAGGATGTAGCGCCGCGCTCCGTCCGCGTACAGCAGCAGCGCGATGCGCGCGGAGCGGTTCGGGTCGTACTCGATCGACTCCACCTTGCTGGGGACGCCTGGCTTGTTGCGCTTGAAGTCGATCTCGCGCCACGCCCGCTTCGCCCCGCCTCCGCGGTGACGCACCGTCATCTTGCCGCGGACGTTCCTGCCCCCGCTCTTGTGGAGGCCCTTCGTCAGCGGCTTGTGCGACGAGCGACGCGTCAGCTCCGAGAAGTCCGGGCGCACCGCGGCGCGAACGCCGGGGCTGGTGGGGTTCAATCGCTTCAACGGCATCGCTACGCTCCCTCGAACAACTGGATCGTGTCGCCCGGAGCGACAGTAACGACCGCCTTCTTCGTTGCCGGAGTCCGAAGCCACCGGCCATTGCGCAGACGGCGGTTCTCTCCAGCGGTATGGACCATGTTCACGTTCGTGACCTTGACTGCGTACGCCCGCTGCACCGCCTCACGGACCTGGATCTTGTTCGCGGACGGCATCACCTCGAACACGTACTTGTTCTGCTCCTGCAGCAACGTCGACTTCTCCGTGATCAGCGGTCGTTTGAGCACCTGGAAGATATGCATCAGGCCACCGCCTCCTGCTTCCGCACCCGGCGTGTGTCCGACCATATCTCGTCCGTGCGGCGGACCGCGTCCGGGCTCATCAGCACCGCGTCGTAACGCAGCAGGTCCAGCACGTTCACGAGGTCAGCGCGTATGGCCTTCACGCGGGGGATGTTCCGCACGGCCAGCCCGGCCTGCGATTCCGCCCCCATCACCACCAGCGCTGATCCCTTTACGCCGAAAGCAGACAGTACGCCTGTCATCGCCTTCGTCTTTTGCTCGATCGAATCCAGGCCGTCGACCACGAACAGCCGCTCCGCCGCGACCTTGCCGGACAGCGCCGTCCGGATCGCCTGCCTGCGCATCTGCTTCGGCATACGCTGCCGGTACGAACGCGGCGTGGGGCCGAACGCGACGCCGCCTCCGCGATGGTGCGGGGACTTCCAAGAACCCTGCCGGGCGCGGCCCGTCCCCTTCTGGGAGAACGGCTTGCGGCCCGTGCCGCTCACCTGCCCGCGCGTCAACGTGTTGCCGGTGCCGTGCCGCTGGTTCGCACGGTGGTACACCAGCGCCTGGTGCAGCAACTCCGCGTTCTCGGGAGCGCCAAAGACCAGTTCGCTGACCTCCAGCGTGGCGGCAGCGTTAGCGTTCAAGTCGTACTGAGGGAGTTCCATCAGGAACGCTCCTCCTCTCCGTTGGACTGTTCGGAGCCGTCGGTCTCGGCCTCGTCGGCAGATGATGCTTCGGCCTCCGCCGCCGGCTCATCGGAAGACGCTTCCTCCGGTTCGGCCGCTGACTCCTCAACTTCTGCGGCAGGCTCATCCTGCGACGCTTCCGCCGCTGGCTCCTCCGCAGCAGCCTCTTCGACTTCTGCGGCAGGCTCATCCTGCGACGCTTCCGCCGCCGGCTCCTCCGCGGCAGCCTCCTCAACTTCTGCGGCAGGCTCATCCTGCGACACTTCCGCCGCTGGCTCGTCCGCAGCAGCCTCCTCAACTTCTGCGACAGGCTCATCCTGCGACGCTTCCGTCGCTGGCTCCTCCGCAGCAGCCTCTTCGACTTCTGCGGCAGGCTCATCCTGCGACACTTCCGCCGCCGGTTCCTCCGCGACTGCCTCTTCCGCCACAGGCTCTGCGGCGTTGGCTGCTGTCTCCTCCGTTACGGGAGCCTCGACCTCCGCAACCGCTTCTTCGGTCACGGTCTCTTCGATCTCAACAACGGGCTCCTCGGGGACGACGCGCTCTGCTACAGGGACTCCGTGAGCGTACCGGACCATCACCGTGGTGTTGCGAGAACCCGGGACTGCGCCTCGCACGAAGAGCAGGTTGCGCTCCGCGTCCACCGACACCACCTTGAGTTTGCGGACCGTCTTGCGCTTGTTCCCCATGTGGCCGGGCATCTTCTTGCCCTTCAACACCCGGCCCGGGTATGTCCCCGCTCCGATGGAGCCGACTGCTCGTCCCCGGTCTCCCTGGCCGTGCGTCTTCTGACCGCCGCCGAACCCGTGACGCCGCATCGCGCCCTGGAAACCGCGGCCCTTGGTCGTAGACACCACGTCCACGAAGTCGTCTGGTTGGAACTGGCTGACGCTCAATTCCTGTCCGACCTTGTACGATGAAACGTCGTCCGCGTCGAACTCGCGCAGATGGCGAACGCGTGCGCCGGACGCCGCAAGATGCCCGCCTGACGGCTTGTTGAGCTGCTTGGCCGCTCCATAGCCGACCTGCACGGCCTCGTACCCGTCGCGTTCTTCGGTGCGTACCTGCGTGACGACGCACGGCCCCACTTCCAGCACGGTCACGGGTATCACCCGCGCCTCCGCCGCAAAGAGGTGCGTCATCCCTATCTTCTTGCCTATCAGTCCTTCGATCATCGTTCCGCTACAACTTGATGGAGATGTCCACCCCCGCCGGCATCTGCAGGCGGGTCAGTGCGTCTATCGTCTTGGAGTTGGGGTCCAGTATGTCCACCAGCCGCTTGTGGGTCCGGAGCTCGAAATGCTCGCGGGAGTCCTTGTCGATGTGCGGGGAGCGGATCACGCAGAACCGCTTGATCCGCGTCGGCAGGGGCACCGGCCCGGACACCGCAGCGCCCGTCCGCTCTGCCGCTTCCACGATCTGACCGGAGGACTGATCGACCAGCTTGTGGTCGAACGCCCGCAGGATGATGCGGACCTTCTGCCCTGGCCCTGCAGGCTGGGCGCCTCGCACTCGAGTTGTCTGCTCAACCACGCTGTCCTCTCCTAGGCGCTGCGCGCCACGGCCTGCACGGTGGATTCCGGCGCCTTCTCATAGCGCCCGAACTCCATCGAGTAGTTCGCCCTGCCTTGCGTCACTGACCGCAGGTCCGTCGCATAGCCGAACATCTCCACCAGTGGAGCGTCCGCCTCGAGCACCTGCGTGTCGCCTTGCCCTTCCATGGACTTGATCCTGCCCCTCCGGCTGTTCAGGTCTGCGAGCACTTCGCCCAGGTATTCACCCGGCGTTATCACCTGCAACTCCATCACCGGCTCCAGCAGGATGGGCCCTGCCTTCGTCAGCGCGTCCTTGATAGCCATGGACCCTGCGATCTTGAATGCCATCTCGGATGAGTCCACTGCGTGGAAGGAGCCGTCCACCACCGCAACCTTCACGTCCATCACCGGGTAACCCGCGATGACGCCCGTGAGCAACGCTTCCTCCGCACCCTTGCTGACCGCCGGGATGTACTCCCGGGGGATGGCCCCGCCCACTATCCGGTTCTCGAATCGGAAGCCGGTGCCGGGGTCGCCCGGCTCGATCTCCAGCACGCAGTCGCCGAACTGACCGCGCCCGCCCGTCTGACGCACGAAACGCCCTTGCGCCTTCGCCAGACGCGTGATCGCCTCCCGGTATGCCACCTGCGGACGGCCTATCGCCGCGTTCACGTGGAACTCGCGCTTCAGGCGGTCAACCAGTATCTCCAGGTGCAACTCGCCCATGCCGGACATCACCGTCTGGCCGGTCTCCTTGTCGTACCGCACCCTGAAGGTCGGGTCCTCTTCCGACAGCTTGATCAGCGAGTCGGTCAGCTTGTCCTGCTCCGCCCGCGTCGCAGGTTCGATCGCCACTGAGATCACCGGCTCCGCGAACCTGATCGATTCCAGCATGATGGGGTGCTTCTCGTCGCAGATCGTCTCGCCCGTGAACGTGTTCTTCAGCCCCACCGCCGCGCCGATCTCTCCCACGGAGATGCTCTCCGCTTCTTCCCGGTGGTTCGCATGCATGAACATGATGCGTCCCATCCGCTCCCGCACGCCCTTGCTGGAGTTGTAAACGCTCGCCCCTGCTTTCATGGAGCCGGAGTACACCCGGAAGTACACGAGCCGTCCTACATAGGGGTCCGATACCACCTTGAACGCAAGCGCCGCGAACGGTTCGGACTCGTCCGCCTGGCGTTCCGTCTCTTCCTCACTGTTCGGGACCTTGCCGACCACTGCCGGAACGTCCAGCGGCGAGGGCAGGTAGTCCAGCACCGCGTCCAGCACCAGTTGCACACCCAGGCTCTGCAATGCTGAGCCGCACACAACCGGCACTGCGTGGTTCCCTATCGTCGCCCGCCGCAGGGCGGCCTTGATCTCCTCAGGAGAGGGTGTCTCGCCGGAGAGGAACTGCTCGAGCACGTGCTCGTCGTTCTCCGCCACCCGTTCAATCATCTCCTCGCGGACCTGCGCCGCTTCCTCGCGCAGTTCGGGCGGTATCTCGCCCTCGCGCAACTCGCCGGACGCGCCGCCGCGTTCGAAGAACCACGCCTTCTCTTCCACGAGGTCGATCACGCCGTGAAATTGATCCTCGGCCCCGATCGGGTACTGAACGGGGACCGGCACAGCCTTCAGCCGGTGCCGGATCGAGTCCATCGTCTTCTCGAAGTCCGCCCCGATGCGGTCCATCTTGTTCACGAAGCAGATGCGCGGCACTCCGTAGCGGTCGGCCTGGCGCCACACCGTCTCGGACTGCGGCTGCACTCCCGCGACCGCGTCGAACACAACAACGCCTCCGTCAAGGACACGGAGGCTTCGCTCCACTTCCGCCGTAAAGTCCACGTGACCCGGCGTATCGATGATATTGATCTGATGGCCTTTCCAGGCGGCACGCGTTGCGGCTGACGTTATCGTGATGCCGCGTTCACGCTCCTGGGCCATCCAGTCCATCACCGCCGTTCCCTCGTGGACTTCGCCCAACTTGTAGGTTCGGCCCGTGAAGAACAACACCCGTTCGGTCACCGTCGTCTTGCCGGCGTCGATGTGGGCGATGAATCCGATATTTCGGACTTTTTGCAGGTCAACGGTCATTGATCGGTTCCTACCAGCGGTAATGGACGAACGCCTTGTTCGCCTCGGCCATTCTGTGCATCTCTTCGCGGCGGCGCGCTGCTGCGCCCTGTCCCCGCGACGCGTCGATGATCTCGCTCGCCAGCCTCGAACGCATCGGCTGCCCGCTGCGCGCTCGTGCGAAGCGGATGAGCCACCGCATCGCCAAGGCGTTGCGGCGCCGCTCCGGCACTTCCACCGGCACCTGGTACGTCGCGCCGCCCACGCGCCGGGGCTTCACCTCAACCGTCGGCGTGACGTTCCGAAGCGCCGTCTGGAATACTTCCATCGCGTCGCGGTTCGTCTCTTGCGCCACCTGGTCCAACGCCTGGTAGACGGAGCGCTGCGCGACCGTCTTCTTGCCGTTCAGCATGACCCGGTTGATGAAACTGGCCAGCGTCACGCTCCCGTAGCGGGGGTCCGCATGGGGCACGCGGCGTTCAGCTCGTCGTCGGCGAGACATCTATTCGCTTTCCTCCCCTGCCCCTTGGGGCAGATTTGCGCTCACAGCACAGACGTGCGACGGAGCGCAGACAACTCAGGACGCTGAGTCCGCAGATCGCGCCAGCGAACCGCGTCCGTGCCAACTACGGATTGGAGAACGGGAAACCCAAGCTCACCTATTGGCGCTTGGTCCCGTACTTGCTCCGCCCCTGTTTCCGGCCGTTAACCCCCGTAGCATCGAGCGCCCCACGGATGATGTGGTAGCGAACGCCCGGCAGGTCCTTCACACGGCCTCCGCGGATCAGAACGACGGAGTGCTCCTGCAGCGTGTGACCCTCTCCCGGAATGTAGGCCGTAACCTCCATCCCGTTCGTCATGCGGACACGGGCCACCTTCCGCAGGGCGGAGTTCGGCTTCTTCGGCGTTACCGTCCGGACCTGGACGCAAACCCCCAGCTTCTGCGGGCTTCCATCCCCACGGTACACGCGGTTGCGCAGGCTGTTCCGCACGAAACGGAGCGCAGGCGCCTTGGTCTTCTTCACCACGCGCTTGCGTCCATGACGCACCAACTGGTTAACGGTAGGCACTTGTGCGGTACTCCCTGCGCTTTTCGTAAGCCTCTCTGCCGAATCCGTACCCGTTCGGGCACGAACATGGGGATGCTACCGCAAGCTCACTCCTGTGTCAACCGCGCACGCCGTCGCCGTCGCACCCGCCGCAACCGCTCCCAAGCGCACGTATAATCCCCGCGACATGACCGGCTCCAACCCCCCCAAGATCTACACGAAGTACGGCGACGAAGGCGAGACCGGCCTCCTCTACGGTGGACGCATCTCCAAGAGCGACCTCCGCACCGAGGCCTACGGCACCACCGACGAAGCCGTCTCCGCCCTCGGCCTCGCACGCGCGCTCACTGCCGACCCTGACGTGCAGCGCATCGTCAAGCGGCTTCAGCGTGAGCTCTTCACCGTCGGGGCCGAACTCGCCACTGACCGCGCCGAGTACGCCAACCTCCAACGCCACTTCAGCGTCGTCACGCCGGACATGACCGCGGCGCTCGAAAGCGACATCGACACCCTCGGCGCACAGGTTGAGTTGCCGCGCAGCTTCATCATCCCGGGCGCGTCCCAGGCTTCCTCCGCGCTCGACCTCGCGCGCTCCATCCTGCGCAGGGCCGAGCGCCGCGCCGTGCAGATGAACATCGAGGGGATGATCGAGAACCCGGAGCTCATCCGCTACCTCAACCGCGCCTCGGACCTCGTCTTCATGCTCGCCCGCTACCAGGACCGCGCCCTGCCGTTCGAACGGCTCACAGGCGACGACTCCTGCTGATCACCAACCAAGGAGGGAAGTCATGGCCGGAGAACCCATCAACCTCTACGAACTCGAAGCGATCTGCGAGGGAACACTCCCACAGAACGAGTGGGACTACGTTGCAGGCGGCGCAACCGACGAGATTACCCTCGAGCGCACGCGCTCCGTGTTCGACCACATCGCCTTGCGGCCGCGCATGCTCGCGGGCATACCGGACGCCGATCTCTCCGTCTCCGTGCTGGGCCAGCATATCGGGCTCCCGTTCATGCTCTCGCCTTGCGGAAGCCACAAGCGCGCCCACGAGGACGGCGAGCTCGCCTCCGCCAGGGCCGCTGCAGCAGCCGGGACCATCCTCGCTGTCAGCGCCAACTGCTCGTACGCCCCTGAAGAGATTGCCCGCGCCGCCGACGGCCCCAAGTGGTACCAGACCTACTTCTACCGCGACCGCGAACAGACCGTGGACCGCGTCCACATGGCCGAGGAGAATGGCTACGACGCCATCTGCGTAACGCTGGACGCCGTCTGGCCCCCGAAGCGCGAGCGCAACATCCGCAACTCGTACCAGCGACTCCCCACCGCCGGGGAAGCGCCCGGGCTCGCCCCGCCGAAGGACCTCACCAAGTTCAACTCCGGCATCAGCTCGCGCAGCCGTGTGGACCCGGGAGCTTCGTGGGACGACGTCGCCTGGCTGCGCTCCATCACCAACCTTCCCATCGTCTTCAAGGGCATCATCACCCGCGAGGACGCCGCCCTCTGCGCCGAACACGGCGTCGACGCCCTCATCGTCTCCAACCATGGCGGACGCAACCTGGACACCACCATCCCCACCATCGAGGCCCTGCCGGAGGTGGCAGAAGCGGCAGGCGACGTCGAGGTCTACCTGGACGGCGGCATCCGCCGAGGCACGGACGTCGTCAAGGCCATCGCCCTCGGCGCGAAGGCCGTCATGCTCGGCAGGCCCATGTTCTGGGGACTCGCCTACGCGGGCGACCAGGGCGTGGTCCACATGCTCGACATCCTGCGGGACGAGGTCGAGACCACCATGATGATGTGCGGCAAAGCCCGCATCGAGGACATCGGCCGCGACCTCATCACCCGCCTCCCGGAACTCCGCTGACCACCTGATCCCCTCTCCCTACGAGGAGACCCTTGCGTAACCCATGGCATCCCCCCTCGCTCCTCCAACCCTCACCCCAGCCCTCTCCCGCCATCGGGAGAGGGAGCAGACAACTCCACCGCCCTCCGCCAGTTATGCAAAGGTTTCTACAAGGGGAGAGGGTCAGGGTGAGGGTACTCTGGGGGCGGTGTGGCCAGGCAGGTGTAGGAGCACGCCTCGTGGGTGCGCTGACTGATCCCCTTTCCCTCAGGAGAGGGTTAGGGTGAGGGTCTGCGGGCGGGGCGTGAGGACCTCACACCAGCAGCGCCTCGAACCGCTCCGGCAGTTCCACCTGCCCCTCTGCAATCTCCTGCAGGCGCGCATCCGTCAGCGGGAAGCCGAACTCCTCGTTCCGCATCCGCATCCGCTGTATGGAGATCTCAGTCACCATCTCCTTCGCTAGCTCCCAGTCCTCCTCGGTGCGCGCCACCGCGTTCAGATCGTCCGCTCCGTGCGCTGCGTGGTCTACCTCATCGCCGTATACATTCGCGCACGCCGCCGCGATGCGGTCGCTGAGCTCGTCGCCCCCTATCTGCATCCCTTCGTAGAAGATCGACGCTCCGCCGCCCTCGCAGAACGTTGACGCGAACTTCCCCAGCTCGCCGTGAAGCTCGTAGCACCGTTTGCGGACCGCCCGCAGCTCCCGCTCGTGCTCGATGTCGTACGTCGCCAGCTCCTCGGTCGTCAGTTGCCCGCCCGTGATGTAGTCGATCACGTCCGCGAAGACGACATAGTGCCGGAACTCCTCTTCCAGGAACTGGATGTTGTAGAGGAAGTCGGCGCGCCCGATCCCCTTCTCCAGCGACGGATAGTTCCGCGCCAGCTGCTCGATGTTCCGCAGGATGATGCCGTCGTCGCGCGGCTGCAGCTCCTTGTACGCCTGCACGCGCAGCCAGCGCAGGTGCTCCTCCGGCGCCCGTGCCTGCGAGAAGAACGTCCGCGCTATCTCCGCCTCGCCCGCCCAGAACCGGGACGCATACCGCGTCAACTCATTCCGACGCTCCCGTGCCTGCTGCTCGTCCATCGCGCTCCCTCCTTCTTCAACGGCGGGATAGAGGAGATGAAAGGCCTACTGCTCATCGGTCTTCGAGCGGGCATGGTCAAGAGCAAGCATGGTCTCCAATTCGCTCAGTTCGATGCCCCTACCCTCAGCAAGCTCACGATCGCCCTGCCTGATCTGGGCCATGAGGTCAGGGTCGCTCATTACCTCAATCGTGGCGACTATCTCCATAAGCTTCTCATAGTCTTCCCACGGCGTTACCGCAAGCAGCGGTCGTCCATGCTTCGTGACGCGCACCACTCCTCTTTCGCTCGGAACGCGCTGAGCCAGTTCTAGGAACCGGCGGCGAGCCTCCGTAACGCTCAGCTCAATCGTGCCCATCTGCTTCGTCGCCATAGCTACACCTCGCCCCTGCGTATCATACGCGCCAGGATTCGATAGATGTCATCCCTGGATGATTCGCGTCGCAGACCGACGGCAACAACCCGAACTTCTCGTTTTAGGGGCAACACCCTGTAGATTGCTCGATACCGGCCTGCAACCGGGATACGCCGCAATCCAGCCAGTTCATCGGTCAGGGCTATACCTTGGTGCTCCGGATCAGTGCGCAGCCCGTTTAGCTTTCTGACAATCTGGGCCTGCGTTCTTGGGTTCTTGATGGCCCTAATCATTTCAACCGCTTCAGAAGTGAGTATGAGACGGTAATGGGTCGACTGCTGCAATACTCACCCCTCCTCGTCATTGTGTACAGTATATGTACAACAGGTATGGTCGCGGGGTCAATGTCAACAACTGCTCCCCTGCTCCGCTACAATGCTCCCCGCCCCATTCCGGATGCAGGAGGAACGCGCGTGCTGCCCGAGGTCAAAGCCAACTACGGCAAACTGAGAAATCTCATCAACGGCGAGTGGGTCGAGCCCGACGCCAGCGCCTGGCTCGACGTGGAGAACCCCGCGACCACCGGGGTCATCGCCCAGGTCCCTCTCTCTACCCCCACCGACGTGAACGACGCGGTCGCCGCTGCGAAGGAGGCCTTTCTTACATGGCGTGAGACTCCGCCCGTGCTCCGCGCCCGCAGCCTCTTCACGCTCAAAGGGCTGATGGAGCAGCACTTCGAGGAATTCGCGCGCACCATCGTCCAGGAGCACGGAAAGACGATCGAGGACGCGCGCGGTGAGACGCGCCGTGCCATCGAGAACGTGGAGGTCGCCGCCGGCATCCCCACGCTCATGCAGGGGTTCGGGCTGGAGAACGTCGCGAGCGGCATAGACGCCGAGGCGATACGCCAGCCGTTGGGCGTTTTCGGCATCATCGGGCCATTCAACTTCCCGCTTATGGTGCCGAACTGGTTCATCCCCTACGCCATCGCCACGGGCAACACCGTCGTCGTCAAGCCGTCGGAGCAGACCCCGCTCTCCATAACCCGCATGGCCGAACTGATCATTGAGGCGGGCATCCCGCCCGGCGTATTCAACGTCGTGCACGGTGCGAAGGACGCCGTCGACGCGATGCTGGAGCACCCGGACGTGCGCGGTATCTCGTTCGTCGGCTCCTCGCCCGTGGCCCGCTACGTCTACGCGAAGGCGTCCGCGGAAGGGAAGCGGGTCCAGTGCGGCGGCGGCGCGAAGAACTTCCTCGTCGCCATGCCGGACGCCCACCTCGACTCGGCCATCGACAACATGATGGGCTCCATCTTCGGCGCCGCTGGACAGCGATGCCTGGCGGGCTCGGTCGTCGTCACCGTCGGCAACGCCTACGAGGGCGTACGCGACCGCCTGGCCGAGGCAGCACGCAACCTCAAGCTCGGCTACGGGTTGGACGAGACCGTCGGCATGGGGCCGGTCATCTCCCAGCGCTCGCTGGACCGGGTGCTCGGCTACGTCGACAAGGGCGTCGAGGAGGGCGCGAGCCTCGTCGTGGACCGGCGCTCCGCCCGGCAGGACGAGGAGCTCGCGGGCTACTTCGCCGGACCCTGCGTGTTCGACGGCGTCGAGCCGCAGATGGCGATAGCGCGGGAGGAGATATTCGGCCCCGTCGCCGGCAT
>DAOUHP010000178.1:0-33057 GCA_034428575.1 Dehalococcoidia bacterium | reverse complement strand
CAGTTTGGATAGCCTCTTCCAGTCCACGATGGCCTCGATACGCTCCAACTTCTCGTTCCGGCCAACCTTCTCAGGCAGCATCACATCGACGAACGATTGCTCACTCAGCGGATTGTGCATGGGAAAGCCCTCCTGTACGTCTTGGCCTGCACAAATTGTGAACGCACAGTAGAGTTATGCAAAGGTCTCCTTTGTAGGGAGAGGGGACCAGCCACCCGAGGGTGGCAAGCGGGCCGACGCAAGGCATGTGTAGACCGCGCCGGTGGGGAGCAGGTCGCTGTGATAGAGACCCACCTCCTCGACCGTGAAGGCGACGCGCCGGACGTCCAGCGCGGCGACCGTCTCGCGCAGCGCCTGCGCCTCGTCCGGTGCCAGCCTCGCGTTCACCCTCGCGATCGTGACGTGCGGCGTGAAGGTCCGCTCCTCGTTGGGGATGCCAGCGTCCGCGAGCGCGCGCTCCACACCCTGCCGCAGGCCGGTCAGGGCGTCGAGCGCACCGCCGACGCCCACCCACAGGACGCGGGGCCCGCCGCGCGGCGGGAAGACGCCCGCGCCATCCAGCGACAATTCGAACGGAGCGATGCCATGGGCGGCGCGGACGACGGCCTCGCCGAGCCCGGGGGCGGCGCCCCGGGGCGCCGGGCCGATGAAGCGGAGCGTCAGGTGCGCGCCGTCGACGTTCGCCCACCGGACGCCGCGCGGCGCGAACGTCCGCATGGCGTCGGCGACACGCCGCAGTTCGGCGCGGACCTCGTCCGGGAAGGCGAGAGCGACGAACAGGCGAAGGGTGCTGTCAGCCCGCGCCGCGGCTTCCTCAGCCATCGCGCTGCGCCATGATCCGCGTGACCAGGTCGGCGAGGCGGCTGTACCAGAGCGCGATGTCTTGCAGGGAGTAAGAGGCGTTTGCGGGGCTGGGGTTGGGCGCGACGAACACGCGGCTCGCGCCGAGCCTGTCCGGCTGCTCGCCGAGCGGAACGTCGTCCTGCTTCCGTCCCTCCGCATACTGCAGGAACCACTTGTAGCCGGTGATGCCGTTGAAGCAGACCACGAGCGGCGATGCGGCCAGCAACTTCTCCCGCGTCTCAGGCGCCCACACGCGGAAGTCAGCGGCGCGCAGGCTGGACGCGCTGTTGCTCGCGCGTTTGACCACGTCCGTGAAGCCGATGGCGCAATGCTCGAACAACCATGCCTCGTCGCCGGGGACGAGCTCTCGATCGCCGGCCAGGCCGCGTCCTCTGGCGAGGCTGCGTCCTCTCACGAGGCCGGAGCGGTTGAGCGCGCCCCAGAAGCGGTTCTGCGGGGTGGCGAAGTACTTCCCGACGGACGCGGAATACGCACCCGGATTGATGCCGACGAATACGAGGTCCAGCCCCGAACGAAGGTAGTCCGGCAGCGTCGGAATGTCGTCAGCCATCGGCGAGTCCGAGGAGCCTTGCGGCGTTACCGCCGAGCACGGCCTGCGCGGTTGGGGCGTCGAGCGTGGCGCGTGCCTCGTCCGCCACCCGCGACGCGGGCAGCAGCGGGTAGTCCGAGCCGAACAGGACGTGCTCCGCCCCCACGGCCCGCGAGGCTACGTCGAATACCTCCGCGTCGTAGAGGAACGGCGACACCGCGCTGTCGAAATACGTGTTGGCGAGCGCGGCGCGCACCTCGGGCATGAGCGCGTAGAACGGCAGCCCGCCGCCCCAGTGCGGAAAGATCCAGCGGACGTCCGGGAAGCGCTCCGCGATCGCCAGCAGCCGTTCCGGGGTCGTTGGTCCCTTGCCGGGGTAGACGTGGCCGACCGGCTCCGAGCCGTGCACGTTGACGAGGAGGCCTCGTTCCGCGGCGAACCGAGCCAGTGGCTCCATGGAGTTGTCCGTCGCGAGGTCCAGGCCCTGCAGCGCGGGGTGCAACTCGCCGATGCCGACTGCGCCGGCGTCGACGCAGCGCTCCACCTCCCGCAGGGCGTCGTCTCCCCAACCGGGGTGCACTGAACAGAACGCGACGATGCGCTCCGGATAGCGCGCGGCGGCGTCCAGCAGGCAGTCGTTCGCTTCACGGGCTATCTCGCGATCGCACCAGCCGAAGCCGAGTACGACGGAGAGGTCGACGCCGCTCTCGTCCATCGCGTCGATCAGGCCATCGGCGGTGGCCATCGTTCCGCCCGCGGCGAAGAGCGTGCCGAAGGTGTTATCGCGCGCGACTATGTCGGCGTGCCGCTCCTGGAAGGAGGCGGGCAGCAGGTGTGTGTGAAAGTCAACGATCACGAGTCTTCAACCCTCACCCAGCCCTCTCCCACGCTTGGGAGAGGGGGTCAAAAGGTTCCTAGTTCTCGGAGCCGGGCTCCTCACCCTCCTCATACGCGCTGCCGGAGAACACGCCGACCTCCCGTCCCTGGTGGACGTGCACGACGAAGTCGTCCCGTTCGAGGCCGATGGCGTCCAGGAGCTCGTCGTCCAGATCGGCGATGAGGTCCTGTATCTCGTCGGTGGTGTAGCGCTCGGAGACGCACAGCGTGGCGTGGATGATGCGCCCATAGAAGTGCACGTCGAAACGCCCCTGCGGCTGTGGCTGGTCATCCTCGTAAAGCGTGTACACCTCAGAGAACGGCGTACGGCACTCGCGTTCGAAACGGATCATCGGGTTCTCCTTTGGCGCTGCCGCGTGTGCTGTGGGTGCTGCGAAGCGCCGCTCAGGGGCGCACCTGTCCATCGCCGAGCGCAACCCACTTGTAGCTGGTCAGTTCACGCAGGCCCATCGGCCCGCGGGCGTGCAGTTTGTTGGTGCTGATAGCGACCTCGGACCCCAGCCCGAGCTGCGACCCGTCGTTGAAGCGGGTGCTGGCATTCACGAGCACGACCGCCGCCTCCACCACATCGGTGAAGCGCATCGCGGCGGTGTAGTCCTCCGTCACGATGGCCTCCGTGTGCCCGGAGCCGAACTCCTCGATATGCTCCAGCGCGTCATCCATCGAGTCGACCACCTTGACCGACATGGTCAGCGAGAGGAACTCCTGGCCGAAGTCGTCCGGTCCCGCGGCGCGTACCTGCGACTCCCGTACGGGCCCGATGAGCGAGAGCGCCCGCTGGTCGCACCGCAACTCGACGCCAGCCTCGGTCAGGCTGGAAGCCGCGCCGGGCAGCAACGCCGGGGCAGCCGCAGCGTGTACGAGCAGCGTGTCCAGCGCGTTGCACACGTCCGGCCGCTGCGTCTTGGCGTTGTAGATGATGCCCGACGCCTTCTCGATGTCTGCACCGGCGTCCACGTACACGTGCACGACGCCGACGCCGCCGGTGATGGCGGGGACGGTCGCGTTGTCGCGTACGTACCTGATGAGCGCATCGCCCCCGCGCGGGATAAACAGGTCCAGGTAGTCGTTGAGCCGGATCATCTGGTCGACGATGGCCCTGTCCGTGTCGGTGACGAACTGCACGGCTTCCGGCGCCGCGTCCTCGGCCCTCAGGGCATCCTTCACCAGCGCGGCGACCGCCGTGTTGGTGTGGACGGCCTCCTTGCCCCCGCGCAACACAACCGCGTTGCCGGACTTCAGGCAGAGCGACACGATGTCCGTCGTCACGTTCGGACGGGCCTCGTAGACGCAGCCGATGACGCCCAGCGGCACCCTGCGCCGCTCCACGCGCATGCCGTTCGGCAGCGTGCGCGAGTCGAAGCGCTCCCCAACCGGGTCCGGCAGCAGCGCGACCGAGCGCACGTCGTTCGCCATGCTCTGTACGCGCTGCTCGTTCAGCAGCAGCCGCCCCAGCAACGCCTCGCTCAGGCCTGTCTCCCGACCCGCCTGCAGATCGCGCTCGTTCGCTTCGAGTATCGCTGGGCAGTTCGCCTCGAGCGCGTCGGCGATCGCCCGCAGCGCGTTGTTCTTCTGCTCCGTAGAGAGCATGCGCACACGCTTCGACGCCTCGCGGGCGGCCTGCGCCTTCGTGATGAGTTCAGACGTGGCAGTTCCGGTGGTCATTCCTCTCCCCTCTCGCTCAAACAACGACCATGTTGTTGCGGTGCACGGCTTCATCGCCGTGGTGATGCCCCAACAGTTCCAGGATCCGGTCGGAGCGTTCGCCCGCGATCTTGCGCATCTCCGACGAGTCGTAGTTCGCTATCCCATAGGCGAGGCGCGAGCCGCTCACCGAACGGACCTCCACCACGTCGCCCCGCACGAACCGCCCATTGACCTCGCGGATGCCCGCGGGCAGCAGGCTGCGCGACTGCTCACGGAGCGCGCGGGACGCGCCGTCGTCCACCACCAGCCCTGCGTCCTTCTTCGTCATACCGCTCAGCAGCCAGCGCTTCCTGCTCTCCAGCACCGATGCCGTCGCAGGAAAGAGGGTGCCGTTGGTCAACTCGCCACACGCCGCCTCCCGCACAACTGACGGGTCCCCGCCGCGACCAAACACCACGGCTACGCCGATGCCCGTGGCGTGCTGCGCGGCCTGGAGTTTCGAGGCCATCCCTCCCCGGGTCGCGGTGCTCGTGTGCACCTCCGCCAGCGCCATGATGGAGTCGTCTATCCGTTCGACGACGGGGACCAACTCTGCGGACGGGTCACGGTTCGGGTCGGCGGTGAAGAGGCCGCCGGTATCCGTGAGCATCAGGAGCAGGTCGGCGTCGACCACGGTCGCCACGATGGCGGAGAGCGTGTCGTTGTCGCCGAAGCGCTGGCCGTTGATCTCCTTCGTGTCGACGACGTCGTTCTCGTTCACGATGGGGACGATGCCGCGCTCCATCAGGCCGTTCAGGGTGTTGCGGACGTTCAGGTAGCCCACGCGGTCGTCGACGTCCCGAGCGATGAGCAGCGTCTGTGCGACGACGATGCCGCGCCGCGAGAAGAGGTCCTGGTAGGCGTGCATGAGGCGGCTCTGGCCGATGGCCGCAAGCATCTGGCTCGCGGCGACGCTCTTGCCCTGCACGACGCCTGGGGCAGCCTCGTGTCCCGCCGCGATGGCGCCCGAGGTAACGAGCACGACCTGCGCGCCCATCTCCACCACGTCAGCGATCTGGTTGACCAGCGACTCCATGACGGAGCGGTCCAGGTGGGCGGTCTTCCGCGTGAGCACGTTCGTGCCGGCCTTGACCACGATGCGCCGGTAGCGCAATTCGCCCCCCTGCCTGCCGGCGTCTGCTTCTGCCATGTGGAGTGCCATGCTGCGTCTCGATGCCGTGCCGGAGCGTATGGGGCCGTAGGAGTCACTCGCAGGAGTCATTGTACAGTATGCCCCTGCCAAGGCAGGTGTGCTAAACTATCATCCGCGTTGAGTGACGGCCATGACCAGCACTGCCAAGAAGCCCCAGACGAACATCCCCGCGCCTCGGAGGACTCGGCGGCCTTCGGATGCGGAGCAGTTGCGGCGCGCTATCAATCAAAGGACCACTAAGCTCGCGATCCTCATCAATCGCGATGCGTTAGTGGAACTCGAACATCGCTAGGCGCAATTACGTCTTCCTCACGACCGCCGACGTCGAAGAAGTCCTCTACGACCTGGCGGCTGACCTGTACCCCGACTATCCTGACCCTCTGCCTGCATTCTCCTACCTCGGAGGAGAGCAAGGCAAAGGGAAACTTGAATCAGCCCTGAAAGCCCCGACACAGACTTGGGGCGGTGTGTATCTTGCGCGAACAATCTTCGACAAGGCCGCCGTCCTGTTTCGTTCTGTCGTCAAGAACCATCCTTTGGTTGATGGTACAAGCGGCTTGGCCTTACTTGTACGACTGCATTCCTTATGAGGAACCGGTATCTGTTCCTGCCGCCACGAGACGAAGCCGTCGAGTTCGCGGTAAGAATCGCAGAGAGCAACGCCACGCCAAGCGAGATAGCCTCTTGGCTGCGGAGGAGGGCAGTGCCGTTTGCAAAGATAAAGCGCATGGACAAAGCTGCGCTGACAGCCTATGCACCGCACCTGCGGCTTCGCATCGCCTACATACGGAAAGAGGCGCTGCGGCTCGAAAGGGACATCTGCCGCCTTACCGGCCCTACCTAACCTCCGCCGTCAGCTCCAGCAGTAGGCACGGCTCGCCCCACTGCTCCGCATCGTCCAACGACCACTCCGCCGACGAGCCGGACGGACGCAGGCGCAGCCCCTCGTCGCCGCCGTACACGAGCACCACGACGCCGTCGCCGGAGTCCGATACCTTCGCTGCCATCGCCGGACACGGTCCCCCGCCGGCCCAGCCAACGACGTCGCACGGGCCCTCCCAGCCGTCCGGGCGGAACGCAGCCTCGACCCAAGCGACCTCATAGGACGGCTCAAGCGCCTCGAACATGCGGGTGACGGAGAGGTCGCAGTTGGCCCCCGCCTCCACGTCTACTTCGACGTATTCCATGCGCGGAGTCTACCAGCCCGCCCTCGTGCTTCCGCCTCCGGCCCTCGCCCTATGCGTAGAGCGTATACGCAGCCGACGACGGCCCGCTCCCCAGTCCCTGCTCCGACGCCCTGCGCCATAGTGCGGCAGACGCCTCGTAGAGGGGCATACGCAGCCCCTCGCGCCGCGCCTCCTCGAGCAACGGCTCGTAGCAGTCGACGATCTCATCCACCGAGGGGCGCCGCTGACCTGGCGCCCCATCGAGGACGACGGACCCGGTGCGCTCCAACTGTGCGGACGCACCGGACGCAGTGCGCAGCACGTCGAGCATGGCTCGGGCGTCCATGCCCAGTCTCGCTGTCAGCGCGAACCCCTCGAATACGCCCACCTCGTACAGCGCCGCCGTGGCGGTATCGAGCGCCTCGTACGTGCCGTCCGGCGGAGTCACTTCCGCGTCACGCGGCAGGACGCTCCCCGCAACCTCCACGCCCGCGATCCATTCCAGCGCCCTGATGGCCTCGGGCGGGTCGGCGCTTGCCAGTCCCATCTCGGCGGCGTACAGCCACGAATCGCGCGCGGCGTTGCGCAAGGGCAACTGCAGACCGGTCAGCCCGATCATCCACTCCATGAACTCCTGGTCCTTGACGTTCGTGGAGACGTATGAGGTCTGCTCGAACGACCTGTCCAGTATCTTCGGCAGGATGCGCTCCAGCTGGCGGCTCAGGGCTGCTCTATTCCGCATGACGTGAAAGAGCAGCCCGCAGTCCAGTCCCATCTTCGCTCCCAGTACGAACGTCTCCAGCACGCCCAACTGGTTGATGTCCTTCACCATGTTGTTGACCAGCTTGGCCATGTTGCCACTGCCCACCGGCCCCATCAGCCGTGCATTCGCCGACACCGCGTCCAGCGCAGGGCGTGTATGTTCGAATGCAGCGGCGTCCCCGCCCACCATCACCGTCAGCCTGCCACCCCACGCCACCTCACCCGTCCCGGACACCGGCGCATCCAGGTACGTCACTCCCCGCGCGGCGCACACCTCCTCCATCCGTCGCGCGAACTCGGGATGCACCGTCGAGTGGTCGAGGACGATCGTGCCGGGCTGGGCGCCCGCCAGCACGCCGTTCTCGCCGCACAGCACCGGCTCCACCACCGCGTCGCCCATGAGGCACAACCCCACGACCTCCGCACTTCGAGCGGCGTCGGCAGGGGACGCCCCGGGCGTCGCTCCCAACTCAGCCATGTCCCGCACCTTGCCCTGGCTGCGGTTGACGACCGTGAGGTTGTGCCCCGCCTTCAGCAGGTTCACCGCCATCGGCTTGCCCATCATGCCAAGGCCCACGAACGCGATGTCCATCCTGCCCTCCTGTGGAGGTGCGCTCTAGTAATCGAAGTGCACGCTGTAGAGGTCTTCGATACGCCCGTCGTCCGTGAACCGCCAGACGCCGACGTGGCCACGCCGCAGGTCGCCGTTGTCGTCCCAGTCCATGGTCGTTGCGGCACCCTCGTAGTCCACGGTCCCGCCTTCGCCGAGGACGCGCAGCGCGTCCGCCACTCCTTCCGCCGTTGCAGTCACCACCGTACCAGGCCCGCTGCCCACGCCGCGCAGTTGGTCGCGGATAGCGGCGCCGTCCACGCTCCCCGCCGCCTGGGCCCCCAGCGCGATGGCGATGGCGGCGTCGTATGTCTCTCGCACATAGGCATACGCGGGAGGGTTGCCGTACTCCGCAACGAACGCGGCATCCCATTCGGCCGAGACCTCGCTCTCCGGAGCGGCCGCGCCTGCAGTGCCGTACGCGTCTTTCAGAGCCCAGGCAACGGCGCCTGCCAGGGCGGGGCTCTTCAGGGCGTCGCCGAGCATGAACCGGCTGTAAAGGCCGCTCTCGACGGCCTCGCGGATGACCACCGCCGCCGCCGCCTCGAAGGTGAGGACAACGAGCGCCTCGACACCCTCGCTCGCCGTCTCCTGCAACTCGGTGAGAAACGTCGTCTGCCCCGGCGGGAGGACCACGGCCTCCAACTCACCCGTCCACGCCGACGCAAACGATCCGTAGAGACCGCGCCCCCAAGGATCGTCGCGGTAGACGAGGCCGACGTTCGTGAAGCCTCGGTCGCGCGTGACCTGCGCCAGCACTGGCCCTTGCGCGCTGTCGGAGAGAGCGGTGCGGAAGAAGAAGTCGCTGTCTGCCGCGCCGGTGAGGAGCGGAGACGTGGCCGAGGGGCTGATGACGGGTATGCCCGCCGGGCCGGCCACCTGTTCCACGACGGGCAGTGAGTTTCCGCTGGAGTTGGGGCCGACAAGGGCGTGAACGCCGTCTTCCTGGATCAGGCGACGGGCCTCCTCCACCGCCACCGCGGGGTCGCGGGTGGAATCCCTCGTCACTGTCTCGACGGGGCGTCCCAAGACCCCGCCCGCGGCGTTGACGTGCTTCACGGCGAGGTCAAAGGCACGTTCACGGTCACGGGCCTTCTCCGTCGAGCCTTCGCTGAAATCCAACAGCAGCCCGATCTTCAGCGCCGGAGCGGTTTCCGGGCCCGGCGAGCCGTCGCCACAGGCCACGAGCGTCCCCAGCAGAAGCCCACAGACCAGGACCACGCGGAACGCGGTCAATGTAAGAGTAGCCATGCCACCTCGGGAAGCCGCACCGGCGACAATGAAGGGAGTATAGCAACCGTCCTCGTTACCCCGGCCAGGGCATCCTCCGGTATCATGCGTGCGCAACGTCTAGCGCAATACCTCAGCGGCGCAACTCGGAGGAGCAGCACATGCAGTACCGCAGACTCGGCGAATCGGACCTCAACGTCTCCGTGATCGGCCTCGGAACAAACAACTTCGGCAACCCCGCACGCATCGGGGAGCACGCGCACAGCAAGCGCGTGATCGACAAGTGCCTGGACGTCGGCATCAACCTCATAGACACCGCCAACATCTACGGCAGCGGCGAGAGCGAGGTGCACATCGGCGAGGCCCTGCGCGGCAGGCGCAACGAGGCCATCATCGCCACCAAATTCAACCTGAACAGCCTGAATGGCGAGTCCCCCCGCGACCGCATCATGAAGAACGTCGAAGAGAGCCTCACCAAGCTCCAGACCGACGTCATCGACCTCTACCAGATCCATTTCATCCCGCACGGCGTCCCGCACGAGGAGTACCTGGAGCCGCTGAACGACCTCATCACGCAGGGGAAGGTGCGCTACGTCGGCGAGTGCAACTACTCCGGGTGGCGTCATTCCGACGTGAATCGCGCCGCCGAGGAACGCGGCTTCGCGTCGTTCGTCTCCGCGCAGAACAACTACAGCCTCATGCACCGGCAGATCGAACTGGAACTGCTCCCGTACTGCACGGAGCACCGCATCGGCTTCCTGCCGTACTTCCCACTCGCGGGCGGATGGCTCACCGGCAAGTACGCGCCAGGCGCGGAAGTGCCGAGCAACGCACGGCGGATGGTCAGCCAACTGCAGGGGAACGAACGCGCCCACGACGTGCTGTCGCGCCTCGACGCCTTCGCGAACGAGCACGGCCACTCCCTGCTCGACCTCGCGTTCGCGTGGCTGCTCGCGCACCCCGCGGTCAGCTCGGTCATCGCGGGGGCGATGAACGAGGAGCAGGTGGTGGCCAACGCGGGCACGGCTGACTGGATGCTCTCACCTGAGGAGCGCGACGCGGTGGACGCCATCGCCACGTGGGACGGCACCGACGAAGACGTCGAGCGCTTCGGGATGGGGCCGCAGACGCCTGCGCGCTAGAGCGGTGCCGAGCGCGCCGCTTAACGTACTACGAGAAAGTGCTTCCGGTTGTTTCGATCACTCCTAGCACCAGGGTTCCTCTATTATCTGCCTGCTGCTGGCCTCAGCCAGGCTGCTGCGCTGGTCACACCCCTGTTCCTAGGTTGGCAAGTACTGGAACTCACGGACTCGACCTTTTGGGTCGGAGTAGTCGGTGGATTGCCTCTCCCTGCCGTCATCACCCTCTCTCTGTTGGGAGGAGTGTACTCTGACAGGATCGGCAGCCGGCCGGTGATGTTCTACGCTGCGATATCCGCAGGGCTGGTAGCAGGTGTATGGGCCGTGGTGTCTGGCTCAGGGGCTGGCTCTCTCCACGCGGTGGCCCTGGTTGCAGTTCTCCTAGCCAGCATTCACGCGTTCGGGCTCCCAGCATCCCGCTCGCTGATCTTTGAGTTGGTTGGAAGAGAGCGTTTGGCGGGAGCGCTTTCGCTCAGTGCACTGTTCAGGAATTCTCTAGGCACCGCAGCCCCAGCACTCGCTGGTGCCTTGGTCGGATGGTCGGGCATCACCGCATTCTTCGTGCTCCTTGTAGTGCTCTACTGCACAGTCGTCTCGCTGGTCGCCCTCCTGCCTCGCTTGCGCCCTCCGGACACTGCCTCACAAGGACTGACCACAGACCTTGTGGACGGCATTAGATATTCCGTGTCCACTCCAAGGATTCGTGGCTTCTTGATGCTTGGAGTGTTCGGCGCCTTTGCCAATGCATACCTGCCACTAATCCCCATCGTGGTCCGCGACACTTTGGACTCAGGGGCCTATGTGTTCGGATTGCTTTGGATGTGTCGCGGGATAGGAGCTATAGCCGGGTCTCCCGTGTCTTCCCTCTTGAGAGTCAACGGGAGGCTAGGGCTCGTGCTAATCGTCACAGCGACTCTCTATGCAACCAGTATGGTTGGATTGAGCTTCGCAAGGGATGTCTATTCTGCAGCTGCGGCTATGGCGATGATTGGAATTCTCACACCAATTTGGCTCAACACCCTCACAGCAGGGGTGCAGTTCTCAGTGGCATCGGAGATGCGAGGTAGAGCCATGAGTGTGCTAACTGTGGTGACGCGCAGCATCGGCCCGCTAGGATGGCTGATTGGAGGAGCGGCAGCACTGCTGCTAGATGCGCAGGAGGCGTTGTGGCTGTTCGCAGCAGTACTGAGCGGGGCGAACATCGCGGCTTACGTCTCGTCGCGTTCGCTCCGCTCGAACTGAATTACCAGCCGGGCTGGCAGGCTCCTCGGTTGTCGAACCGCCATACCAGAGTTCACTCAGGAGAAGAGGGATGCCGGGGCCATTCCCGCCTCTCGGCTGTAAACAACGTCTCTGGGAACTACAGCTAGGACACCCTGCGCATGCGCAGGGCAGTCGTCATCACCCAGGTCATCGTTGTGACGAAGAGGCTGCGCTGGAAGAGCCCGCGCTTGCGGAGCAAGGAACGCGAGTAGTACGGCAGCGTGAGGATGCAGGTCGCCACGAACATGGTGTAGGAGAACCACCTCCACCATCCGCACCACGCGGGACGCTCCTTCAGGGCGCGGGGCGACAACGCCATGAGCAAGCCGATGCTCGAGAGCGTCATCCCGCCCGCGATGTTGTGGGCGCTGTTCTCCGTGATGCCCGGCAGCACCTCTCTTTCGCTGCGGGTCGGGTACTTCGCCGCAAGGATCGCGCCGAGTCCGTACACCGCCACGAGACCCCAGAGCATACGCCCGCGCCGTCCTCCCCCAGCCTCTTGATGCAGAAGCGGGCCGAGCCCCTGCACGAGAGCGCCATAGCCTGCGAACGCGGCGTTCATCAGCCTGGCGCTCGACGTGCCCCGCGCGGCGAGCCGGCTCATCGTGTGCTGCGTCGAGCTGTAGCCGGGCGGGGCGTTGCGCATCGCACGTGCCGTGACCGACGTGTAGTACACGGGCGCCAGCGCTGCCATCGAGGCCAGCCGATACCGTATCGAGCGGGACAATCTCATCCCGTTACTCCTGACGTAATCGCAATTACCGCGGCGATCAGAACGATACCCAACGCGATGCGCCGGAACACCAGAGCCGGGACGCGACTTGACAGCCATATCCCGCCGGAAACGCCTACGATGCCAGCGGGGAGCAACACCGCGGCCAGCCGCACCGCTTCAACCGTCAGCACTCCCGCCACGATGTAGCTCGGCAGAGCCGAGAGCGACACCACCTGTAGATAATAGATGATATCCGCGCGGAACTGGCGCTGTTCCACGCCCTGGTTCGTGAAGAAGAGGATGACGGGGGCGCCCGCAAGGCCCGTCGCGCCTGTGAGCAGTCCGCTGGCGGCGCCGACCGGTATCGAGGCGAGGCGCTGATTGCGCACCGTGCGCTGGAAACCGAGCAGCAGCGCCACCGACACCGTTCCAGTCACGACTCCCAGCAGGACCTTGATCTCAGGCGCGTCGAGTCGCGCAAGAATCAGGGTCCCGACAGGCGTGAACGCGGCTCCCGCAAGCATCATGGGGCACACACGCCCGATGTTGAACTCGCGCCGTGTGTGCACCATGAGCGGAAGGCTCAGCGCGATGCCGAGGAGCAGCAGCACCGGGATCGCGAGCTTCGGATCGAGGTAGACGGCCATGATGGGCACAGAGACGATGACGAACCCGAACCCGGTCGCACCCTGGGTGAGTGAAGCGAAGAGCACCGCAACGGCGGACGCAATCACGAACGGCAGGTCGGGCATGGACGGCTGGCCGCTTCTAGTCCACCGGGATGAACGGCGCGGTCGACCCGTCGAACAGCAGGCTGCTCGGCAAGAGCCTGCCCACTTCCTCCACCGTCCACTTCCCCTTGGTGCGCCAGTCCTTGTTTATCGTCCGGACCTCAGTGGGGTGGGCGTAGAAGCCGTACTTGCCGCTCCCCGCGCGGAAGACGCAACCATTCACGTGCGACGCCGCGTCGCTCGCCAGCCATACGACGATGGGCGAAACGTGCTCGCCGCCGACGCGGTCCCGGGTCGACTCGTCGCCTGCCTTCTTCGCCGGGATGCCTGCCGCCGCGAGGACTTCGTCATGACGGTAGTTGAGGAGGCCGCGGGTCATGGCCATCGGCGCGATGGCATTGACCGTGACGTTGTGGTAGCGCAGCTCGAATGCCAGGTTCCAGGTGAGGCTGACGATGCCGCCCTTGGCGGCGCCGTAAGCAGCCCGTCCCTCCGGGTTACGCCACTGGCTGGAGGCCGTATTGATAATGCGGCCCGAGCGTTGCTCCATCAGCAGCGGCACCGCGTGGTGGCAGGTGTTGAATGTCCCCTTGAGGTGTGTGCCCACGACGGCCGCGAAATCGTCTGCGCTGATCTCGTGAAAAAGGCCTTCCCGCATGATGCCAGCATTGTTCACCAGGATGTCCAGCTTCCCATACGCATCGATGGCCGTCCTGATGATCTGCCCCGCTTCCTCGTAGTCCGCGACCGAGTTGTAGTTGGCTACAGCCTCGCCTCCGTTCTCCCTGATGAACGCAACAGTGTCGTCAGCGGGGGCACTGTCCCCACCCGCACCGGTCCGCTCGACCCCGGGGTCGTTGACGACGACGCTGGCGCCCTCGGCTGCGAGGGCGATGGCGTGCGCCCTGCCGATGCCGCGACCCGAGCCGGTGACGATCGCCACCTTGCCCGCAAGCCTGTTCCCTCTCGGCGGTATGTATTCGTCTGCCATAGCGCTCCTCCTGACCGCCTTATGGGATGAATGGGGCCTTGGTCTCGCCCATCAGCACCGTAGATGGCAGCACCTCGTCCAGCTCATCGAGCGTCCACGGATCACCGTTTCCTGCCTCCCGGTAGAGCGTGCGCGTCTCGGTGGGATGGCTGTAGCGACCGATCTTGCCGGACCCCGCGCGGAACACGATGCCGTTGACGCCGGCTGCGCGGTCCGACGCGAGCCAGACCACCAGCGGCGAGACGAACTCGGGCCCGGCGCGGTTATCGCCCTGCTCCGCCGGGTTCTTCTTCCGGTCCAGCGCGGCGTCCGCCAGCATGTTCCGGTACGTCTCGTCGCCGAAGCTGCGCGTCGCCGCCATGGGCGCTATCGCATTCACCGTGATGTTGTGGTTCCGCAGTTCGAACGCGAGCCCCCACGTGAGCGACACGATGGCGCCCTTCGCGGCGCCGTAGTTGCCACGCCCCTCAGGGTTGCGCCACTGGCTGGACGCCGTGTTGACGATGCGTCCATAGCGCTGCTCCATCATCACCTTCACGGCATGGTGGCACGTGTTGAACGTTCCGAACAGGTGCACGTTCATCAACCCATCCCACTCCTGCTCCGTCAGCTGGTGGAAGAGCCGGTACTGAAAGGTCCCGGCGTTGTTCACCAGGATGTCCAGCCTCCCGAAGTTATCCACCGCCGTCCTGATGAGGTTACCCGCAGCGTCGTAGTCCGAGATGTCGTCGTAGCTCGCGACGGCCTCTCCGCCGTTCTCCCGAATCTGCGCCACCGCCTCATCCGCCGGGGCGCGGGCGCCTCCGGAGCCGTCGCGTTCGACACCGATGTCGTTGACGACGACGCTCGCCCCTTCCTCCGCCAGCGCCATAGCGTGGGCCCGTCCTATCCCCCGGCCCGAGCCCGTAACGACCGCCACCCTGCCTTTGAGCAGGTCTCCCATGGCATTCCTCCTTCCGACGCGTCAGCCGGTCGCGTCTGCGCTCTTGATGAGCTGCACGCCGAGGTAGACGCTCCAGGCAACCCACACGAAGTAGCACGCCCTGGACACCATGATCCCCTCCGCGCGCAGATCGACCGCGAAAAGCCCAACGATAAGGCCGGCGAGCGAAACAAGGGAAATGAGCACGATCGCATTCGCCGCAAGCACGTTGGAGCGTGCGCGCATCCACGGGCTCAGGCCCAGAACGAGGAACCCGCCGGCGACGAACAGCCCTCCCAGGACGCGGCCCGCGGACTGCACGTCGTTGAGCGCCAGTCCCACCGCCATCGATTCCGCCGACGCAACGTCGATCTCGGAGATCGGGTGGTTCAACCCCTGGGTTATCCCCCAGGCAATCATGCCGATCCCCAGGAACACCACGGCAAGCAGCGCCGCTCCGATGCCGCCGCCCTCCCGGATCGCTCCCGCCTGGAGGACGATGTACCCGAACAGCAGGAGAGCGAGGCCGAACGGCACGACCAGCGCGGTCAGGTGGGTAAGCGCCGTGTTCGACGCTTTCGCCGTGATGCTGGCGACCGCGTCTGTCGAGTCGGCGCTGTCGATCAGCAGGCCGCCCGGCTCGATCAGGAAGAACCCCAACGCCAGTAGCGGGCCGACAACAAGAGCCCATCCGCCGAACCTGTTCATCGCTGCACTCATCACGTCCCTCCTTCCCAACGGATGCTGGCACGCTAGCAAGCTTGAGCGGACGCGGTCAAGCGCGGTCCCCGCATTTCGCACCCTCCCCCATCAATGGACCCCTGGGTTACTCACCATTACGCCCAGCCGAGGGCCCTCACCCCAATCCTCGCCCTCAGGAGAGGGAATAAGGCGTCACACCCCTCTTCAGCTGGCGCTTCTGCGCCAGTTGTCCGGGCTATCCCCCGTTGAAGTACTCGTCTTCGTTGAATCTCGTCCAGGACGTGAACACCGGGAACGGCGAGGGCAGCATCCCTTCAGGGTCGTTCAGCCTGAACGAGATCTTCCCCTCATCGAAGACGTCTCGGACCGAGAAGGAGAACCCGGAGACCGGAACGCAGTCGTCGCACTTCGTGGGGAACTGCTGCCTGGTCCGCGGCTCGACGAAGCGGACCGTTATCTCGGCATCGCCGCGCTGCTCGATGGTGTAGTCCTGCGCATAGAGTTCCCACTCGTCGACCACATGGCCGCCTTCGGCGTACTGAGCGTAGATACCGACCGGGCCGAAGAAATCGATGACGACGGCCTTCCGGGGGCTGGCGTCCCTGGACGGTTCGAACTGGCGGAACGAGCGGCCTGCAAGCTCGGCCTTGATGCGTTCGGCATCCGCGGCGCTCACCGGCTGTAGCGGCTCGTCGGCGCTGCAGGCGGGCGCAACGACGAGAACTGCGAAGAGAACGAGAGGTGCGGCCCATCGGAGCATCAGGCGGATTCCTCCTGGCTGTGCACGGCTTCGCTAACGCCGAGGACGGTGGCGGTCCGCCGAGTCCAGCATGAGCGTTACGGGGCCGTCGTTCACCAGCGCGACGTCCATCATCGCCTGGAAACGCCCCGTCTCGACGGGAACGCCGGTCGCGCGGAAGCGCTCCACCAGCGCGGCGAAGCGCTCCTGCGCTTCGGCCGGCGGTGCAGCCTCCGTGAAGGAGGGACGCCGCCCCCGCCGCACGTCGCCATACAGGGTGAACTGGCTCACCACCAGCAGGCTCCCGCCCACATCGAGCACCGAGCGGTCGAATCGCCCTTCGTCGTCCGGGAAGATGCGCAGGTGGACGGTCTTTTCGACGATGTAGTCCGCGTCGGCGTCCGTGTCGTCGCGCCCCACCGCCGCCAGCACGACCAGCCCCTCGCCGATGCGGGACAGCGCGTCGCCATCCACCGACACGGAGGCGCTGCTGACGCGCTGCACAACCGCGCGCATCGTCTACTCAGTCGCGCTGGACGCCTTGCTCTTCGATTCCGCCGTCTTGGTGCTGCCCTTCTCTGAGGACGCAGGAGCGGAAGAGGACGCCGAGGAGGAGGAAGAGGATGAAGAAGAGGAAGAAGCCCCGGAGGACGAGTCACTGCCCTTGCGGGCATAGTCCGTCGTGTAGAAGCCGGAGCCCTTGTAGATCACTGCCGGAACCGAGATCCTGCGGCGGCTGAGGCCGGAACAGGCCGGGCACGCCTGTTCCGTGCTCGCGTTGAAACTCTGCCGGAGGTCGAACTCGTTACCGCAAGACTCGCACTGGTATGCGTAGGTAGGCATTTGGCGACAGGCCCCTCTCGCAGTTAGCAGTCGCGGGTGGCGACTGCTAACGCCAACATACGCCTGCGCCGCGGCGTTTGTCAATCGCGCCGCCTTGCTGATGGGCGTGGCGCTGTGCTAGCATCACCCCTGCGCGAAGCATGCGCACGGAGCATCCATGGCATTCGTTGAGATGAGAGACGGGGAACCGCCCGAGGCGATCGTATCGCGGTTCCGTGCGGCGGTCACCCGCAACGGCATCCTCAAGGCCCACAAGGACCGGCGTTTCTTCCGCTCCAAGGGTGAGAAGGCCCGCATCGCGGCACGCCGCTCTGCAAGGCGACGGCGTCGCGCAGGCATGTGATCTCCGCTGCCGCGCAACCGGCGCACGCTGGCCGGTAGCACAGTCGGCGCTCAGCCCCGTCACCGAAACACGCACTGGGGCGACTGGTGAGGCCCATCCGCATAGCGCTCGGCCAGATGAACGCAACCGTCGGCGACCTCCAGGGCAACGCCGAACGCATGCTTGCGCTCGTCCAACAGGCCCGCGAGAGCCAGGCGGACTTCGTAGCCTTCCCTGAGCTCGCTCTCACCGGCTACCCCCCGGAAGACCTGCTTTTCAAACGCCAGTTCCTCCTCGACGCCCGCGCCCAGCTGGAGCGCATCGCAGAGGCAGCCGACGGCATCACCATCGTGGTCGGCGTTCCCGACTTCGTGGACGGCGAGCCCTTCCACCTCGGCGCGGCCCTCTACCCGGACCAGATGGAGGGCCGCATCTACAACGGCGCAGCCATCCTCCATGACGGCAGCGTCGCCTCCGTCTATCGCAAGATCCTCCTGCCGAACCACGGCGTGTTCGACGAGCAGCGCTACTTCGCCCGCGGCAGCGAGTGTCCCGTCTTCGAGATCAACGGCATACAGACCGGCGTCAACATCTGCGAGGACGTCTGGTACGACACCGGCCCTACCACGGTGCAGCGCCTCGCGGGCGCGGAGGTTATCGTTACCATCAACGGCTCCCCGTACCACCAGGGCCGATACGCCCAGCGCAGCGCGATGCTCTCGCGGCGCGCCAGCGAACACGGCTGCTTCATCGCGTACGTCAACCTCATCGGCGGGCAGGACGAACTCGTCTTCGACGGCCAGAGCCTCGTATTCGACCCCCGCGGCGACCTCATCGCGCGCGCGCCCCAGTTCGAGGAGTCGCTGCTGCTCGTCGACGTCGACGCCGACGAGGTCGGCTCCCCAGGCCCGGAGGGGCGGCTCGCCCGGCCCGGCCTCGAAGCCGTTGGAGAACCGCGCCGTTACTTCCTCTCCGGGCCGAATGAAAACTCGTTCCGCGGACCGCTTCCCTCATCCATGGCGGAGGAGCTGCACCCGCTCACAGAGGTCTACCAGGCCCTCGTGACCGGCACGAGGGACTATGTACTCAAGAGCGGCTTCAGAGGCGCCGTCATCGGGCTCTCCGGCGGCATTGACTCCGCGCTCACCACCGCGATCGCCGCCGACGCGCTCGGGCCGGAGCGCGTCACGACGTTCTTCATGCCGTCGCAGTACACGTCCGGCCAGTCCTGGGACGACTCCAAAGCGCTCACCGACAACCTCGGCATCCGGCTCGTCTCCCTTCCCATACGCCCCATCTTCGACACGTTCCTCGGAACGCTCGCGGACGAGTTCGCCGGGAAGGAGCCGGACACCACTGAGGAGAACCTGCAGGCCCGCATCCGTGGGAACCTGCTCATGGCGGCGTCCAACAAGTTCGGCTGGATCGTCCTGACCACGGGCAACAAGAGCGAGATGGCGACCGGCTACGCCACGCTCTACGGCGACATGGCAGGCGGGTTCGCCGTCATCAAGGACGTGCCCAAGACGCTCGTGCAGCAACTCGCACGCCACCGCAACGTGATGGAGGGGCGGGAGGTCATCCCCGAATCGATCATCGTCCGTCCACCGACCGCCGAGCTCCGCCCCGACCAGAAGGACGAGGACTCACTGCCTCCCTACGACGTGCTCGACCCCATCATCCAGGCCTACGTCGAGGACGACCGCAGTTTCGACGAGATGCTCGCCGCCGGTATGCCCAGGGAGGCCGTCGAACTAACCGTACGCCTCGTCGACCGCAGCGAGTACAAGCGCCGCCAGGCGCCGCCGGGCGTGAAGATCACGCGCCGCAACTTCGGGCGCGATCGACGCCTTCCCATCGTCAACCGCTACCGCCCCTCCTGAGCCTTCGGCTCCCCCTTCGTTCCTTTCCCGCATAGCGTCTCAGGGACGGCAACTGCGCGATTCCAGATCTGTGACACGCGCCCATTGCGCGGTTGCGTCATATGCGTGGCAAACTCGTCAGCAACCGCCACACAGCCCGCGGATGCGGGTGTGATACGATGAAAATACTGGCAAGTGGCAGCCAGGAGACGAGGCCAAAAGGACATGTCTGACAAGGAACAAGCGCTGGCACTGGCTCTCGGGCAGATAGAACGGCAGTTTGGGCACGGGGCGATCATGCGACTGGGCGAAGCCGCCCACAGCCTGCATGTGGAAGCCATCCCCACAGGCTCCATCTCGCTGGACATGGCCCTGGGTATCGGAGGAATACCCAGAGGGCGGGTAACCGAGGTATTCGGGACGGAGTCTGCAGGAAAGTCCACGCTCTGCAGCCACATCGTCGCGGAAGCGCAGCGTCGGGGCGGCACCGCCGCCTACATAGACGCTGAGCACGCACTGGACCCCACCTACGCTGCGCAATGCGGCGTCCAGGTGGACTCACTCCTCATCTCGCAGCCTGACTCCGGCGAGCAGGCGCTGGAGATCGTCGAGTACCTCGTGCGCAGCGGCGCCGTGGACGTTGTCGTCGTGGACAGCGTCGCCGCTCTCGTGCCCAGGGCAGAACTGGAAGGCGACATGGGTGACACTCACGTCGGGCTACAGGCCCGGCTGATGTCGCAGGCTCTCCGCAAGCTCACTGCCGCCACCAACACTTCCCACACCGCGGTTGTGTTCGTGAACCAGCTGCGGGAGAAGGTGGGAGTCTTCTTCGGGAGCCCGGAAGTCACCCCGGGAGGCAGAGCGCTCAAGTTCTACAGCTCCGTCCGCATAGACCTGCGGCGTATCGAGACGATCAAGCAGGGGACGGAACCTGTCGGTTCACGGGTCAGGGCGAAGGTCGTCAAGAACAAGGTCGCCCCGCCATTCAGGCAGGCCGAGTTCGACATCATGTTCAAGGTGGGCATCAGCAAGGAGGGAGACCTGCTCGACCTCGGTGTTGAGATGGGGATCGTCCGCAAGTCCGGCGCCAACTACTCGTACAGCGAGACGCGCCTGGGACAGGGCAGGGAGAACGCCAAGACGTTCCTCCGCGCCAATCCGGACATCTCCGCTCAGATCGAGGCCAAGGTCCGCGGCATGGATGCTGCGAACGGACACAACGAGGCTCCCGTTCCCGAGGCCGAGCTCCAACCGGCGGCCCCGGCAACCGGATAGCCGGCATCGTCTTACTGGCTGCCACTCGCTGAAAACGAAGGACGGCGGTGGCAGATAACGTGCGCTTCACCAACGCGCAAACCGGCGGGCACCACACCCGCCCCATCGCGCCCGCAGCCTGCGAGCTGCGGGGCGGTGTCGACGCACTCGCTTTGCTGCCGATCCCGGAACCGGGGAACCGTCGTCTGCTCATAGCCATGGCCGGCCTGTCCGGTCCTCCTCGGCGGGGACACGCGCGCAGGTCGAGCCCGAAAGGAGACGCTCATGGAAGCGTTGATCATCGGTATCGGAGCATTGGTAGTCGGTCTCATCCTCGGGGTCGTAGTGGCCTTGTTGATTCGGGCGATGGGGCGGAACAAGCGCACAAGCGCAGCCCAGGACGAAGCCGCACGCATACTCGCGAGCGCTGAGGAGGAGAAGAAGCGAGCCCTGCTGGAGGCCAAGGAAGAAGCGCTCAAGGCGAAGCAGGAGGCTGACGCAGAGCTGCGCGACAGACGGCGCGAGGTACAGCGGACGGAGAATCGCCTCGCCAGCCGCAGTGAGAGCCTCGACAGTCGGCAGGAGAGCCTCGAACTGCGCGAGCAACGCCTGGCCGACCGCGAGCAGGACGTCGAGCAGCGGTACGACGAGGCCGAGGCGCTCAAGGCCGAGCAAGCCACCAAGCTCGAAGAGGTCGCAAACCTCAGCGTGCAGGAGGCGAAGGCTCAGATCATGCAGAACGCTGAGGACGAGGCTGAGCACGAGCTCGCCAAGCGTTACTACGCTCTCGAACAGAGGATGCTGAACGAGGTGGACGAGAAAGCGAAGAAGACCATCGCCCTCTCCATCCAGCGCCTTGCTTCAGACGTGGTGAACGAGTCCACCACCTCCCAGGTGGCGCTGCCGAACGATGAGATGAAGGGACGCCTCATCGGCCGCGAGGGCCGCAACATCCGCGCCATCGAAGCCGCAACGGGGGTCGACCTCATCATCGACGACACGCCGGAGGCCGTAACGGTCTCCTGCTTCGACCCCATCCGCCGGGAGGTGGCGAAGGTCGCGCTCAGCAACCTCATCTCAGACGGCCGCATCCATCCCGCCCGCATCGAGGAATCGGTCAACAAGGCGCAGAAGGAAGTGGACGACTCCATCGCCCGCGCGGGTGAGCAGGCCGTACTGGACGCAGGCGTCCGCGGACTGAACCCTGAGCTCATCAAGCTCCTCGGCAGGCTCCAATACCGCTACAGCTACGGCGAGAACGTTCTCCAGCACTCCGTGGAAGTCGCACGTATCGCGGGACTGATAGCCGGAGAGATCGAAGCGGACGTCCAGACCTCCAAGGCCGGCGGGCTGTTGCACGACATCGGCAAGGCCCTCACGCATGAGTTCGAGGGGACGCACATAGAGCTGGGCGAAGAGGTCGCCCGGCGCTACTCCCTGTCGCCCGGGGTGACCGCCGCCATCAACGAGCACCACGACGACGACAGAGGATCGGTCGAGGCCTTTGTCGTCGCCGCAGCCGACGCCATCAGCGCAGCGCGCCCCGGCTCCCGCCGCGACACGGTTGAGCTCTACCTCAAGCGGCTGGAAGCACTGGAGGACGTTGCCAACAGCTTCGACGGCGTGCAGAAGTCCTACGCCATACAAGCGGGGCGCGAGGTGCGCATCCTGGTGCAACCGGACGAGATAGACGACGTCGCGGCCTCCAACCTGGCACGCAAGGTCGTTCGCAAGATCGAGGAGAACCTCGTCTACCCCGGCGAGATAGTGGTCACCGTGGTGCGCGAGACGCGGGTTACCGAGGTCGCCCACTAGAACCACAGCGTGTTGCCCACGCCCTGGACCGGGGCGCGGGCAACACCGCCGGCGGGACCCGCATGAAGATCGACCTCCACATGCACTCCACGCGCTCGGACGGGCGGCTGACGCCCACCGAACTCGTGAACCTCCTCGCGCATCGAGAGGTCAGCGTTGCCGCCCTCACCGACCACGACTCCACCGAAGGGCTGGACGAGGCGACTGCCGCGGCCGGCGCCCATGCCAAGCTGCGCATCGTTCCCGGCATCGAGATCAGCGCCTCGCACCCCACCAGGAGCGACTCCGACGTACACCTGCTCGGCTACTTCATGGACCGCGCCGACGCCGCCTTGCAGCGGCAACTCAGTGCGCTCCGGGAGGAGCGGGAGGAGCGGGGGCTGCGAATGCTCGCGAACCTCGAACGGCTCGGCTATCCGCTCGACTGGGAACGCGTCCAGCAGCTGGCGACGGGCGCCAGCATCGGGCGTCCCCACATCTCGCACGCGATGGTGGAGCGAGGCTATATCGCAGCATACAAGGATGCTTTCAACGGCCTGCTGAACAACGGCGGCGCCGCGTTCGTTGGCCGTACAGGCGTGACGCTGGAAGACGCCGCGCGCACGATACGGAGCGCGGGTGGCGCAGCGGTGCTCGCGCATCCTCTCTACGTCGAGGAGTACGAGACGATCATCCCCCGGCTTCCCGACATGGGGATCGTGGGGCTCGAAGCGCACTATGCCAACTACAGCAGAGAGGAACAGCGCATCCTGGTCGACCTCGCGAAACGGTACGACCTCCTGCCCTGCGGCGGAAGCGACTATCATGCGATGGGCAACGAGAATGAGGCGCTCCCCGGAGCGGACGGCCCGCCCCCGGAGGTGCTCGAAGCGCTCGAGCACCTGGCCAGAGCAGGATAGAGGCCCCTTGCGATGGACGATTCCCTCCAGACAGCACTGGTGCTCATCTACGGCTACCTGCTGGGCTCCGTGCCTGCCGCTTACATCGTCGCCCGCCTCGTTAAGGGCATAGACCTCCGAAAGGTCGGCAGCGGGACCATCGGCGCGTCGAACGTCTACTACAACGTTGGACGCTTCTGGATACTGCCCGTCGGCATATTCGACCTGTTCGTGAAAGGGCTCACTCCCGTGTACCTCGCTCGTGTGCTCGGCCTGGGGATCGAGGTACAGGCGGCAGCGGGGCTGCTCGCCGTGATGGGGCACAACTGGCCGGTCTCTCTCGGCTTCAAGGGGGGCCGAGGGGTCGCGCCCTCGGTCGGAGCGCTCCTTGCGCTGGGCCGGCTCGAGCTTGCCTTCTTCATCGTCATTACGAGCGCCGGGTGGCAGTTCACCAAGGCCTCCGGCGTCTGGGTGCTGCTGGGGTTCGTCTCTCTGCCATTCGTGGCTCTCTACTTCCAGCGGCCGTCCGCCGTCGTCCTGCTCATGGTGGGCCTGCTGCTCATCACTGTCGTGAAGCGCCTGGCGTCGAACTCGCTGCGGGGTTCGGATGTCCCGTTGCCACAACTCCTTTTCAACCGGCTCATGTACGACCGCGACATCGCCGACCACGACGCCTGGGTCCAGCGCAACACGCCCCGAACGGAGGCGGAATGACGCAACCGGCCACATGCCACTGGCACCCTGACCGGGAAACCGGGCTGCGCTGCGGCAACTGCGAGCGGCCCATCTGCACCGAGTGCATGCGCCAGCACCCTGTCGGGATACGCTGCAGGGAGTGCGGCGCTCCGGTCGGGCTGCCGACCCACGCAGTCTCCGTGAGCTACGTAACGCGGGGCGCCACGGCAGCACTCGGGGCGGGAGCCGTGGGTTTCATCGCCCTGCAGATCTTCTTCCGCCTTTTCCCCTTCGGCGGGTTCTTCACCTTCTTCGTGATGCTGGGACTCGGTTATGCCCTGGGCGAGGCAGTGAGCGTGGCGGTCAACCGCCGCAGGGGGCGCACCTATCAGTGGATGGCGTTGGGGAGCGTGGCCCTGGCCACGCTTCCGTTCCTGGTCAGCGGGCTCGCCGACTTCTCCATCGGCGGGCTGTTCCGCCTGGCCGCGATCGGGGTCGCGATGACCGTTGCCTGGTCCCGCCTCGCACCGTAGCGTGTCAACTTGCTGGAACCGCGCTACAATCTCCACGGCGCGGGCGTAGCTCAGGGGTAGAGCATCTGCTTCCCAAGCAGAGGGCCGTGGGTTCGAATCCCATCGCCCGCTCCAGGTATCCCCCGTTAGCCTCCTCCGCGGCGCTTCTGGTCTTCCATCACTTGCGCGAGCTGCGGGGTCGGTTGCACGTTGTAGTGCACCCTGCGCGACTCAACACCGTCTACCTTACCGACAATGTAGTTTGAGCCAAACTTCTTGAGCTCCACCTCCGCCTGCAACGCAAGCTGGATGCGCTGTGGCTGTCCAGCTGTTGCCCCTGGTGGGCGTCCCGCCTCGAACTCACCGTCCACGTTCGCCTGCCGGTTGCCGTCCTCGTCCATGAAGTCGAGCGTCAGCCGATGCCGTTCGTTAGTCTGGGCCCACGGCACACTAATCGAGACCGCCAGTGCCATGTGTCTGCGCTGGGGCAGTGATGACGTTACATTGATCTGGTTGAATCCTCCGCCAAGGAGATACAGCTTTCCGCCGTTTATCTCGGCAGCATCCGCGAGGATAAGCCACTCAATGTCCATGCCCTCTGGGAGGTAATCGTTGCTCATGCCCTGTTCCTTGCCTCGAAGTACTTCTTGTAGTATATTTGTCATACAAATGTTGCTCTCGCGGAGGAACTTTTGTCAAGACCGCGTATGGATGGCTTCGTGTTTGACGAGCAGAACGAAGAGAAGTTCGCGGAACATGGGATTACAGTCGCCCAGATTGACTTTGTGCTGTACGATTCGGACTCCGTGCTGATAAGGAACCGCAGGCGACGAAGGGCGCAGTACCTGGCTATCGGAAGAGATTCCTCGGGAGTATGCATCGCCATACCGCTAGAACGTACAGCCGAGAGATACGTTTGGCGGCCGGTTACGGCATGGCCATGTAAGAGACATGAGGAGCGGATGCTCAGGTGGTAGCCAGCGTCCCAAAGAAGGAGGAGACACATGAACGACGAGGAACTTCAGGACTCCGCAAACTGGGACTTTGAGCACCCAATCCCCCTAGCGCGAGGATCTCAGTCCCAGAGAACCATCGTTAGCGTTCCATTCAAGATCCCAGAGTTCCGACGTGTGAGGGATGGCGCTGAGCACACCGGGGAGAAACTCGCAGCTTTCATCAGGAGGGCGTCCCTCGAGAGGGCGGATGCCATCGCTGCAGCCAACATCTTCTTTCTGAGTTCCTCCCAAGAACAAGGAGTGTCTGTAACGGGTGTGGAAAACACCTTTGTAGTTCCTAACCCCCTATCAGAGAAGGCAGACGCGGCGAATCACACTTGGATCGAGCATCCAGCCGCTATCGCATAGAGTCACTTTGAGGAGGAGCCCTGATGACTACGTCCACGCCAGAGATACGCCCGGACCAGGAACGCATCGTCAAATTCGACTCCTACCGCGCCTTCCAGGAGAAGGAAGGCATACCTGTCATCACCGGGTTCGCGGTGGAAGACCTCCGCACCGTCGAGGTCAAGCCGTGGGCGCGCCTCGACTGCCTCGGAACGTACATCAACCTCGACGGCACCGGCGATACCAACGGCGCCTACGTCGCGGAGATCGAGCCGGGGAAGAGGATGGCCCCGGAGAGGCATATATTCGAGAAGAACATCTACGTGCTGGAGGGACGCGGCGCGACCCTCGTCGGCGACGACCCCAACAGCCGCACGAGCTTCGAATGGAAGCGCGGCAGCGTCTTCTCCATCCCCATCAACGTCTGGCATCAGCACATGAACGGCAGCGGCTCGGAGCCCGCACGCTTCGTCGCGGTCACCACGGCCCCCCTCACCATGAACCTCTTCCACAACGAGGGCTTCATCTTCAACAATCCCTATGTCTTCGAAGACCGCATCGGCAACCCAAAGCACTTTCAGGGCGAGGGCAGGATGTGGACAGCCACCACCGGCCGCACCAACGCATGGGAGACGAACTTCGTGCCGGACATCGAGACCTTCACCACGTTCTCCTGGAAGGAGCGCGGAGCGGGCGGGGCGCACATCAAGTTCGAGCTCGCGGACCAGACCCAGACCGCCCACGTCTCGCAGTTCCCCGTCGGCACCTACAAGAAGGCGCACCGGCACGGTCCCGGTGCGCACGTCATCATCATCAAGGGCGAGGGCTACTCGCTGCTCTGGCCGTCGCACGGCAGCCCCCACGACGGCATGGAGCGCGTCGACTGGAAACCCGGCTCGCTCGTCGTGCCGCCGAACGGCTGGTTCCACCAGCACTTCAACGGCGGGGCGACTCCCGCCCGGTACCTCGCCTTCAGATGGGGCAGCCAGAAATACTACTTCTCGCTTGGCGTTGCGATGGAAGGCGACACCGACGTCGACGTGAAGCAGGGCGGCGCACAGATCGAGTACGAGGACGAAGACCCCATCATTCACGACATCTTCCTCGAGACGCTCGCGAAGTCCGGTGCGGAATCGCAGATGGCGGAGTTCATCCCCCGCCTCCGTGGTGAGTAGGTAGGTAGAACTAGGGTGGCGGTACGCTTGGCACCGGCGGTATCGTCGGCTCAGGCGTCGGGCTCCCTGTTCCAGGTGAGGGAACCCCCGGTATAGCGGGTGGCGGTGGTATCGTCGGTTCAGGCGTCGGGCTCCCTGTTCCAGGTGAGGGAATATCCGACTGTGACGGCGGGGGCGGTATTGTCGGCTCAGGCGTAGGGGTTCCTGTTCCGGGTGAGGGAACCCCCGGTATAGCGGGCGGCGGTGGTATCGTCGGCTCAGGCGTCGGGCCCCCCGTTGCCGACGTCTCACCCGTCCCATCGCCTGCTTGATCGCCGCCCGTCAGGCTCGCAGGCGGCGTGGACTGCCCGGCGCTGTCGTCGCCCCAGCAGACGACGGTACCCTCGAAAGTCACCCCGCATGTGTGCACTTCACCGGCGCACTCGCGGACTCCGTTCACCGTACCGCAGGAGTAGTTGCGCCCGCAGCTGATCTGGAAGAAGGCGTCGGTCGGAACCTCGGCGCCACCCCAGTCACCCCAACATTCCGCAGTCCCGTCGCCGCGCAAGCCGCATGAATGCGATCCGCCGCTGCTGATGGAAAGGAACGTCGCATCTACCGGTGCCCCTATCCGCTGCCCGGAACTGTCGCTGCCCCAGCAAACCGGGTTCCCCTGTGCGGTGAGCGCGCACGTATGGTCCCCGCCGCTCGCGATGGTGAAGAACGCTCCCTGTGGAGCATTCAGCTTCCCGTCCGCATCGTCGCCCCAGCAGACCGCACTACCGTCCACCCGGAGTCCGCATGTATGGTTGCCGCCGCTGCTGATCTGCGTGAACCTCTCTCCATCAGGAGGAGTCATCCCCTGCCCACCCCAGCAGACCGGCGTGCCGTCGAACGCGAGCGCGCACGTGTGGTTGTCGCCGGCGCTGAGAGCAAGAAACTGCCGGTCGGTCGGTGCATTGATCTGATCGAACGCATCGCTGCCCCAGCAGATCGGGTTCCCCTCCAACGTAAGTCCGCAGGAGTGGTTGTTCCCGCTGCTTATCGTCCTCAGCGGGAGGAAATCGATCGGCATCGCCTGTCCTACGCTGTCGTTGCCCCAGCAGACGGGCGTCCCACCGGGCGGGAGCGCGCACGTATGGCGGTCACCGGCGCTGATGACGGTCTCCTGTTGCATGACGATGGAGACGTCCGGTTGCGGCGTGAGGATCCCGGGTTCCTCCGGCATCGGAGGGATGGTCGGTTCCGGCTCAGGGGTCGGTGTAGCCGCCGGCTCAGGTGTCGGCGTGGCCGTCGGTTCAGGTGTCGGCGTAGCCGTCGGAGCCGGGGTAGGCGTCGGCACAGGCGTAGGAGTGTTGGGGCCTTCAGGGGTAGAACGGGAACCGAACTCCACAACTGAGGGCTGCGGATCTCCACAAGCGGCAAGCGTCGACAGCAGCAGGACTGCGATAAGGAAGTAGCCTATGAAGCGACTGCGGGGGATACGCATAGTTGCCCGAAGGAGTGGCGGCATAGCGACTATACACAGGGAGCGCGAGCCCGTCACCCGCTTCGTGAAGCGAGTATCCTTGAATGGTGACCAGCCCTACGAGCAACTTCCGCAGCGGCCTCGTGGCCATCGTCGGCAGGGCCAACGTGGGCAAGTCCACGCTACTCAACGCGCTGGTCGGCCAGAAGCTCTCCATAGTGAGCGAAAAGCCGCATACGACGCGTCACCGGCTCCTCGGCGTTCTGAACGGCAGCGATTACCAGGCGGCCCTCATCGATACTCCCGGGTTCCTCAGGAAGGGCCGGGACCAGCTCGATGCGGCGATGGCGCGCCAACTCGCCGGAGCGCTCGGCGACGCCCATGCCGTCGTCCTCGCCGCGGAGCCCCGCTATCCCGGTGATGTCGAGCAGGCGCTCATCGCGCAGATTGCCTCCGCCAACGTACCCGCGCTGCTGGTGCTCACCAAGACCGACACTATCGCCAAGCACAAGTTGCTTCCCGTCATGGCGCGCTATGCCGAAACGCACCCGTTCGTCGAGATCGTGCCCGTGAGCGCCCTGGAAAGCGACGGGCTGATGCCTCTCGCGGACGCGATAGGCGCCCATCTTCCCCAGCGGGACGCACTCTTTCTCCCGGAGACGCTCACAGACCGCACTACGAGTTTCCTGGTAGGTGAACTCGTCCGCGAGAAGATATTCGAACTCTACGCCCACGAAGTCCCGTACGACACGGCTGTGGAAGTCGTCACGTTCGAGGAGCGTGAGGGCACGGCGCCGGACTACATCCGCGCCGTGGTCTACGTTGACACTCCCTCCCAGAAACGACTCCTCATCGGCAAGGGAGGCGCCTCGCTCAAGGAGGTTGGCGTTCTCGCACGCCCGGAGATCGAGACCCTCACGGGACGCTCCGCGTTCCTCGAGCTGTGGGTGAAAGTGAACGCGCGATGGCGCAGGAAAGCCGGGTTCATCCAGCGCACGCTGTAGCGGAAGTGAACGCCCGCATTCCCCGTTGGAGCGCCCGTGCGGATATCATGCCACCGATGCAACGGAGGTGTACGCCTTGTCTCTGATACCAAGAGTGATGAGCACCCAGCACCCGGACAACGCGGAGGCTCCCGCCTACGCTATCGACGGCGTGATCAAGGGCGACGGCGAGATCATCGAAGCAGTAGACGTGCTGGCGCTCGGCTGTGACGAGCAGATGTGGGACTCGGAGGGCAAGGACACCGATACGCACGTCATCCAGAAGTTGCTCACCAACTACCCCGGCTACTTCTCAGAAGAGAAGAAACTGGGGCGTGACGCCATCATTACGCTGCGAGTCCCGAACCCCTCCATCGAACTGGAGATGCGGAAACTGCTGGTCGAAGCCCTCCAGGGCATCCCCATCGCCTACGATGTCGCGAAAGAGTTCTACGACGGCGACCTCGACCCTCCCATCCAGGAGGTCATCCTCCCCTTCACGACGAACGCCGCGCAGATCGTCAAGGTGCGGGACTACTACGCCCAGTTCATCGCCGGGCAGGAGAGCAGGCACCTCCCGGACGGAAGCACCGTCAGCGACTGGATCGGCGACTTCTACCCGAAGCACATCCGCGTCATCCCGCTCTTCGAGGAGCGGGACCAGATGATGGCAGTGGACGACATCGTCCGGGAATACCTGCAAGGTTGGGAAGTCGAATACCAGCGCGTCTTCCTCGCTCGGAGCGACCCTGCGCTGAACAATGGAATTGTGGGCGCCGAGCTGATGCTCAAGACCGCCCTCGCCCGGCTGGACCGCCTTGAGGGTGAACTGGGCATCCCTCTCTACCCCATAATCGGCGCGGGCTCAGCCCCCTTCCGCGGCCACCTCTCTCCCGTAAACGTAGATCGCGTGTTCCGCGAATACCCCAGCGTCCAGACGCTCACCGTGCAGTCCGCGTTCAAGTTCGACTACCCGCGCGAGCAGGTGGTCGATGGCATCGCGAAGCTCCACGCGTACGAACGCAGACCCGCTCCGCCGGTGGATGAAGCCCGTGTCAACGACATCCTGGACAGGGCCGGAGCGGCCTACCAGAACCAGGTGCGCCATCTCGCCCCCACCATCGCTTCCATATCCGCACACATCCCGCGCAGGCGGGAGCGCAAACTGCACGTCGGCCTCTTCGGCTATGGGCGCTCGCTCCCCGGGGCCGACGACGTCACCCTCCCCCGCGCCATCGCATTCGCGGCCTCGCTCTACTCCATCGGCGTGCCGCCGGACCTGCTGGGGCTCGCCGCGCTCAACGAGGACGATTTCTCCTACCTGCGTGAGGTCTACCCCAGTCTGCAGGAGGACCTCAGCGCCTCCCTGCGCTTCTCCAACGAGACGCGGATCACGCAACTCCTCGGCGACGACTACCGGCGCCTGTTCGTGCGCTTCACCCAGGATATCGACCGGGTCCACGAAGGGTTGACCACGGCGGTCTGGGCAGGGCTCGTGCGGAACCGCACGTCCCGGACACGGCACTTCATCGAAGAGGCCGCCCTGATCCGTCGCTTCCTCGGCTAGCGCCGCTCCGCGGCCCTTACGCCGCCTCCTCCTCGGCCTCCACCTGTACCTTGGGGAGCCAGCTGAGGAACCCGGGGAGGTACCAGTTCCGGGCGCCGAGCAGTTGCATGCTGGCCGGAACGAGAATGCTGCGCACCAGCGTCGCGTCCAGCAGGACGGCCACCGCAAGCCCGAAGCCGGCCTGCTGGTTGACGACCATATCGCCCGAGGCGAAGCCACTGAACACCGCGACCATGATGAGCGCCGCACCCGTGATGAGGCTCGCGGTCGAGCGCAGGCCATACGCCACCGACTCGGCGTTGTCGTGGGTCTGATCATAACGCTCGCGGATACGACTCAGCATGAAGACGTGGTAGTCCATGGATAGCCCGAACAGGATGGCGAACAGGATCAGCGGCAGCCACGCTTCTATCGTCTCAACCTGCTGGAACCCGAACAGGTCCGCCCCGACACCTTTCTGGAATACCAGCACCATCAGCCCGTAGGCAGCGCCCACGGAGAGCAGGTTCATGATGATCGCCTTGATGGGGATGACGATGGAGCGGAAGACCACCAACAGCAGGATGAAACTCACGCCGAGGATGAACACGAAAATGATGGGGAGGTAGGCGCTGAGCTGCGTGTCGAAGTCCAGGAACTCGGCCGATAGCCCGCCCACGTGCGCCTCTGCCTGAACGCCGGAAAAGGCCGCCGGGATGTAGTCGTCCCGCAGTCGCTCTATCAGGTCGAACGCATCCACACTACTGGGAGCGCCGGGCACCGGTATCGCGATCACGGTGAGGTTCCCATGCGTGTTCGTTGGAAGCGCAGCCGCTGACGGGTCGTTGAGTATCTCCGGGTTGCTCTGCAGCAGGGCTGCGATGAGGGCCGGATCGCTCTCCACGGCCTGTTGGATCTTCTGCAGGGCTTCGGTAACCGCCGGATCGCCAACTACGGACCGTTTGAACGTCTGCACCGCAGCCGCAACCGCCGGGTCATTGATGTCTCCCTCGATGACGACCCTGGCTGGGTTCGCGGAGCCGTACCCGAGCGGGAAGTCCTCTTCCAGTGCGGTAAACGCCTCCCGGGTATGCGAGTCCTCGGGGAACGTCTCAACGCCGTTGAAGCCGGTGTTGATGCCGAAGTAGTTCACCGACGCCCAGACCATCAGCCCACCGACCAGGATGATGCTGATGACGGGATACCGCATCGTTTTGCGCGTGATGAACTCCCAGAATCCTTCGCGCTGCCCATCGGAAGACCCGGCTGCGGCTCTTCGGAGGAACGGCAGGCGGCAACGGTCTACGCGCGGCCCAAGCACCGTCAGAACGGCGGGCAGGAAGGTGAGCGTTGCCGTAACAGAAACGAGGACCACCAGGATCGCGCCGAGTCCGGTTGCGAAGAACAGGGTATGCGGAACGATGAACACGCCCAGGAGGGCGATAACAACCGTCATCCCACTGAAGAACACGGTACGGCTGGCCGTTGCCCCTGCTTTGATGACCGCCTCCCGCGTACCCAACCCACGTGCCAGCTCCTCACGGAAACGGGACACGACGAAGAGGCAGTAGTCGATGCCCACCGCCAGCCCGATCATCGTTATCCACAGCAGCACGAAGAAGACCAGCTCCCCGAAGATGTTGCCGATGACAGAAACGATCGCCAGCGTGATGAGTATGGACAAGACGGCCAATCCGACCGGTATCAGAGCCGCAACGACAGCGCCGAACAGCACGAGGAGGATGAGCAATGCCACAGGCAGGCCGATGCGCTCGCCCTGCTCCAGGTCCATCGCCGACAATTCCGCCTGCTCGAAGCGGCTGCTCACGTCGCCCACGATAAGCACGTCGAACTCGTCCTTGTCGTCCGCCTCCTCAACGACGTGGATGACCTCTTCGATGTTCTCCAGTGCGTCACCGAGCGTGCCGGTCATCTGGACCGCCACGATGGCGCTTCTGCGGTCCGTTGAGACCAGCGCGAGAGAGTCCAGCGGGGTGGTGGCCAGCACCTCGTAGTAGTTCGCGCTGGACTGTATAACTTCCGGCTCCAGCTCCCGGAGATTACCGGTAATCTCCTGAACCTTCGCCTTGAATGCGTCGTCGTCCACCGTCAGCGTTCCCGAATGAACAATGACGATCTCAGCGGGCGGTGGCTCGATCGGACTGCCTTCCAACAGTTCACTGACCGTCACCGAACCAACCTCGCCGAACCGTGGGATGATGCGAAGCTCGGTGGTCGTAGCGCTTGGAAGCAACTGCCCGACTATCCCCAGGGCAATCAGGACCGCCACCAACCATATCCCA
>DAOUHP010000177.1:0-31894 GCA_034428575.1 Dehalococcoidia bacterium | reverse complement strand
CGCGCTCGCGGGCTCGTTCGCCGTCACGTACACGCGCGCACGGGTCGACGAGTCTCGCCGGACGATGTTCGACAACGGCATCACGTCGTTGGCATCGCGAGACGTCCGGCTGCTGCTCATCATGGTGGGTGCGGTGGCGGGCTACGGCGTCGAGACGCTCGTCACGCTGGCCGCGCTCACGAACGCAGTCGTCCTGCTGCGCATCGCCAGCGTGCGGCAGGCGCTCCAATGACGCCCATGCTGAACGGCTGCACGACAACGCGCATCTTCTGCCGCCCCAACTGTCCACCGGGTCGCCGGACGAAGGCCGAGCACCGCGTCGACTTCGCGGACGAGCGCGAGGCTGAGAAGGCGGGCTACCGCCCATGCCGCGTCTGCACGCCGCTGGACGGCCCGCCCGGCCCCTGGGTCAGCAAGCGTCGGCGTCGTTAACCCAGCCCGCGCTCCCGCCGCGCCTCTTCCGGTGTGATGATCCCCGCCTGCACGAGGGCTACTTGGCGCTTCGTGCGCTCGCTCTCCGTCTCCGACAATGCCTCGACCTGCGTGAGGTCGAACGCCACGGACAGCCCGCGCGCCGACGGCCCGAGCCTCGGGACCAGCCCCTCGTTGATCGCGCCTGCAAGGAACGTCAGTTCCGGCACCATCGTCTTCTCCCAGAACATGCGCCGAGCCTCCCGAACGTTGTTGAGGGTCGCGTGGCTGAAGTCCTCCAACAGCGGAAGCGGCACACCGTAGACGCGGGCGACACCCTCCAGGCTCCATCGAAGCCCCGCGAGCCACTCCATGTCGCGCTGGTTCAGTCCCAGCCGTTGCACGTCCCAGCCATCGCCGGTGACGAGCGGACGCTGCGCCCTGTCCGGTCCGGCATGGCGTGCCTCCAGCCGTGAGTAGAACTCCGTGATCTGGCCGTCGGTGACAGGCCCGCTCGCCCGGAAGACGAGGTCCTGGGGCTGCGCCCCGTTGCGGAAGAACTCGCGGTTGAAGCGGAGCGCGTCCATGCCCATGTCGGCGGTGAGCCGGGCTGCCGCCATCGGCGCGAACCCTGCAAACTCCTCCAGCGGGTTGAAGTAGCGGAACCACACCACTTCTTCGGGCAGCAGCGCCGTCTCCCGTCCACGCTCCTCGTAGACGAAGCCCGCGACGTACCGCTCGGCGTCCCGTACGACCCGCACGCGGTCCGGCCGAAGCGCCCATATCTCGTCGGGCATCGCAGAGCGCGACGCATTCCCGGAGCGGCCCAGGTACCAGAAGGCGGCGCCCCAGAGACAAAGGTACGTCTCCGTCGCGATGAGCAAGTCGCTCCTGCTCCACCAGCCGTTCACCGTGTCCAGTAATCCCTGGGCCGGGTGCTCCGGCCCCACCCATCGCGCCGCGCCGGTAGCGTCGACCTCCCGCACCTGCAATGGAGGGCGGGACGCCGCCTCCGCGCGCAGCTTCACTGCGGCGTATACGTCCGCGCTCCTTGCGTAGTACTCGCCATAGCCGGTCGATTGCCACTCTTGGCCTGCGCCCCTGTCCCAGGCGAACGCTCGCGAGGCCGCGGCCAGCGGCACATTCGCTCGCCGAACCGGCACGATACCGTCCATAACTTCCCGCAACGTTCCAAGCATCTCCTACCTCCTCACTGGTGGTGTCCGGCGGCATCTTCTGCGCGACAACGCGAAGAGCCCCGGTCTTGCTCAAGACCGGGGCTCTCCCAGCTGCATCACACCCTTCCTATGCCGTCGCTGACACCATGGTAAGCAGGGCCCGTTGCTTAGCGCAACGGTCGGATGTCACATAGGCGGCCCAGCCGTCACCACTCCGGTACGGCCCACGGCGAAGCGCTCGCCTTCCGGCGGCGATGCCTGTCCGTAGGCATCGAGTCCCCAACAGACCGCCGTACCGTCCACCTGCAGCGCGCAGGTGTGTACCCCGCCGCTGCTGATGGCGGCGTAGCGTGCGTCCGGGTCCGGCGGCGAAGCCTGGCCTTGGGCGTTGCTGCCCCAGCAGACGGCCGCGCCGTCCGACCGGAGCGCACAGGTATGCCTGGTTCCGCTGCTGATGGCACTGAACTTCACGCCCTGTGGCGGCGACGCCTGTCCCATCTCGTTGGACCCCCAACATACCGCGTCCCCGTTCGTGCCGATGGCGCAGGTGTGCAAACTGCCCGCGCTGATGGACGTGAACAGTGCGCCCTCCGGCGGCGAGGTCTGCCCATAGCGCGCGTCGCCCCAGCACATAGCGGTGCCGTCCGGGCGGAGCGCGCAGGTGTGCTGACCGCCAGCGCTGATCACATCGAACCGCTGGTTCGGCGGCGGCATCGAACGCCGCAGGCCGTCCCAATCGCTCGCTTCACGACCCACGGGAGTGGGAGTCGGCACCCCGGCGAGTTCCGGGCCGTCGGTGCCCCAGCAAACGGGTACGTTGTCGCGGCGGATGGCGCAGTTGTGCAGCGTGCCGCTGTCGACAGCCACGAACAAGTCGCCAACCGCACGGACGAGCGGCGTGGACTGCCCCTCGCTGTCGTCGCCCCAGCAGAGCAGCGTGCGGTCGGGACGCAGTCCGCACGTATGGAAGCCGCCGGCGCTTATTGACGTGAAGAGGAGTTTTTCCGGTGGGAGCGGTTCGTCGTCCTTGTCCCGGAGCTTCTCGGGCGACGACTGGTCGTAGACATCGCTGCCCCAGCAGGCGACGGTCATATCAGGACGGAGCGCGCAGGTGTGGTCGGTGCTGCTGCTCAACGTCGTGGGCTGGTTGCGCCGTGAGAATGTCGTGTCCCACGGTGGCGGATCGCCGGCGGGCGATTCGAGTGTCCATGTGCCGCAGCCGGAAGAAGTGAGCACGGCGGTATCGGTTGGAAGGATGGCGACGCGCAGCACACCACTGTTGGCGGAGCCGGACCCGATCACATCCTCTGGACGAGCGCGTATGTCGTGGGCGCGAATCCACTCGCAGTTCGCGGAGAGAGGCGCGCTCACGTAGATGCCGGGCACAACGTCCTCACCAACACGGTACCTGCCTGGTTTGAACGCCGTCCACGGCTTGGGGATGGGCGTCGGCGTGACGGTGGGGGTCGGCGTGGAGGTGGGGTCGGGGGGTGGTGTCGGTGTACGCGTCGGTGGGATAGGAGTGAGCGTGGCGGTTGGCATCGGGGTGGATGTGGGAGAGGGGGTCGGCGTCGGAACAGGAGTCGCAGTGGGTGTGGGGGTAGGAGTCTGGGTCGGTTGGGGCGTTGCGGTTGGTGTTGGAACGGCGCGCGTTGGCTCTGGCGTGCTCGTCGGTGGCGGCGGAGTCGGATCGGGTGACGTGCATGCCACAGTGAACAGAAGCCCCGCGCATGCATATGCGAGCATGGCGCACCAGAGCGAACGCCGCGAGGCGACCGCCGCGAGGCGGACGATGGGGAGGGTGCGTGTAGGCAACATAACCCTCAAGCACATTAGCGACGCGTCCCCTCCCAGTCAACGCGACAGCCGAGCCTGTTACACTCAACCAGCGCCGGAACAAACCGGCGACCATAGCGTCCCCCGTCGCCAGGCCGTGGGGCGCTTGTCTGCGTCTCTCGAGAATGCGTGGAGGTCTTCTTGAGTCTTTCAGGGTTGCTCGATGTGCTTGGGCAGGTGTCAGTCTACCGCCGGGCGGTTGAAGCGATGGAGTCCGGCGGCGCACATGCGGCCGTCGTGCCGGACCCGGCCAAGCCGCTCGTGATCGCGGGGCTGTGGCGGGACCTCGAGCGTCCGCTGCTCGTGCTTTGCCCGCATCCGGATGAAGCCCGGCGCCTGCTCGACCAGTTGGAGGAGTACTGCGGCGAAGATGCGCCGCTGTTGCACTTCGCGGAGGCAGAAGTGCTGCCGTACGAGCGGCTTTCCGTGGAAGCGGGCACGATGCAGGAGCGCATCCGTGCCCTCGGAGCGCTCCAGGGGACGGCGGGACGGCCCCCCCTCATCGTAGCGTCTGTCACGGGTGTGCTCCAGAAGACGCTCTCTCCCGCCCTCATGCGGGAGACGGCGCACACTATCGCCCCGGGGCAGCGGCTCGCTGTCGAGTCGGTGCTCACTCACTGGGCACGGATGGGCTATACCGTCGGCCCTCTCGTGGACCACCCCGGCACAGCGGCGCGGCGTGGCGGCATCGTGGACGTATACGGGCCGGGACACGACTCCCCGGTTCGTATAGACCTGTGGGGCGACGAGGTCGACTCCATCCGCACCTTCGACGCAAACTCGCAACGCTCGGGGGAGCACCTGCGATCGGTTACGGTGCTTCCGGCGGGGGAGGTGCTTCCCGCTCTCGCCGATCACCCTCGCATCGACGAACTCGTCCGCACTCTGGACTTTGCCAACACCGGCACTTCCGAGCGTGACCGGATCCAGGACGAACTCGCCGACCTGCTCTCAGGGCTGTCGTTGGACAACGCCTCGCTCTACGCGGGCTTCCTCCTTCGGCACACGCTGCTCGACCACCTTCCGGAGGACATTGTCGTCGTGGTGGACGAGCCCGCCGAGGCAGAGGAGGCCGCACGGCGCGTGGAGGGAGGCGCAGAGAAGCTGCGCCTCGCCAAAGAGGAGCGAGGGAGTCTACCCATGGGGTTCCCCGCGTCGCTCGCGGACTGGGACACCGTGTCGCTTGCACTGGAGGCCCTCCCCCGGCGGCTGGAACTGAGCCGCTACCACCGCGCCGTGCCGAGCGGAGCAACGCTCGCGTTGCCGTTCGATGCCGCTCCGTCCTACCAGGGCGGCATCGAGGCCCTGGCAGAGTCTGTACAGGCCGGACGTCGCGGCGCGGTCGTTATCGCGACGCAGCACTCACAGCGGCTGCGGGAGCTGCTGGCCGAAGCGGACGTGGGCGCGGCGGAGGAACGGGCGCTGGACGCCCCGCCGGAACACAGTGTGACCGTCGTCCACACCACCGTTGCCGGAGGATGGACGCTCGCCGGGGTCGAGGGAGGCGAACCGCTCGTCACGCTGCTGTCTGATGCCGAGGTATTCGGTGCCCGGAAGCAGCGTGTCACCCGCGCACGGCGACACGCACAACGCTTCCAGGCGACGACCGTGGAGGAGTTGACGGTCGGAGCCTACGTCGTGCACGTCGACCACGGCATCGGACGATTCGCGGGCACGGGTTCGCGGTCGGAGGACGCCGACGCCTCTGGCGGGCGAGAGTACCTCATCCTGGAATACGCGGGTGGCGACCGCCTCTACGTGCCGATGGAACACCTCGCCCGCCTCTCGCCCTACGCCGGCGGAGAGGAGAAGCCGCCGTCGCTGACGAGCCTCGGCGGGCAGGAGTGGACTCGAGCGGTGTCCCGGGCGCGGGAGTCGACGAAGCGGCTCGCCATAGACTTGCTTGCCTTATACGCGAAGCGCGAGTCCGCCGACGGATTCCCTCACGGCGGCGACACACCGTGGCAACGGGAGGTGGAGGACGCCTTTCCATTCGTCGAGACACCGGACCAACAGCGAGCGATAGACGACGTGAAGGAGGACATGGAGGTAGCCCGCCCCATGGACCGGCTGGTGTGCGGCGACGTTGGCTACGGCAAGACGGAGGTCGCGCTGCGGGCCGCGTTCAAGGCCGTTATGAGCGGCAAACAGGCTGCTGTGCTCGTGCCAACCACCGTACTCGCGCAGCAACACTACCGCAGTTTCGCGGAGCGCCTGGGCCCGTTCCCGGCGAGGGTGGAGATGCTCAGCCGATTCCTCACTCCGAAGGAGCAGGACGAGGTCGTGCGCGGACTGAAGAGCGGCGAGGTGGACGTGGTCATCGGAACGCACCGCCTCGTCCAGAAGGACGTGGATTTCAAGGACCTCGGCATCGTCATCATCGATGAGGAGCATCGCTTCGGGGTCGCGCACAAAGAACGGCTCCGGGAGTTGCGGACCGAGGTGGACGTGCTCACGCTCACGGCCACGCCCATCCCGCGCACGCTCCACATGGCGATGTCCGGCATCCGCGATATCTCCACCATCGAGACGCCCCCGGAAGAGCGTCTGCCCATCAAAACGTACCTCGCCGAGCGCTCGGACGACCTCGTGAAGGAGGCGGTGCAGCGAGAGTTGGACCGCGGCGGACAGGTCTTCTTCCTGCACAACAGGGTGAAGAGCATCCATCTGGCAGCGGCGGGACTGCGCGACCTCGTGCCGGAAGCCCGCATACTCATCGGACACGGGCAGATGCCGGAAGACGAACTCGCTGAGATCATGGAGCGTTTCGCGGACGGAGAGGGAGACGTGCTCGTCTGCACGACCATCATCGAGTCCGGTCTGGACATCCCGAACGTGAACACGCTGGTGGTCGACCACGCAGACCGCTTCGGCCTTGCGCAGCTCTACCAATTGCGCGGGCGCATCGGCCGGCGGTCGCAGCGCGCCTACGCCTACCTGTTGGTCGAGCGCGGGCAGCGATTGACTGATACGGCGCGGCGCAGGCTGGAGACCATCATGGCAGCGACCGAACTGGGCGCGGGCTTCCGCATCGCGATGAAGGACTTGGAGATACGCGGCGCAGGCAACTTGCTTGGCGGTGAACAGAGCGGCCACATCCAGGCCGTGGGGTTCGACCTCTACACGCGGCTGCTCGCAGAGGCGGTCACTGAGCTGCGGACGATGCGCGACGGCGGCCTCCCACCTGCGCCGCCGGCGCCCGACCCGGTTATCGACCTGGGCCTGCCCGCCTCGATACCGGAGGAGCTCGTACCCCACATGCCGGCGCGGATGGCGATGTACCAGCGGCTCGCGCGCGCCACGACGGTCGATGCCGTCGACGACTTGCCGCGCGAGTTCATGGAGCGTTTCGGTCACCGCCTGCCGGACGAACTCCACAACCTGCTCTTCGGCGTGCGCGTGAGGGTGCTGGCCAAGACCGCCGGGGTGGAGTCGGTGACGAGGCGCAGCGACCGCGTCACGCTGAAGCTGGTCGATGAGGTGGGAGGTGCACGCATCGCGCTGGAGCGGGTGCTCGGTCACGGGACCACGGTGGGCAACCAGCAGGTGCACGTCCCGCTCGCACAGGGACGAACGCCCTGGGGCCAGGCATTGCTGGAGGTGCTGGGGGAACTCGCTTCATTCCGGGAGCGGGCCGGAGAGTTGAGCGCGATGCTCGCTCAGGCCTCGACGCGTTAGGGTCGCCCGAGGGCTAGCCGCTCGCGCGTCTGCGAGGGCGGGCTACCAGTCTGCCCTTGCAGTTCGGACAGAGGTGGCCCATCGATGCAGCACACGCGGGGCAGAACGTGCACTCGTAGGAGCAGATGAACGCCGCGCCCTCGGGCACGAGTAGCGCATCGCAGCGCTCGCATCCTGCGCGCATCTCGAGTGCCATCAGCCCTCGATGCGGTAAGCGCGTCCGTTGGAGGGGCCGCGGCGGGGGCCGCGACGGTTGTTGCCGGCGCGGTTGAAATGCTGGCGGGGCGCAGGCTCGTCCGCTATCGCTGGCCAGGGCGTGGGGCTGCCGCGCAACTCTTCCAGGAGCTTGGCCTCATCGGGTTCGATCTCGCCCGCCTCTTCCTTCAGCCGCAGAAGTGTGAGGGAAAGGCCCTTGTTCTCTTCGGACAGATTCGCGAAATAGACCTGGTATGCCATGTGCCTCGCCTCAGCGTGCCTGCGCCGCTGCGCTGTTGAGTGTTCGCACCCGTGGGGAACCTGCATCATTATCGCAGGCCTTGGCCTGCCCGCCAAGTGGACAACGACGCAGGCAACCGCATGCCCCCAGTGTGACACCTGCCCCTTACGCCGATGCCTCGCGAGCGCGTACCCTGTCTTCGTACGGCGCGGTGTCGTGCCTGTGCACCCCGGCCCCACGCCGCCCCGGATGAGCAGAAATGAGCAGTGATTCCCCCCGAAGCCTTCCTGCCCTGCCCCACGCCGACGTGGTCGGCAGCATGATCAGGCCGCCTGAACTGCTGGTCGCCCGCGAGGACCTGGCAGCGGGAAGAATCACGGCGGCAGATTTCAAGCGCATTGAGGACGCCGCCGTCGACCAGGCTGTCGCCGCGCAGGAGGAAGCGGGACTGGAGACCCTCACCGACGGCGAGATGCGAAGGCTCTCCTTCCAGAGCCAGATGCCGGAGGCGGTCGAGGGTTTCGGCGAGTTCGATGTCAACGCGTTCCTCTGGGGCGACTGGAAGGGCGATGAGCGGGTCGGAGACCTGAAGAAGGAACGCCCTTCCACCCTGGGTGTCACCGGTACGCTCCGGCGCAAGCGCCACCTCTCCGCAGAGGAATTCACTTACCTCCGAGGCCGGACTGTCCGACTCGCCAAGGTGACGCTGCCAAGCCCCAGCCTCTTCGCCAACTTCTGGTCGCCTGCCAGGTCAGCCGCGGCCTACCCAACTCTCGATGCGTTCCTGGCCGACGTCGCGCAGATCATCCGTGAGGAGATCGAAGAGCTCGTCCGACTAGGTGCAGCGTACATCCAGCTCGACGCCCCGCAGTACCCGCTCGTGCTGGACCCCACGTGGGCTGAGTTCTACCGGAGCCGTGGCTGGACGGCGGAGGACTGGGTTGCGCAGGGTGTCGAGTTGGACAACGCGGTGATGGACGGCTTCCCTGGAGTGACGTTCGCTTTCCACCTCTGCAAGGGCAATCAGGGCAGCCGCTGGTTGGCTGAAGGCGGCTACGATCGGCTCGTTGAGCCCGTGCTCCGCCGTGTGAACGCGCAGCGGCTCATGCTGGAGTACGACGACGAACGCTCAGGCTCGTTCGAACCTCTGCGCAGCGTGCCGGATGACAAGACGGTTGTACTCGGACTGGTTACGACGAAGTCCCCGCGCCCCGAGACGCCGGAGGAGCTTGCGGGCCGCATCGCCGAGGCCGCGCGGCACTTCCCCCGCGAGCAACTCGGCGTCAGCCCGCAATGTGGCTTCGGCACTTCCATCGTCGGCAACAAGCTCACCGTCGAGGAGCAGAACGCGAAACTCCGCGTCGTAGCTGAAACCGCCCGCTTGGTCTGGGGCTGAAATCCTCGAGTAGGCGCTGCGGGCCCTTCCACGCTCCCCATGAGGAGACTCTGGTGTAGTGTCGATTCTGTGACATCTGCTTATTGCGTCAACGACTCCCTCCCTTCTACCCTGTGCTGGCGTCCCTTGGGCGCCATCACGCGTATGGAGGGCGAGTAACATGAGTGACGAGACGCACGGACAGATGCGCGGAAACGAGCGCGCACAAGCGGAAGTGAGCGGTTTTGCACACGATTCAGCCGTGCCCGGGCAACCGGGTCCACGAACGCAACAGCCGGTAATGAGCGGGAAAGAGCGCTCTTTCCCGGAAGAACTCTCCGACAGGCAGGTCGCCGCTCTCCCCTACCTCGCCACAGCCCCAACGAAGCAGGAGGGCGCAAGGATGGCTGATGTCAACGTCTCTACGCTCAGACGCTGGCAGCACGATCCCGTCTTCCGTAACGAACTTCGGCGCGTCAGGGAAGAGGCCGCCAGCTTGGCCTTCGCCGAACTGAACGGCCTCGCTCTCAAGAGCATGTCCGCCCTCGCCGACCTTCTTGAGGACGACAATCCCCGTGTCAGGACTCAAGCAATCCGCATCGCCCTCAACATCGGCGCCAGGAACGTCGAGGCCGCAAAGAACCGGCGGCGCATCAACCAGTTGGAGAAGGCCCTCACCCTCCTCAAGAACCTCAAGTAAGGAGCCAGAGTATGACCGGTATAGATTCGATGGAACGCTACCTCGTCTGCCTCCTCGCCCAGGTCACCCTCTACCCGATCGCCGAGGACTACGTCAACCGCTGGCTTGACGCCAGGGACGACGGCCGACCCTTGCCAGACGTGCTGGAACTGGTGGAAGCCGCTGCGGAGGAAGACATCCCTGTGCTCACTATCGCCGCCCTGGAACCCTACCTTCGTCAGTGCGCGAGGTCTGACCGCGTGCCGGAGCCCGCCCGCATCGTCACCGCCATCGTCCACGGTTTCGCGGAGGTCCGCTTCGCTTTTGGCAAGACCTGTAGCTGCCCGGCACGGCAACCCCTCGTTGCCGACGGCCCCAACCCCGCTCTCGATTTCTTCTCTGAAGATTGAGAACAGCCGATAGATAAGCCGGCTGCCCTTCTCTCAGGAAGGACCTTGCACACGAAGCTGGGGGGTAGGGCAAGCTGGAGGTGAAGCTTGCCCTACGAGCCGCTGCGCGACCAGAGCGTGTGGTACGGCCCTTGCCCGCGGATCATCGCGATGGTGGAGCGCCGCTCCCACTGCCGCAACTCGTCCATCGCCTCGTCGTACTGGCGCTGGACGGAATCGAAGCCGGAGCCGCGAACGCGGCGGTGCAGCATGTCGCACACGCCTGACTCCTCGAGGCTCCTGATCGAGCCGATCCAGGGGATGGCAGCCAATTCCCTGGCGTGGGGCATATTGGAGCGGGCGCGATTGACGTGGCGCAAGCGGCGTTCGGCGGAACCGAGCGGCGGCGAGACCGAGATACGCGGCGGATCGTCCGCCGTACTTCGGTTGTCGTAGACCAGGCACTGGTTGATGAGGGGAAGAATGATGCAGACAACCTCCGATGCCTCGGCGTGTTCGATCGCTTCCGCCATCTCGCGGTCGTATTCCTGGTCTGCCATCGTCCGACCTCCCTCTCCCTTAATCCTACCCCATCAGCTCGTGCAGTTGTTCCATGAAGGCCGGCAGTACTTTCTGCCAATCTCCGGTGACCCCGAAGCGGGCCTCCTTGAATATATTGGCTCCGGCGTCCTTGTTTATCGCAACGAGTGTCCTGGCGTTGCTGCACCCCGCCATGTGCTGGCTCGCGCCCGATATGCCGACGGCGATGTACAGGTCCGGCGTGACGGTCTTGCCTGTGAGGCCCACCTGATAGCCGGAAGGCACCCAACCGGCATCGCACGCCGCGCGCGATGCCCCCACCGCGCCGCCGAGCATGCCCGCCAGCTCCCGCAGCGCGTCAAACGGCTCCGGCCCACCCAGCCCGCGCCCACCGGACACGACGACGCGCGCATTCTCCAGCCGCACGCCCTCCCCTGTCTCCTCCACACGCTCCAGCACCCGCGTTCGCACGTTCGCCTCGAATACCAGGGGCAGCACCTCGCCGGTACGCGAGGCGTCGGGCGCCAGCGCGTCCACGCTCTTGGGACGCAGCGACGCGACTCCTGGATTGCCGAGACATGCCACCGAGGCCTCCGCGTTGCCGCCGTAGACCGGGCGTGTCGCGATGAGCCGTCCCGCGTCATCAAGGGCAACCGCAGAGCAGTCCGATGCAAGTGCGGTGCCAAGGCGGAACGCAAGCCGTGGCATTACGTCACGTCCGGTGAGTGTCTTCCCGCCGATAACGTAAGGCGCGCCGCACTGCGCGGCAGCAGCCTGCGCCGCATCCACCAGCGCATCGAACTCTCCGTCAGCGGCAGGGCCCTCGGCCACGGTGTAGACCACGTCTGCGCCGCCCGCGATTGCTGCGGAGGCCGCGTTCCCGGCAGCCGCGCCGGGCAGCAGGACGGACACCTGCCCAGCCCCCAGGCCGCGCGCGGCAGCGATACCTTCCAACGTGGAGGACGAAGGCGCGCCGTCCGCGACTTCGCCGATGATGAGTACTCCCGACATCAGAGTACGCGCTCCTCTCGAAGGCGCAACGCGAGCTTGCGCCCGGCGTCCGCTTCATCGTCGCCGGTAATCATCTCCGTCTGGACGGAACGCTCCGGTTTCTTGAGGGATACAAGCTCGAAGGCAGGGGTTGCCGTTCCATCGAGGTCCAGATCAGCAGCGGTCCAGACAGTCGGCTGTACCCGCCGCGCCGCCATGATGCCGCGCATATTCGGGTACCGTGGAGTGCCCAGTTCATTCGAAACGGTCACCACTGCGGGCAACTGCGCCTCGACGGTCTCGTGGCCGTCGGGCAGCACGCGTTCGACCCGGACCGTTCCGTCCTGCATGTCGACCTTACGCCCGATCGTCGCGACCGCCCAGCCAAGAGACTCGGCCAGACCCAGCGGAACCTGCGCGTTGTCCCAGTCGCTGGCCTGCCGGCCGGAAATGACGATGTCCACGTCGCCGAGTTTGCGTATGGCGGCAGTGAGAGCAGCGACGGTCATGCTGGGGTCTATGGAGTTCTCGAAAGCGGCGTCCTGGAGCAGGACCAGTTCATCGGCTCCCATCGCAAGCGGCTTCTTGATGACGTCCAGGGCGAAGTCCGTACCGCAGGAGAGCACGGTGATTCTCGCGTCCCCGTGGGCCTCCTTGATACGGAGGGCGGCCTCAACGGCCTGCTCGTCGTATCCGTTAACCACAGGAGGGATATTGCCTGCGGTGGAGACGGCGTTGTCAGCGACGTTGAAGGCGGAGAGCGGGGTTTCGGGGTCGAGCACTTGTTTGGCAGTCACCACTATGTGTAGGGTCATGGGTGCCTGACCTCGCTGTGCTCGGTGTCGATGTCAGAGCAGATTGAGAAAGAAAGCACAATCGGATGGTAGCACCCACCATCCCACCCCCACAAGCCCGCGAGCGCGCTGCTCGCCGATGAGAGGTTCGCTTGAACACCCTCTGCCCTCGATGCAATACGCCGAACGCGGTACATCATCGCTTCTGCGTCTCGTGTGGGAGCGCCCTGGTCCCGTCGGGACAGTTCCTCGACCAGCCTGGGGACGTGGTGCGCCGGGCGCGAAGGCGCTCGGCTAGCCAGAGCCCCCCACGCATCCGGGGCCGGGTGGGCACGCTGGCAAACTCCGGGTGGGCGTCAGCATATCTCGGCCTGGGGTCCAACCCACAGCAAGCGAGAGTCCTCATTGGCCTCGGGTTCATCCTTCTGCTTGCGGCCCTGGTCCGGACCATCGGCATAAGCGACAACCCGCCCGGATTCTTCACCGATGAGGCTTCGATCGGCTACAACGCCTACACCATCCTCAAGCACGGCGTGGATGAGCATGGAGAATCGTGGCCGGTGCTGTTCCAGGCTTTCGGCGAGTTCAAGCTCCCGGTCTACATCTATGGGACCGTGCCATTCGTCATGGTATTGGGGCTGACCGAGTCTGCGGTACGGCTCGCCTCAGCTACATTCGGCATCGCCACGATCGTGACCATCTTTCTGTTGGCAGGCGCCGCGTTCCAACAGCGCGCCGCGGCGCTCGCTGCAGCCTTCTTCCTCGCAATCATGCCGTGGCACATCCATTACAGTCGCACTGGCTTTGGCGAATTGATCAGTTTCGTCCCCTTCATCACCCTGTCCCTCTATCTGTTCATACGGGGGATACGAGACGACGGCCGCCTCCTGGTTCTCTCAGGGGCAGCCTTCGGCATCACGCTGTACACCTATCGAGCAGCCTGGGTCGTCCTCCCTCTGCTTCTGATGCTGATCATCATCCTCTATTGGCGCGAGTTGATGGACAGAAGGAAACACGCCATCTCTGGGGCGGCTGTCTTGGCAGTCATATCCATTCCGATACTGCTACACCTGATGTCGGACAGCGGCGATCGTTCACAGGATGCGGGGATACTGAGACTTGGCTTGAGCACGGGTGAGACGATCAACCTCTTCGTGAAGCAGTATCTCTCGCACTTCTCGCTGTCCTTCCTCTTCTTCGAGGGCGATCAACACTTCATCACCCGGCATTACCTTCCAGGATCAGGGCATCTCTATCTCGTGCAATTGCCATTGATCATTTTCGGTTTGATTGGGGTGGCGCGCGATCCGACCAGAGAGAAGGTGCTCATCCTTGGCCTCCTGCTCTTCTTCCCATTGGGCGGCGCCTTGAGCACTGACAGCCCGGTGAGCAGCAGGTCCATCCTCGGTACCGCGGCGATGGCCCTCCTCTCCGGCTACGGGTTTGTGGTTCTGGTCAAGTGGGTGACCAGCATCGACCACGCCCATGCCAGGATAGCCACCGTAGGCACAGTTGCACTGGTTATCGTTCTCTCCTTCTATGCATTCGGAGACTATCTTGGGAAGTACCGGGACTACCCGAACATCTCAGCAGACTACTGGGGATGGCAGGACGGACCAGAGGAGATCGTCAGGTATTTCGAATCAGTTGAATCTGATTATGACCAGTTGATAATGACGGGGGAGTTCAACGCTCCCCACATGTTCTTCTGGTTCTACGCACCTGAGGGCTGCGCCAAGTGCATGGTCGGCGAGGCCGACCGATTCGATCGATCTCAACGGCAACTGTTCGCCCTGAAGCCGCACCAGCTAGCGGAGATCAATCCTTCCTACATCATCTCCACCAAGCACACGGTCGAGTATCCTGACGGCAGCGTCGCCTTCCGCCTCGTCGAGATCGTGGACCCTGGCTAGCCGCAGCGGGCTTCAGTGGTGTGCCCGAAGGTACTCGATCATCTCCATCATGACCTTGCAGTCCACCTCGTTATAGGCGGCGATTTCAACCATGAGCCGCATGTCTGCGAGGCGAACGCCAAGCTGGGCGGCTTCTTCGTCGCAGCGCCATGCGCCCACCATCGCACCCATGCCGTCCACCTTGGAGCTGCCCCAATCAGTCGCGATCAGGCCGTGCTCGCGAAACGCTCGGGCGAAGGCCTTGAGTCCGAAGCCCATCGCGCCGCGGATGACGACCGGCTCCTTCCGAACGACTCTGCGCAAGAGGTCGAACCAGTTGACGACGGGCCAGCCCTTATTGGAGTGCCGCTTCCGCGCCGAGTTGTATGCCGTCTCATAGTTGACCTCTTCGGCAGGCGCCCAGTGGAAGAGGCGTGGCTCGGCTGCGGCACCGAGCCGGGTCTGCGTCGCCCGCATATGGGCGAGCCATGCGTCTATCGCGCGCGCTTCGCTCGACTCGTCCAGGCGATCGGCGATGAACTGTTCGAACTGCCACTTCCCATCCTCGATGTGGCCACAGCCGATCATGAAGATGATGGTCTGGCCGCCGCGCTCGGGGAACGTGGAGAAATCGTCGTTCAGGTCGGTCACGTACTCGAAGTCCACGAAGAATTCGAGCGGAGGCTGCTCACGCCATTCACCTTCCGCAGCGCGGACGTGCGCTGGCCGGACGACAGGTCCCTCGTTCCGATGGACATCCAGGATCGCCTCAAGGACTGGCTGATAGGTCTGGCCGGTAACACCGAGCGCCTCAGCGGTCGCACGTGGGTCCCGCCAGGAGGTGATTCCCGCGCGCACGGCTCTGTTGCGCTTCTCGGGGCCGACCTGCCAGAGTTGAGTGAGGTCGTCGAGTTCCTCTACGATACGCTTGCCAGCGTTCTCCCACGGCCAGTCCGCACCAGAAGGCCACAGTTCCGGCACTGTAGGTGTGGGCAGCGGATGCCACTGCGCACCGTCAGAGCGCAGCCTGTGGACCCACGCGGCAGCAGCCTCCACCTGCACTTGCAGCTCCGCGCCCATGGGTACCGGACCAAGACGATCCATGGCGTTAGTCCCGCGTTCCGGGCTCTGGTCCCAGCCCCGCCCCAGCAGGAAGGCGCGCCGCGGGGTGTAGCCTTGCAGGCGGGAGAGCGCGTCGTTGTAGACATACAGCTGGGCCTTATACGCGGGCGCAGAGCCGCCGTTGCCAACCTCGCCTTGCCTGGAAAGATGGATCGTAGTGAACTTGGCGTCCACAACGACGTAGTGCCAGGAACCTTCGAGGTCCGGCGCCGCAGTCGTGGCTTCTCCCGGCGCGAGGTGTCCGGGAAACATCGCATCGAAGACATCAGAGCGGAAGAGGAAGTCGGCGGCCCCGTAGGTCCTCGATTCCGGGTTCCAGAGCACGGCCTGGTGAATGATGGGACGTCCGTCGGCAAGCGCCTGGAACGTCTGTTGGGCGACTTCCAGCTCCCGCACGTCTTCCGGTTCATGGGAGATCGTGGTGAGCTCGTGGAAGGAAGCCAGGTGCCGGGCCACGGCCTCCTCGAACCTGCTCCCTTGCGCCATGATGAACGGAGCGAAGACGAGTCGCTCGTCGTAGCCATCGTATGTGCTGTCACGCTTGAAGCCGTTGTCTTCGCCGTACAGGTTGAGCCAGTCGCCCAAAGTGTTCCTGAGAAGATAGCCCCTGAGCCGCGTGGCTGAAACCCAATCCCCCCATGCTTCCGGCGAAGCAGGGGCGACACACATGCCAGTATCGTTGTGAGTGAGGGCGTCGATTCCCACGACGGGAGGTTACCAGTCCGGAAGGGTTGCCGTTGCTGATGTGAGTTGCTGCTGACCTTCCGCCCTGGCGATGAAGAGGGACGTCTGGTTCTCGGGACCCGACGGGAAGACGAGGCTCCCCTCTGGCCCCCACTGCACGGAGAGTTCGTTCACAGCGTTCTGGGTGACCATCTCCAAGCCGCTTCCGTTCGGACTGATCGTGTAGACGTCGGCGTTACCGGAGCGGTCGGAGATGAACGCGATCCTGCTGCCGTCACGCGACCAGGCGAGACCATAGTCATCGGCGTTGTGCTGAGTGATCCGTAGTGGCTCACTAGTGGGACCGAGGGCGCTCACACCGACTACGTAGATGTCCTGCTGCCCGTCGTTCTGGGTAGAAACGAAGGCGAGGCGCTTGCCATCAGGCGACCACGCCGGGAAGTGATGTGGGCCGGCAGTGAGCTGGACAATGTTCACATTAGAGGGGTCGCGCAGGAAGATTCCGCTGGACTGGCCTTCCGCGTCGAGTTTGGCGAAGACGATGAGGTTGTCGGTAGGAGACCACGCTGGGTCTGTCTCGCCGTCGCTTCCGAACAAGACAGGTTCGCCCGCGAGCGTAGACAGGTCCACGTGCTGGACGGTGCGCTCTCCGTCGAAGTTCTCTGAGGTATACGCGATGCGCCTGCCGTCAGCTGACCAGGAGACCTGAGACTCATCAAAGACTGAATTGGTGATGCGTACGAAGCTGGGAGCATCTTCGGAGGCGACTGCGACGTATACCTCAATGTTGCCGTCGCGATTGCTGAGGAAGGCGATGCGCTGACGGGCCGGGTCCCAGACGGGTGCAAAGTTGTCAGAAGAAAGTCCAGGGGCATCATCCGTGAGTATGAAAGCGTGCGCGCCGTCCGGGCGGACTACAACAATATCCCGCGCGCCGGGAAGTCCCGACGTATAGGTGATGTAGTCCGGCTGGGGAAACACGGTGCATGCAGGCAGCGCCATCCCCAAGAGGAGGACGGCTGTGAGGACGGCGATAGGAGCGAAGGCGAAGTGATACCGCATGAGAGAAACCGTTTCTAAGAATACTACGGGCGGCAGAACGGGTGCGATGTCTTAGCGACGGCAGTTGTGTGGAATCCGCCGCTGCCGGACCGCCTTCAAAAAGGCAGCCACGGGGGCTCCGAAACGGGTGCAGACCCTCGTGCCCTGCGCCCGGGAGAGAGTATCCCATAGGCCAACCCGCCGATTGTGCCGATCGCCGCGCCCCCGGCAACGAGGGCGATGGGCAGCCATACCGGCGGATCGGCGAACTGGTCGGGGCAGGTCAGCGTTACGTCGCCTCCGGCCTCAGCTACCTCGATAGCCTCGATGCAACGCTGGGCCTCGGCCACGAACACGGACTGCAGGAAGAGCGCAGGAACCCCGCTGAGACCTGCTCCCGCCAGACCAACGATAATCGCGAATGCGACCCCCCGGTAGAGCCGCCGCCCGATGCCTGGAACGGGGCGCGCCTCAGCAGCCTCCGTCATCAACCGAGCACTTTCCCCCGCTCGGCAGGTGGCAGCTTGGTGGCGGCCGTCTGGAGGATGAGGCGCGGGCTCTGCTCCCTCCACTCCACGAGGAACTCGACGACGCGGTCGGCCTTCAGGCGGGTGGCTTCCATGAGCATCGTGCCCACTCCGCGCTGCACCTCCTCGCTGTCGTCGCGCATCACCACCTCCGCGACCTCGAGGGCGTCGGTCATGAAGCGTCCCTCACGAACGAGCGGGCCGAATGCTGACACAGCAGCGCGCCTCTTGGAGGGGTTCGAGGAGCGCGCCCACTCCCGCATCGTCTTGACGAGCGAGGGCTTGGCGGCGAGCGACGGGCTGAGGCAACTCGCACCGAGGGCGTCTGCCGTCTGGGGGGAAGTGAGCGTGTCGCCCCAGGGTTCGATGCGTTGGAAGTCGTCGCCGGTGATGAGGCGCGCCAGCGCGCCGACTATCTGTGCGCCGACGAGTCCCTCCTCGACGTTGCCAGTGCGGAAGAGGTTGTCCGCGATGGCGAGCGTGGCGGGGAGGCCTGCCGCACGCAGCCGCCGGACGAGATCGAGGCCGATACGGTAGACCTCGGCGGACGGCACGCCGTAGCACGGCACATCCCGGCCTGCGTCCCTGCGGATGCGGTCGGCGACGTCCTTGCGTCCGGCCTGCCGCAACCGGCGGCGGACCTCATTCGCGCTGCCTTCCACGAGCGCGGGATCGGGAGGAGGCGCGGGGGGCGTGCGTTGATAGCGTCGGTTGGTCATGGTGTGCGGCCATTCTACCCGACGCCGCGCAGTTGGGTGCGGTCACGTCGAAGCCGCACGGCAACGGCCCGCTACGAAACAGCGGGGGCAGGAGTTCTCTCCTGCCCCCGTGATAGTCCGGTACGTGAGCCGTGCTACCAGGTAGCCGTCTGAAGATTCCTGATCTTCTCGTCGTGCACCCAGTTCTCCTCCGGCGAGAGCAGGACGTCGCCAGCGCGCAGGTAGTAGACGCTGCCATTGGAGGCGGCGTACGGCTCTTCGCCGTCCTGGAGCGCGTTCGCCTCCTTCAGCAGGCGGCGGCGGGACTTGATGATGCCGATGTCCGTGGTACCCAGATGCTCCTTGTTGCGGGGCGTGATGTGCCCCATGCCCTCCTGCACCGAGAGGTCCTGCTCGCCCGTGCCGGTGATGCCGGTGAAAGTGAGGCGCTTCTGGTAGTCCCGGCTGACGAGGTAGTCGTTCTCCTTGTTGCGGAGCGGGAAGTGCTCCGCGAAGACAGGGACGGAGTCGGCGGAGGAGCCGATGCGGAAGAAGCCGGGCAGCGACGCGGCGTGCAGGCCGGCGCCGTTCCGCCATTCCTCGATGGAGCCTGACGGGAGCGGGTCCGACAGGTTCCACACGTACGTCCAGCGCATGTTGTGATAGTCGTCTATGGGGACGAACGCGTGGAAGAACTTCTGCGACGAGGACGAGGGCGGCATGGTGTAGAAGGGCAGCAGGAAGAGGTTGTAGCGCCAGTAGAACTGGCCTTCGCCCGTGTCGCGCCTCGCGCCGGTGATGACGCCGTAGTCGGTGTCCTCGGCAAAGAACTTCGGATGCTGGTCCCGGGCATGGTACTTGTCACGCAGGTTCTGAGAGCGCGCCCACTGCGAGCGCCAGGCATCGGTCATGTGGTAGGCGTCCAGCGTGGCGTGGAGGTAGTTGGAGTGGGCGGAGTCGATGCCGCCCTCGATCGCCTGTGCGTAGTTGGTCTGCTGCCAATTCCAGGAGGCGAACCGGTGGGACTCCGGCATACGCAGGTACTCGAAGTCCGGCATCTCCGGCTTGAGGTCCTTCGGGCCCATGTAGGCCCAGAGGATGCCTCCCACCTCTTCCACCGGGTAAGCAGCGATCTTGATCTTGTCCTTGTAGGAGCTCTCGTCAGTCTCGGTCGGCATGTCGACACAGTTGCCTTGCGCGTCGTACTTCCAGCCGTGGTAGGTGCAGCGCAGACCGTTGTCCTCATTGCGTCCGAAGAAGAGATCTGCCCACCGGTGGGGGCAGTTGCGCTGAATCAGCCCCACCTTGCCATCGGTGTTGCGAAATGCGATGAGGTCCTCACCCATCAGTCGGATGCGGACGGGCTCGCCGTCGGCTTCGGGTACGTCGCTGGAGAGCCGGAAGGGCAACCAGAAGCGGCGGATGTAGTCGCCCATCGGCGTCCCGGGGCCGACCTGAGTCAGTTTCTCGTTCTCTGTTATCGAAAGCATCGTTCCGTTACCTCCTGGTGAGGACCTTGTCGTGTGTCGTCAGGCGTTCCCGCCTACTCCCATGGCAGGACGGAGACGTGGATGGCGTCGTCCACGCCCTCTCCGGCGACCGCGCGGATAGCAGTGTGGACGTCCACGAGTCCGAACGTGTGGGTGCGCATCAGTTCGAGCGGGAAGCGGTGGGATGCGATCTGGCGCAGCGCCATTTCAACCGCCTCGAAACTGTGGCCGCGCGCGCTGGCAAGGGTCATGTACTTGCGCGTGAGCCTGCCGATGGGGAAGTCCGGGAAGACTGGCACCTCCGCCTGTGCGACCATCCTGCCACCCTTGCGCTTGGTCGCCTCGATGGCCAGGAGCGTGGGGGCCTTGCCTGCGTGTGACGTGCAGTCGACCACGACGTCCACACCGGCCTCCGGACCGCCGCCAGTAATCTCCCTGATGCGCGACAGCGGGTCTTCCTCGTCTATGTCGATGGTGAAGTCCGCGCCAAGGGCGCGCGCGACCTCCATGCGTTTAGCGTCCTTCGGGCCCTTGCCGGTGACGATGATGCAGTCCGCTCCCGCCTGCTTCGACGCGACGACGCACGCGAGCCCCTGCTGGCCGGGCCCCTGGATGAGAACACTCTTGCCGTAGCCCACCTGACCTTCGATGAGCGCCCACTGGATGCCATTGCCCATCGGCAACGCCATCGCCGCCTCTTCCGCGGTGAGGTTCTCCGGCACCTTGTGCAGCGGGGCGTTCGGCGGGACGTAGAGGTACTGTGCGTAGCCACCCCAGAGCGACGGCGTGACCTCCACGGAGGTCGAGCCGTAGCGGATAGCGGCGGCGTTCGCGGAGGCGTCGGTGGCGAAGCAGTGGCGGTACTCGCCGACGCGGCAGAACTCGCAGCGGCCGCATGGGAGGTACTCCTCGAGGGCGACCATGTCGCCCTCCTTCACGCCCCAGCGTTCGCCGAAGACGTGGCCGACCTTCACGAGGTAGCCGACGTTCTCGTGGCCCATGATGATCGGGCCACCGTGCATCTCCCGCTCGTAGCCGCCCACGTCGCTGCCGCAGACTCCCGCTGCCTCGACCTTCAGGAGCGCGCCATCGACCGGGATATCCGGCAAGTCGAACTCCATCTGCTCGGTCTGGTTAGGGCCCACCTTCGCTGCGACCAGTGCTTTCTCAGCCATCGCGCCTCGCCTCCGTTAGATATTGCGTTCTTCACTCTTTGCCCGCAGCCGCACGTGGATACAGACGCGGACAAGATACCCCCAGCGCCCGAGAGGGTCAACGTCTGGGGGGCGCGGTCCTAGCCAGGACGGGAGTCGGGCAGGGTGCGACCAAGGGGGCCAACGCGAGTTGGAAACTGGCCCCCTTGGTCGGAGATCACGAGTAAGCCGGACTGCCGATCTGGCCCTCTTGGCCCCCTTGGTTTGGGGTGTTTCCAAGGCCGTGGCCTGCTTCCCGCGACCAAGGGAGCTAGGGGGCCATGTTTTTCAATAGTCTGGGCGTTCATCAGGTGTCTCATTCTGTTTCATTACGGCTGCTGAGGGGAGCGACCAGTGCCATTCACCTGCGCCGTTGGGCCCGCCCGCTACGCTTGCGCGGGTGGCTTTGATGTTGCATGCAAGACGTGCGCGGCGGAGGGTGCGCCTGGCGATGCCCTGCATGGCGGCTTCGCGTTCGATGGCGGAAGCGGGGCGAGGGCCGTTGGCGAGGGCGCGGGTGATGAATGCCTGCGCGGCGCGGGTCTTCGCTCGGTGGTCGCGGCTGGGGTCGGCGAGAGCGTGGAGGTGCGCAGGAAAGACGGGTTTGCGCCACGCGACGGCGAAGGCTTCCGCAGGGGGGAGGACGAAGGGGATGGCGGGGGCGTCGTCGCTCATGGCGGGCCGGAGGGGGATGAGGAAGCGGCGTTCGCCGGGCTCGACAACAGCGGTGGTGAAGACGACGGAGGCCTGTGCGAGGCGGCGTTGCATGGCGGTGACGGCCCGGGGGTAGCCGGGCGCAGGGTTGTGGGTGAGGGCGATCACGGCTGCGCCAGAGTGAGCAGCGAGGGCCCTGAGCATGCCGAGGATGGTGGCAGGTTGGGCGCGGTGCATCGAAGCCAGGTCTTCCGCCTGGTCGACAATGAGCAAGGCAGCGCTTCCGGCTTCGATGAGGTTGGCGAGGCGTCCCATGACGTGATTGAGGCTCGGCCATGGCGCCGCGAGCCTGGGCGCGGCGACCGTTGGTTCCTCGAACGTGAAGAGCTGCGTGGGGCGTCCCGAGCCAGAAGTCTTCCGGGGAGCGGGGCGCTCCTCGTCGTCCCAGTCGTCCTCCTCGACATCGTCCGGCTCGTCCGGGTCCTCAGCGGGCGGTTCGTCCGGGTAGTAGTCGATGGGGTGCGTGGTTGAGAGGAGGTCGGCGAGGTAGATGCGGTCGAGGTCCGCGCCGAACAGGCGGAGGGTGGGCAGGATGTCGGCCCTGGGGTTGCCGTTGAGTGGAGCGAGGACGACGGGGGCTGCGGGGAACGGGGTGTCCGGCTGATCGGGCGCGGGTGCGCCGCGTGAGACGCGTGCGGCGATGTCCAGGGCGATGGAGGTCTTGCCGGACGAGGGGTACCCGGCGATAAGGGTGAGCTTGCCGAGGGGGATGCGGTTGGGCCAGAGCCAATCGGGAGGTTGCTGAATGAGGAAGTTGAGTGGCTGGAGCCCGGCCTCCTGCGCGCCGGACGAGGTGAAGAGGTGCGATTCCGGCAGGAGGCCGCGCTTCGCCAAGGCGTTGAGGATGCGGCGCCTCGGGCAGCGCGTGCATTCGAACGAGAAGCCGTAGCCGTGCTCGTAGCGGATGGTAAGTGTGGGCACTTCGGCGTTGCCGTGGGAGGGACAGTGGACCTTGTAGCCGTCTGCACACGAGCAGCCGGAGACGCCGCACCTGAGGGCGTGCTTGAGCCGGAAGCCGTAGTCCCTCTCCTCCGGTGAGAGTTCTTCGGGCGAGACGCGACGGACGGGCGCTGGCGCGGGTTGGGTAGTCATGGGGACATGGTAGGGAGGGGTGTGGCGCCCGTGCAACGGGCGCGTGTCACGGAAACAACCCTCACCCCCAACCCCTCTCCCAGAGGGAGAGGGGGTCGAGCACTCCCGATAAGATGCTGCGCGCTACAGCGCGGCTTTGCTCAGCATGACAACCCTCCGCGTGCCCCTACCCCACTCTTGTTCACCCTCACCCTCACGCCGCCCCGTGTGCGCTCCGCTGTCTGCGCATGCGCGCGGCGCAGCCGCGCGGCTGGATTCCCGCTCTCGCGGGAATGACAGGGACCCCCCACGCCCAGCCCCGGTTCACCCTCACCCTAGCCCTCTCCCCTCGAGGGAGAGGGGATCAGGCACTCCCGATAAGATGCTGCGCGCTGAAGCGCGGGCTTTGCCCAGCATGACAACCCTCCGCCCTGCCTCAAGGCCCGCCGGTTCACCCTCCCTGGCCCTCTCCCAAAGGGAGAGGGGGGTCGGGCACTCCCGATAAGATGCTGCGCGCTGAAGCGCGGGCTCCGCTCAACATGACAAGCCTTCGCCCTGCCTCAAGGCCCGCCGGTTCACCCTCTCTGGCCCTCTCCCAGAGGGAGAGGGGGTCGGGCACTCCCGATAAGATGCTGCGCGCTACAGCGCGGCTTTGCTCAGCATGACAACCCTCCGCCTGCCCCTACCCCACTCTTGTTCACCCTCACCCTCACGCCGCCCCGTGTGCGCTCCGCTGTCTGCGCATGCGCGCGGCGCAGCCGCGCGGCTGGATTCCCGCTCTCGCGGGAATGACGAGGGACCCCCCACGCCCAGCCCCGGTTCACCCTCACCCTAGCCCTCTCCCCTCGAGGGAGAGGGGATCACGCCCTCCCGTCCCCCATAGCTGCGAGGTTGCGCGTGAAGCGCGGGCTCCGCTCAGCATGACAACCAGGGGGCGAGGACCCTGACTTCGCAGGAAAGACGGAGCGCGTAGCGCATCCGGACGTGCTGCGCTGTAGACTCAGCGCATCACCAGAAGGGCCCACGCCCGGATCAGGAGGCAGACATGGGACGCCGTCAGGTCATCGATTTCTCTGGAATGGGCCACCGGGCGCCGATCTCGCTCGGGGTACGTATCGACAACGTCCTGTACACGTCCGGCATCAGCGGGCGAGACACCGAGAAGGACGAGATGCCGGAGGATGCCGCGGGTCAGGCGAAGTGCATGTTCCACAACATCAGGCTGATGATGGAGGCCGCAGGCGGCTCAACCGACGACATCATCTACATGCAGCTGCGCCTGAAGGACCGCGCACTCCGCGAGTTCGTCGACCCGGAATGGCTGGCGATGTTCCCCGACGCGGAGGACCGCCCAGCGCGGCACGCGGAGGCGGCGGACCTCGGCGGGGGCATGCTGATGCAGTGCCAGATCATGGCGGTGCTGCCGCAGTAGGGGAACCGGGGGACCTCACCCGGCTCCATTGCCGGTTCACCCCCATCCCCGCATCAAGTGCGGGGCAGGCTCTCACCTTCCCCCATCAAGGGGGAAGGGATATGACGGGCACCCGCGAAGGAGGCCTTGTGGAGTACCGCGGTCCCCGCCCCTCCCACACCGGGGTACCCTCACCCTGGCCCTCTCCCCTTGTAGGGAGAGGGAATCAGGCAGCCCCCGCCCCAACGGGATGCGAGACTCGTGCCTCCGCAGGAATGCCCCGGGGCCTTGTCAGGCCGTGTAAGAGGATGAAAATGGGGAGGCGCGGACTCTCTCTGGCGAGCGTCTGGGGTACGCCAACGTTCCCCGAGAGATGTTTCGGCTCTGCCTACCGGCTCCGCTCAACATGACAACCGGGGGCGAGGTACCTGCCTCCGCAGGAACGACGGACGCTATTTCACAAGAACTGCGGAGGACGCACCGCCTGCTGCTCCGTCCCACACCGGGGTACCCTCACCCCGGCCCTCTCCCCTTGTAGGGAGAGGGAGCAGGTGGTCCGCACACAGGCTGTTGCGCGAAGAGCGGCGGCTAGTCGTTCAGGGGTACGATCCTGCCGTCCTCGACGGTTATCTGCTTTCCGGTGAGCTCCATCGGCGTGTCGCAGGCGAGGATGTAGCGGTCCTGGACGATATCGCCGACCCAGTTCATCGTGGCGCGGTTCTCCTCGGGCGTTTCGTCAGTGGCAATGGCGCGCCGTCCGTCGGTGCTGGGGCGGCCACTACCCGGCCCCATGCTCACGATGCAGATGTTGTTCTCGCGCTCTTCCATAGCGACGTCAGCGGTGAAGGCCCGTATCGCAACCTTCGAGGTGCGGTAGACACACGCGCCGATAGAGTCCGGCATGCGGTCGTTACGGACGTTGCCCTGACCGAAGTTGATGATGTGGCCCCCACCCTGCCCGCGCATGTAGGGGATGGCGTGCTTGGTACAGTGGAACGTGCCGATGAGATTCGTGCGGATGATGTTGTCGAAGAACGACGACTCCATGTCCGCGATGCGCGGCCACCGGGGCGACCCTGCCTGGAAGTGAGTCACGATGGCCGCGTCGTTGATGAGCACGTCTATGCGCCCGTAGTGCTCGTGCACGCGTTCCATCATGCCGCGCACCTGCTCCTCGTCGCGGATGTCCACCTGCACCGGGAATACCGCCGCCCCTCGCTCCGCCACCTCTGCTGCGACCGTTTCCATCGGCGCGATGTCCGCGATGGCCAGGCGCGCACCCGCTTCAGCGAACGCGCGGGCATTGTAGCGGCCTATCCCCATCGCGCCGCCGGTGATGATGACGACTCTGTCCTTGACGGGCATGTTTCCCTCCTTTGTGCGCCCATCGGCGCGTGCATCGTAGTTGCGCATTGCGCTGAGTAGTTCTTCCCACCCACCCGCCCGGAGCGCCTGTGAGGGACACCCCCACTCCCCCGGCAGAGGGGCTGCGCCCCTCTGCACTCCCTGATCGGGCACAGCCCCCGCCTCGCGGTAGCTCACCCGCGGGCGTTGGAGGACGCGCCCTCTCTCCCCTTGCAGGGACCTTGCGTGACCCGTCCGCCCCGCCGGTTCACCCTCACCCTAACCCTCTCCCTCAAGGGAGAGGGGACCAGATGGGGCCGGCCCTCACCCCGCCTCCACAGTACCCTAGCCCTCTCTCCTTGTAAGGACCTTGCGTGACCTATGGCATCCCCCCTCGCTCCTCCAACCCTCACCCCAGCCCTCTCCCGCCATCGGGAGAGGGAGCAGACAACTCCACCGCCCTCCGCCAGTTATGCAAAGGCCTCTTGCAGGGAGAGGGGATCAGACCTCCCGCCAATCCTCTAAAGGCGCTCTCCCCACTGTTACGAAAAGCGCCCTCACCACTGTTACGCAAGGGTCTCCTTGTAGGGAGAGGGGGCCAAGAGGGCGCTTAGACCCACTCGGCGAAGCCCATGGCGCAACCGTTGCCCGCTTCCGTGCGGTAGCAGGGGACGTAGTCCACCATGTTCAACGCGAGGCCGTTGCCGGACATCGCGCCCGCGAGGGCTATCCAGTTCTTGATCTCCGAGGTGCCGGCGCGGAAACGCACGTCCGGATAGTCGGTGAGCTTCGCGACGTCGTCGTGCTTCAGGCCGTCGATGATGCGCGCGTCCAGCTCTTCCTCGATGACCGTGTGGCTCAGGCCGCCTGAGGCGAAGACTGCGACGCGCTTGTCAGAGTCCCAGTCCTCGATAGCCTTGCGGAGCGTCTGGCCGAAGCGGTAGCAGCGGGAGGCCGTCGGCGTGTTCGGCGGGTAGTAGGTGTTGACGAGCACCGGCACGCTGGGGGTGACGACGTTGTTCATCAGCCGCCGGTAGACGTAGTAGAAGGCGTGGCCGATGGAGCCATCGCCGTCGCGCCCCGGCGGGAGCTTGCTCGAGCGCGCCACGTCGAACTCGTTCTCGATGAGGGTCTCGATGAGGTACTCACCGAGCCCTGCGTCTGCCGGATGCGTCAACCGTTCGGCAGGCCGCCTCGCAATCACCGGGTCGCTGAGGACGCCGCGCATGCCGCCGGGGTTGGGGTTGTCGTCGACGCTGTCGCCGTAGTAGATGGAGAGCGCGGGCATGTTGTCGTCGTCGAACGACTCCTTCTGGTCGTCGCCCAGGATGATGCACACGTCCGGCTTCACAGCTGCCAACGTCTCTCCCAGGTGGGCGATCGCGCTCTGGCACGCGTCCCATCGCACCTGAAACTTCTCGTCGGTGCATTCCTTTTCGAAGTGCTCCCCTGCGCGCAGTTCGGCAAGCTCACCGAACGAGTACGTCTTGCCCTCGAACCAGTGGACCGCCTGCGTGCGACCCCGGTCTCCATAGGTCCGCCAATTCTCCGGCGGCATCTCCAACTGCGGAGCATGGGAGGAGGCCATACCGAGAACGACTTCTGCCATCGATCACCTCCAATTGTCCATCTGGGCGGAGTGTACACGCTGCCGCACGGCAAGACGACAAACTCAGAACGTATGCCGGATAGCGCGCTCGCCGGCGCGGGACGCGAGATATCGTCCGTCCGAGAGGAGGGGTCAGCGGGTCTGGAAACGGTACGGCGAACAATCGAGTGAGTCGTAGTCTGCCGGGCAGTGATCGATTTGCCGTTCCCCAAACCCGACCCATAAGATGCGTTTCTCACGGGTGCGGCATACCTCTGCGGAGAAGCCGCCGGGAGAGGACCGCAGCGCTACCAGGCTGGACACGCCGGTAGCGACCCGTGCCGGGGAGGAGCCGATGGAGGTCAACACGCGCTGGGTCGATCTCCCATCCGAATCAGGGAGGATGGCAGTATTCGTAGCCGAGCCGGATACCCATGAGAAGGTCCCGGGCCTCGCCTATTTTCACGTGCTGCCCGGCCTGAACGCTCAGCACCGGTCGATGGCGGTCCGCCTGGCCGCCGAGGGTTATGTCGTGGCGGCCCCTGACCTCTACCACCGGGTGGGGTACCGGACAGAGTTCGAATTCCCCCGGGAGCGCGAACAGGCCTTCCAGGCGCGCCAGACCATCTCGCAGTACGGCCTCGCGGCGGACAGCCGCGTTGCGCTGAACTACCTGCGGGAGCATCCCGGCGTTGCCGTTGAGCACCTTGGAGTGATCGGATTCTGCATGGGGGGCACGGTGGCGTATCTGGCCGGCGCGCTCAACCGCGACGTGCAAGCGACTGCCGCCGTTTACGGCACGGGCATCGTGCGGAACGAGCCTTCGCCGCGCACACCGATCAGCCCCCTGGAGTTGTCCGAGGGAATCACGGGGCCCGTGTTGTGGATCTCGGCCCGAGGCGACCAACTCGTCACACCGGAAGATGCAGACGCATTCGAGCGGCGGATGTCTGAGCTGGGGAAGCCGTTCGAAAGCCACATCTACGACGACGCGAGCGTTGGCCACGCCTTCTTCGACGAGGACATCCCGGACTTCTACGATGCCGGAGCAGCCGAGTGGGGCTGGCCATTGATAGTCGACTTCCTCGCCCGGCACCTGCAAGTCCCAAGCGGCAGCCAGCAACCCACGACGACGCCCTTTGCGAACGCGCCCTGAACCACAGCGAGAGTGAGGGAGCTCATGCGCCTGCAGAACAGGACCATCATCGTAACCGGATCCGGACGCAACATCGGCGAGGGCATCGCCCATACGCTCGCCGACGAGGGGGCGCGGGTCGCCGTCGTGGACATCATCCGCGAGCGCGCCGAGGCCGTGGCCGACTCCATCAACGCCGCGCACGACGCTGCCGCCCTCCCGATCGGCTGCGACGTCACCAACAGCTCAGACGTTCAGGCAATGGTGGCCAGGGTGGTCGATGCCTGGGGCGACATCTACGCCCTCGTGAACAACGTTGGCGTTGTCGATCGGAAGGGCATCCTCGAAACCGATGAGTCCGAGTGGGACCGGGTCATCAACATCTCCCTGAAGAGCGTCTTCCTCGTCTCCAAATACGTCGCCCAACGGATGGTCGCCCAGGGCAGCGGCGGACGCATCATCAACATCGGCTCGACCTCCGGGCTGGCTGGCCGCTCGAACGCCGTCGCCTACCCCTCCGCGAAGGCGGGCGTCTACAACCTCACCCGCTCGCTGGCCATCCAGCTGGCCCCGTACGGCATCAGGGTCAACACCGTGACCCCCAACCGCATACGCACCGAGGCCGAGCCGGGCGCTCCCGCGAGAAGCTGGCAGGTGACCAACCTGGTAGGGAGGCAGGGGACGCCGCAGGACGTTGCGGGCGTCGTCGCCTTCCTCGCTTCCGACGAGGCCGACTTCATCACGGGTTCCGACATCACGGTGGACGGCGGCGTCCGCGCCGGGTAGGAGCGATGGCGGAAGCGGCGGTCCCGTCCGCAGCGTCACGAGGCACGTCATGGTGGGCTAAGGCGTACCGATTTGCGAACTTTTCGCTGGGAGGTTTCGATTTAGAGAGCGGGGAGTTGATCGGCAATCTCGGTAGTCCTAGCAGCCTCAAGCCCATCTGAGTAGCCTGGCTGATTCAAGGCCGTCTACGTACTTGGAACTCAGTTATTGATCCCACAGAATTAGGAGTTCCCCGTTAAACACCATGGAAAGATAAATTAGGCGGTTCACGGGGCTCTCGGTACGCAACTTGGCGATCAGTGTCCTGTCTTGATTCCATACTTCGCTATGTGGAAACAGTTCGGTCCAAGGTTTGTTGGAATATATGGAGAATCCCTCGGCCAGAATCTTCTTAAAGACCCCGACATTGCGCTCGGCGACATCTTCGTTTTGGTAGACAAAGACCAATGCCGTGTAATGGCCATCCTCATCGTGCCCGACGCCGGTCCCGAGTAGGATGTATTCATCCAGCAGTCTGGGTTCCTCAGATGAGGCCATTCCAAGACTCGGCGCCTCAAAAGACTCCACATTCCCAACCAGTAACGACGAATAGACCCCGATCCCGTCCAGCGTCTCTGCCGCCAGCGCCAGGTCGGGGTCGTCCGCCAGGGAATCCCGATTGTCGAGGTATGCGTCGATCAGATGCCTCATTCCCTCCGTCTCTATGGTCCTGAGGACAAGGGAGTCCAACACTGCGATCCGGCCTCCCCTGCCCAGTGGGTCAAATGCAGGCGGCTGCAGCCTCTTTGCCAGTTCCGGCGTGAAGTCTTCTCCCCAACTGTAGAACTCTATTCCGCCGTGTTCCAGTGTCTCCGGCTCCGGGCACTCGGCACAGGCGGAGAGCAACGTGCCAGTGGCCTCCGGGTCAAATCGCCCTGTCACTGCCTCAAGCGTCCGAGGCAAGTCCTCGGCCCAGATGCTGCCATCCACGCTGCCAATGTCAAAACGCAGGTACCCCTCTACTTCCAGTAGCTCTCTTGTACGGGGGTCATATCCGCTTAGCCAGGGTCCGGTAGTCCCGGTTTCTGCGAATACTCTGCCCAGGTACTCCTCCAGGTCCGCGCCAGTAGCATCCTTCTCCGGGGCCCGAATGCCATGTGCCTCTCGCATGCGCTTGTAATCGTTCAAATACACGGAATGCCAGTATCCCCCGTCGGATGGCATCGGGATGAGCCGCAACAAGCCCGCCAGTCCCTTTGCTAATGTGGCTGGGGGAGGGATGGACACACTTGCTGTGGGTGCCGCAACGGTTGATGCGCCGGGAACAACGCCCCGCTGGGCGGGCCCGGGGGTGCCCCCGTTTGCCGCGCTCGCCGCGGTGGGCACGGATTCCGGCGAGGGCTCAACTGTGGCCCCTCCAGCTTGCTCACGGATGGGAAGTTCCGAATCTCGCGGTCCTTCCAGCTGGTTGGACTCGCAGGCCGTCAGCAGCACTGACAGTGCCAGCGCCAAAGCCGTACGGGACAATAGTTGCAGCGTTGTGGCTAAAGACATCGCTATACTCCTAACTCGACATTTCGACGGCATGCGAGCTTCAAGTACGGCTTAGCTACAGCGGCATCCTAGACTTTCTTCCTATACCCCGTCAATTGATTGTGCTGGTCTAACTTAGCCTGAAGGCAAGTGTCGACTTAGTTGTCAGTGAGGTAGAAAGGTGGGTGCCCAGGCCGTCAAATATAGGGGCCTGCTTCGCTCGGTAGTACGTACTTCCTGAAGCACGTATAACCCCACCTTGGCAACGGAACTCAGTACAAGGAACAGTGACCGCACGTGTGGAGTTCGAGTTCCCGTAGGTTTTAGCTATGAACTGGCGGGGAAGGGGAGACTCGAACTCCCACGCCGCTTGGGCACATGATCCTAAATCATGCGCGTCTGCCATTCCGCCACTTCCCCGCCGAAACTATCGTACCGCACACGCCTACAATCGCGGACGCCTGCGACGGCGCGTTGGACGCCGACGAACGGGCGGCGGAGGCGGCTCCTCCTTCGGCGGCGCGTCCACGAATTCAACCGCATCGCTCACTGCCCCCTGCGCCGCGGGCACGGGGGCATCGGGGGCGTTCAGCGACGTGGCGGGCGCCGCGGGCGGTTGAGAACGAAGATAGACAATGGCAATAAGCACCATGAGCGGGTGCAGGAAGATGAGTTGCGTCATCAGTTGGACGAACCCCACTCCGACGCCTGCGATAGACCACCGCAGCGTGTTCATGCGCTTGCGGCGCGCCACGACGGGGATCAGCCCCACGGGCACGATGAGCAGACCGAGATAGATGGCCTGTTCAGTAGCGCTGACTTGCTGCGTAACCTCCGGCGTCCCGTCCGTACCGTCCACCTCGGTCTCGCGCGGCTCGCCGGAGCCCGCGAACATCAGGGCCGCCGCGATAAGCAAGGCGATACTGGTTGTGACAGCTAGAGGCCACGCGAGAAGCGGCGGCATGGAAAAGATGAATGGGGTCTTCGGCTGCATGGTGAAAGCGTACACGAATGTGACCGCACTTGACACCGGCACCACGCACTCGCACGATAGCCGAGCGCACCCGGCGGGGGCGCATTTTCATGACGGAGGACGAGATGAGCGTAGACCTGGGCGGCGTAAGGATAGAGAACGCCGAAGAGAAGTTCGTGGAGATGAGCCACGGCACGACCCGCTACATAGAGGCAGGCGACGGCTATCCCACGTTGCTCGTGCACGGCGTCGGCTACACGAGCGGCGCGCACGACTGGGCATTGAACATCGGTCCTCTCTCCAGCAGGCTGCGCGTCATCGCGGTGGATGCGCTCGCATGGGGCAGGGGTGAGGGCTGGCTGCAGCAAGAGTATTCGTTCGCGTATCTCGTGGACTTCCTGCGCGAG
>DAOUHP010000176.1:0-11887 GCA_034428575.1 Dehalococcoidia bacterium | reverse complement strand
CGATCTTCGGGACCTCCACCTGGCGCGCAAGCAGGATGTGCTCCCGCGTCTGCGGCATCGGGCCGTCCGGCGCCGAGACGACGAGCACCGCGCCGTCCATCTGCGCCGCGCCGGTAATCATGTTCTTGATGTAGTCGGCGTGGCCGGGGCAGTCCACGTGCGCGTAGTGCCGGTTGGGGGACTCGTATTCGACGTGGGCGATGTTGATCGTTACGCCGCGGGCCTTCTCCTCCGGCGCGCTGTCGATCGAGTCGAACGCTCGGAACTGGCCGCCGCCGCCCAGCGAGAGGACCTTCGTGATCGCCGCTGTGAGCGTGGTCTTGCCGTGGTCAACGTGTCCGATCGTGCCGACGTTAACGTGGGGCTTGGTTCGCTCGAACTTCTGCTTTGCCATCTAACCCTCTGCCTCCTGCTGTTCTCTGCTGTTACTTGTGTTACTTGTTCCGTGCTTCGTTGCCACCGGTCCGGGGCTCCGAGGGAATGCTCCCGGCTCCTTGCGGTCGCCTGGAGCCCACAATCGGACTTGAACCGATGACCTCGTTCTTACCAAGAACGTGCTCTACCGCCTGAGCTATGTGGGCGTGTGGTGCTGTTTCTGTGGCGCGGCATGGTGGAGGGAGCAGGATTCGAACCTGCGTAGCCCTGAGGGCGTCAGATTTACAGTCTGATGGATTTAGCCGCTCTCCCATCCCTCCACGGAGGCTGTGCGCCCGTCCGACGAACGTATTCTACCACTCCTGGACCCTCTCCCCGTGTGAGACTGGAGCCCGAGGAGGGAGTCGAACCCACAACCTGCCGATTACAAATCGGCTGCGCTGCCGTTGCGCCACTCGGGCCTGGACGGCATTCGCCTCAACCAAAAAAGACGGCCCGCAGGCCCGTCCAATCGCAGATTATCGTACACCCGCCCAGGGCAGTCAAGCGCCGTTCCTGCGTTTGCGTCGGTCCGGGACAGGCGGGAACGGCGCAGCCCCTGCCCCTCCCGGGATGGAGTGCGTCCGAGCGTGTTGGACAGGGGCAACGTGAGACATCACACAGAGGCAAACTGAGACGTCGACATGCCCTCCGTTCGTTTGACCCCCCCAATGCCGTATGGTAGCGTGCCTCATAGTTGGACGGCCCCGCTCCAAAGGGGCGCTCGGCCGCCTGCGAGGCCTGCGGCGCATCCCCTCACTGTGGCTAGACGAGCGTACGGGCGGCGATTCCGGGCGCGTGCGGCGCGGGGAGGAGAGGCGAAGGGATGCAGACCCCCACCAACGTCCACAACTCCCTGAAGGACCTCGTCGACGACCTCCTCCGCGACCAGCGCCTCATCCTTGTCTCGAATCGCGGTCCCATGGAATACCACGTCGCTCCCGGGGGCGAGTTGCAGGCGCGGCGCGGCAGCGGCGGAGTCGTTACCGCGCTCAGCGGGCTCACCAACCACGTCGATTTCACATGGATAGCCTCTGCCATGAGCGACGGCGACCGCCGCGCTGCGCGCGCCAACGAGGGCAGGGCAGTCCCCTCTCCACTCCCCGGACAGCGAGTCTCCGTGCGTTTCGTCAACACGCCGCGCCGCGCATATCACAAGCACTACAACATCATCTGCAACCCGCTGCTCTGGTTCATCCAGCACTACATGTGGAGCTCTCCCTATACGCCCCGTGTAGACGCCAGCGTCTACGACGCGTGGGAGAACGGCTACGTCCACGTGAACCGCGAGTTCGCCGATGCCGTCGTGGAGGAAGCGGGCCTGACCGACGCCCGTCCCCTCGTCATGGTGCACGATTATCAGCTCTACCTCGTGCCCGGCATGGTGCGGGAGCAGCTACCGGACGCCAGGATCCATGAATTCGTGCACATCCCGTGGCCCACAGCGAGCTACTGGGAGCTCCTCCCCGCCATGATCCGCACCGACATCTGCGGCAGCCTCTGCCAGGCCGACATCGTCGGCTTTCAGGCCCCGCGCGACGTCCGCTCCTTCCTCGGAAGCTGCGACGCTTTCCTTGACGACGCGGTCGTCGACTACGGACGCTCCTGCGTCTACTACAAGGGACGCACCACGCACGCTCGCTGCTATCCCATCTCCATAGACGTGAACGAGGTGCGCGAGATCGCGGACTCTGCCCGCGCCGACGAGTACGAGCAAAAGCTCACCCCGCTTCTCGGCAAGCAGACCATAGTCCGGGTGGACAGGGCCGAGCCCAGCAAGAACATCGTCCGGGGCTTCGCAGCCTACGAGACGTTGCTGGACAGGCGACCGGAACTGCGGGGCGACGTGCGCTTCCTCGCGTTCCTCGTCCCCTCTCGCACACATATCCGCCAGTATCAGCGCTACACCGAGGAGGTGGACGCCATCATCAGGCGGATCAACGACAGGTTCGGCACGGAAGACTGGACCCCCATCCAGGTGTTCTACGAGAACAACTACACGCAGGCGATGGCCGGTATGCGCCTCTACGACGTGCTGCTGGTCAACGCCGTCATAGACGGCATGAACCTCGTCGCCAAGGAAGGCCCGGTCGTGAACCGCAAGGACGGCGTCCTCATCCTCTCCGAGTCCGCCGGTGCCTACGAGCAACTCAGGGTCGGCGCACTGCCTGTCGCTCCCGCCGACATCGAAGGCGCGGCCCGCGCGCTGGACGAGGCCCTTTCCATGCCGCCGGAAGAGCGCAAGCGCCGGGCCGACCTGATGCGGGACTGCATCGAGCGCGAGGACATCACGGACTGGCTCCGCCGCCAGCTCCTCGACCTCAACTCGCTCGACAACGACTAACCGTCTCTCAACGGCGGAACTACTGAAGCCACGGACAAAGCGGGTATGCTCTTGTGAGCGGGAACCTCACCGCCTGATCTGCGCAACTGTCGCACGTCGGGCGCCCGTTGCAATACAGACCGACCCATCAACGGAGGCTACGTCGTGACCACATCCAGCGCCTCTTCCAGCCGACAGCAGGTCCTGCGGTTCGGGGTCATCGGCATCGGCAACGCCGGCGGTGGTGTGCTGAATATGATGCGCGAAGAGTCCAACATCGAAGTCGTGGCCGCAGCCGACCTCCGCCCGCAGGCCCTCGAGGCCTTTCAGCGAAACTTCGGAGGCAAGACGTACGACAGCGTCGAGGGGATATGCCGGGACCCTGACGTCGACGTCGTCTGGATCGCGACGCCGAACCACTACCATTGTCCGCACACGGTGCTCGCTGCCGAGCACGGAAAGCACATCGTCCTCGAAAAGCCGATGGCCCTGTCGCTGGACGAGGCCTCGCTCATGGTCGAGACGGCCGAGAAGAACGGCGTCAAACTCCTCTCAGGCCACACCCGCGCGTTCGATCCGCCCGTTCAAACGATGTGGCGCATCATCCGCTCCGGCGAGGTCGGTGCGATCAAGGCGATGAACGTCATGTCGTTCACCGATTGGATGCTCCGCCCGCGGATGCCGGAGGAGGTCGACTCCAGACGGGGAGGGGGCGTTGCATTCCGCCAGGCCCCGCACCAGATCGACTCGCTGCGGTTCCTGGGCGGGGGGCTCATCCGCAGCGTTCGCGGAACGACGGGTATCTGGATGGACGGGCGCCCGGGCGCACCGGGGTACTACGCAGCCTACCTCGAATTCGAGGACGGGACTCCCGCGACGATCGTTTACAACGCCTACGGCTACTTCCTTGCGTCCGAACTGCTGCCGTGGGAGATGGACGCGGGCGCGCAGGCGGAGGCCCGCGCACGCACGAGGAACGGCATCAACACCGGTACGTGGGACCAGGCCCAGGCCAAGGACGAGATGCGGACCGCCAGCATGCAGGGACAACGTAACGCGTTGGAGGGTGGGGGCGATCCGGGTCCTCCCCGCCAGCGTTTCCAGAGCGACCTCGGCCTACTCCTCGTCACCTGCGAGCGCGGCCTGCTGCGCCAGTCGCCGGACGGCATCTACGTGTACAACGACGACGGCCTCCGGGAGGAGCCTATCGGCGTGCAGAGCGGCGGTGGGGACCCGACGCTGGAAGAGGCCTACAACGGCATCGTGATGGGCAAGCCCATCTTTCACGACGGGCGGTGGGGCATGGCCACCTTGGAGGTCCAACTCGCCCTGATGCAATCGGCCCGCGAGCGGCGGGAGGTGCTGCTGGAGAACCAGGTGCCGGTGCCACCGGACCTCGTCCACTAACCACGGGAGTGCCCGGAGCGCGGCCTTGCGTCGGAACGCATAGCGACCGGGGAGCATACGCAGACAGGAGGTGTTTCCATGCCGGACATCCAGATGAGCCTGATCGGGAGTCCCGCCGATATCGTCAACCCCCTGTTCGACGGCGAGGTCAAGCCGGAGGGGATAGAGATCACGGCGACGCGCGCCGACGGCTCGACCGGCTACTGGCGCCAGTTCAACTTCAACGAGTTCGACGTCTCTTCGCTGTCCGTCGCGTCGTACATCATCGCCCGGGCCCGGGGCTACGACGCGGTCGCATTGCCGGTCTTCGCGTCGCGTCGCTTCATGCACGCCGAGCTCCGGCATCACACCGACTCCGGCATCGGCGTGCCCGCAGATCTGAAGGACAAGCGCGTCGGAGTCCCGGAATACCAGATGACCGCGTCCGTCTGGCTCCGTGGCGTCCTCGAACATGACTTCGGCGTCTCCCAGTACGACATCCACTGGTTCATGGAGCGGAGCGAGGAATTCAGCCACGGCGGCGTAACCGGCTTCGAGCCGCCGGAGGGCATCTCGTTCTTGCGGATACCGGAGACAGAGAGCCTTGCCTCCATGATCCTCAGCCACCAGATCGACGCCGTATCCGGCCTGGGCGCCGGGGCCGGCACGCAGGGCAACGTGATAGATCGTTCGTCCCGGATACGCGGGAGCGGCGACTGGAGCAAAGTGAAGCCTCTCTTCCCAAGTCTCATCGAGGAAGGGTCGCGGTTCTACGCCAAGTACGGATTCATCCCGGCCACGCAGATGTACACCATCCGAAGGTCGACCTACGACAAGTACCCCTGGGCCGCGTTCAACCTGTACGACGCGTTCGTGCGGGCGAAGCGTCGAGCCGAGGAGACGCTGAGCGAGCGCATCCCCTCCTTCATGGTATTCGGACGGGAGTACATGGCGCAGACCCGGAAACTGCTGGACGGCGACCCGTTCGCCTATGGCGTGGAGGCCAACCGGCCCATGCTCACCACCGTGATCGACTTCCTCCACGAGCAGTGTCTCATCGAGGAGAAGCCGAAGGTGGAGGACCTCTTCGCTCCGAGCATACTCAGCCTATAAGAGTAGGGCGTGTGGCGTGCGTTAAGGTGAACGCCGCTGCCAACCCGACAGGGTGTTCTGCATCATCTGCCGGTCCAAGTCCATCTGGTTGCAGTTGTCCCGCTCGAGTTCGTAGTACTGCACGATCCCGCAGTAGCCCTGCTGCGCCTCCAGCCAGTCGCGGAATGCTCTGCTCCAGGCGTTCACTTCCTCCGTGGAGGGCTGGCTGTTGAAGTCCGGCATCTCGTCCAGCAGGCGGTTCCGTTCGTTGAGGAGCGCCGCCAACTGGACCGTGTGCGGTCTCGACGGGTCAGCGACAACGAGAGGCCGGGGTGTGGGGGTTGCTGTGGAGCGAGGAAGAGGACGAGGCGTCGACGTCGGCGCCACAGTAGGGGTTGGCTCCGGGGTCGCCGTGGGGGTCGGTGTCGCAGTGGAAGGGGGCCTGGGAGTGGGCGTCGAGACGGGAGTCGGCGAGGGACGCGCTGTCGGGGCTGCGGCGGTTATCGTGGCCGAGATGTCCTCGCGCTCCTGCCCGGCTTCCGCAGTTGCTTGCGCTGCTGCCGCTTCGGCGCTGGCAGTTGCGTCCACGTCGGGCGCGTCGCTCTCCGAACACGCTACCAGGGTGGCGAGGAGGAGGAATGGCAGTGGGAGGTATCTCATGAACATCGGCGCATCGACGTGATGATACCCTGTCCCCGGAACTCCTTGCTACAAGCCCAGGGTCAACTCGGTGAGGAACCGTCCGACTGCCTGAGTGTCCGCCAGCGTGTAGTCAGCGGACGCCAGCAACTCAGCCGGAGCGTCAGCCGTTGCGACTGCCGCGCATAAGCCGAGGACCTCGCCCGCCTTGCGCATCTCCCGCACGACCTCGAATGCCTCCGCGTCCGTCAGATCGTCTCCAAGAACGAGCGCCGATACCAACCCCTTGCGGTGGATGAAGGACCGCACGGCCTCGCCCTTCGAGAGCGGGACGGGCGCGCGCACCTCCACCACCATCTTCCCCTCCCGTATGGCCATGCCCGCAGCGTGCGAGTCCAGAAAGCTGAGGATGGCCGCCCTCGCGGTAGCGGGTTCCGATGCGTTCCGATAGTGCACCGAGAGGCTGGCCCCCTTGTCCTCAAGGAGGATGCCCGGTGCGGCGAGGCTTCGCTCCACCGCCTGCGCGATCTCCCGTACCCGTTCCAGGTACGGTTCAGCCGTTGGTTCGATGCTCGCGACGCCGTACTCCCACCATTCAGCGCCGTGGTTGCCGGAGTAGACCACCGTGTCCAGGCCAAGTACGCGCCGCGCGTCTGTGACGCTCCGTCCCGTGAGCGCGACGACCGCCATGCGCTCTGCCAGCGCTTCCAGCGCCGCGCGTGTTGCACCGGGCACTGTCGCGGCGAGAGGGTCGGCGACGATGGGGGAGAGCGTGCCGTCTATGTCCGTAAACACACAGGCGGGGCGGCGTCTCAGCAGCGCAAGTGCGGCGTCCCGGTGCGCGAAGAGGTCCGGCAGGTCGCTCACGGACCAGCCAGCCCCGGCGGCGCGTCGGATGGAGGCGGGGAGTCGAACACCACCTTCCGCATGGGGTAGTTGATCTCGATCCCTTCCTGTTGGAACCGTGCATGCAGCCGCTTGATGAGGTCGTTCGTAACGATGAATGAACCGACCCTGTCCTTGGCCTGCAGGAACACCCAGAAGTCCACGTTGGAGTCGCCGAACCGTTCGAACCCGAACCATGGGTCTTCCTTCTCAGCTTCCGGGTTCGCCGCGATGGTCTCGTGCGCCACCTCCAGCGCAACCTCATTAACACGGGAGAGGTCGCTGTCGTAGCTGACGCCGCACGTGACCAGGACGTTCATCCGCGGGTCGGGGCGGCTGTAGTTCACCATGATGGAACTGGCCAGCACGGAGTTGGGAATAACCACCAAGTTGTTCAGCCATGTGCGTATCTTCGTACTCCGCATGCCGACCGACTCCACGTAACCCGCGGGACCGCCTTGTATCTCAACGTAGTCCCCGTTCGAGAACATGCCCTCAGAGAGGATGTTGGTTCCCGCGAAGAAGTTACTGAGCGTCGGCTGCAGTCCCAGTGCGACGGCCAGGCCGGTGATGCCGAGTCCACCGAGCAACGGGCTGATTCTGACGCCCAGCATGTCCAGAACGATGAGCCCGCCGATGGCGTAGACGGACAGCGGGATAACGCGCTTAGCTACCGGGAGTATCCGGTCGTCCAGTTCGGTCTTGGTGGATATCGCTATCGTGAGGCTGTACCAGTTCGCGACGGCCATGAATACGTTGGATACGGCGAACGCGCCGACGAGCACGAGCGCAGCTCCAGCGGTGGTCGCGATCTCGTCGCTCCAGCCCTGGGCATCCGGCCAGACGAGCAGGGAGATCGTTGTTCCGAGGATCAGCAGGAATATGGCTCCCGGCCTGGAGGTGGCGCGTGTGATGGAATGCGCCAGGCGGTAGGTACGACCACTCACTCCGGTCAGGTATTTGCGGGTGATGAACCGCGTTACCAGGTAGAAGATGAAGGCCACGATCAGAGAACCGACCAGGATGCTGCCGGTGATCAATCGTTGCAGATGGAGGTCTGTCGTCAGTGGATCGAGAGGCACGTCTCACCCGAATAGGAAGCCTGCTGTGTAAACGATACCTCTCCAGCTCCAGCGCGTGCAGCCTGTAACGATGCACCCTTGCTCCAAACCGGCAGGAGTTCGCGGTCCGTCCTGCCTTGCGGCGCGCCGCCGCCTATAGTAGCGTTACGAGGACGGTTCGATACGATACCGATGCTCCGCCGGAGGCCCAACTACCGATGTCCGTAGCAAGCGCCGCGCCTCGCAACGCTCGCCTCGTCTACCTCTCGCTCATCCTCCTTGGACTGCTGGCCGCCATCGTGGCAGCAACCACCATAGGCGTTATCTCCTACAACTACCTCACCCGCGACGAGTTGCGAAACCCGGTCCCGAAGGAGAAGGACTACGGCGGAGGTCACGCCGCGCTCCCGGCCGGGTTCATTTACCTGTAGGACGCGCCGCACCCCTGCGCCTATAATCCGCCCATGACAACGGGCCCTTTCAGATTGGACGGCATGGTCGCTGTCGTCACCGGCGGCAGTCAGGGCATCGGCGGGGCTGTGAGCACCGCGCTCGCGCAGGCCGGCGCTACCGTTGCCGTAACCAACCTCCCGTCCAAGCGCTCCGACGTGGACGCGTTCGTGCACGGGATCGAGGCCGCCGGCGGGAAGGCTCGCGGTTACGATCTGGACGTTAGCGTCGCCCCCGACATAGCGCCGGTCTTCGACGCCATAGCTGCCGACCTCGGCGGCTTGCACATCCTTGTGAACAACGCGGGCGTCAGTTCCCGGATGAGCGCTCTGGATGTATCAGAGGAGCACTGGAACACAGTGCACGGCGTGAACCTGAAGGGCGTGTTCTTCGCGGCGCAGGCCGCGGCGCGCCACATGCTGGACGCCCGCTACGGACGCATCGTCAACATCGCGTCGCAACTGGTCGTAACGTCCGGGCCCAATCGTGCTGTCTACGTTTCGGCAAAGGGGGGCGTCGTTGCCCTTACCAAGTCACTGGCAACGGAATGGGCGATGCAGGGCATAACCGTCAACGCCGTCGGTCCGGGCCCGACCGACACGCCGATGACGCGGAACCCGGACTCCGCCCGCAGCGACACCGACTTCCTGCGCCATTCGCCCATCGGCAGGCGGCTACAGCCGGAGGAGATCGCAGGCGCGGTGGTCTTCCTCGCAAGCAGGGAGGCCGGCGCGGTCAACGGTCATCACTTGCTGGTGGACGCAGGCTGGAGCGTCAGTTAGGCGCGTATACCGTCGTCTCAGGGTGGAATGCCGCCCAGCAGGACCAGAAATTGTTGGCGTGCGGAAGGACGTTCAGACGGCTCCCTTCCAGTGTCCCGCTCAGCGCCTCTCCAGTGATGTCCCACGTTGAGCCGGTCTGTTCGTCGAGGACTACGCCTCTTTCCGCCCTGAACGTGAGCGTCCGGCCTTCCAGCCGGGCGTCGAACGCGACCGCCGCCCCCACGTCTCTGCCCTGCGCGACGTCCGTGCTGCTGAGCGCGGACGCGGTCCCCCGTTGCCAGAACACCGCCGCAGGCGTACCCCCGATCGTGACGTTGGCTGCCGGCGAGAAGCCAAGCGCCGAGAACGGCACCGCGAGCGCATCGCCGCGACTCGACAGCCCGAGCACTCGCGCCCGGGCCGGCAGCCTACTGTCTACCTCGCCTGCGGACGGAGGTGGTTGGCTGAAGTCGGCGTCGAAGTAGGGACTGAAGCCGTAGTCGAAGTCGAAACCCGACGACCGGGACAGCACCGTGCCGTTCGGGTGGGCGCGCTTGAAGTCGCCCCAGGAGATGACAGAGCTCTTCATCCGCCGGAGACTGAGCCCCGCAAACTCGCCTGCGACGGCACGGCCCGACCCCTGCTGCCACCACGACTCGGTAGTCTCGTCGAACAGGACTCGGTTCTCAGAGCGCAGGACGCTGGCAGCGCGGAACTCCGGTGTGAGCGTCCCCAGGGTCCGTTCGAACACCGCCGCACTGTTGCAGCGCGGGCAGTACGTGGCCAGTAGCGGCAAGCCTCCCAGCCAGTCGTTCACTGCTTCGTGCCAGAGGAGGAGGCGCAGCGGGTAGGCGCGGGCCTCGCCCCCGGCGAACGCTGCAAGCACCGGCTCGTTGCCGCTGAGCCATCCGTCGGCCTGTTCGATGGCCTCGTATCGAGGCTCGGTGATCACGGGGATGCCCCCGCGTCCACCGGCAACCACCACCGCATCGCGCAGGTCGGTTGCCACACGGGAGAAGTCGGTATGCCACGCATCCTGAGGGATTGCAATCGTCTCCATCAAGCGCGACGTTTCCTCATCCGTGAGGCTGTCCACTGGCGGCACGCCGTCGCGCTCTATCGTGGGCAGCCGCCACCAAGCGAGACCCTCGATACGCTCACCGGGTCCCGTGAACGTCCACGCAAGCCGCGGCGAAGGGTCGCCGACTCCCACGAGGAAGTGGCCGCTGGTTACCTGACACGTTACGCCGGTGTGCTCGGTGCCGGGACAGACAACGGAGCTCGTCGGCCCCGACTCGTCCAGGAACCAACCGTCGAAGGTCGCGGCGTGGAACCTGAACGGCAGGCCGAGCTGTGAGCCGTCCGCCGACTCCACGCGTACCTCTGCGTAGACGCGTTCGTAGCCTTGCTGCGGGGGTGCGGGCCTCACGCCGCGTTCCGCTTCCACGAGCGTCACGGTAAGCGAACGTCCTATGGGCGATACCGCGCCCACCGGGGTCCCGTGAGCGAACGGACGCTCGAACGAACCGCCACCGGCTACCTTGTAGCCGGCGCGTGCTTCGTCCTCCGTCCGGACTTCGCTGCCGCAACCCGGCGCGACACTCTCGGGCGTCAGCCACCAAGCGTCGTTTGCCACGGACCAGCGGTCTACGCGCGTCAAGGGCGGGACGCTGTCCCGGCCGAGGGCGTGCGCCCGGCGCTCCACCGTGGCCTGTTCGTCCTCCACCTTCATGCTGGCGATGCGCCACTCGACGGCAGGCAGGTGCACCAACTGGGCACGCGCCGGGTCCTCACGCGCGATTGCGGCCTCTATCTCTTCCCCCGCTTCGCCCTGCGCCGCTGCGGCGTGGACAGCGAGGGATCCGACGCCACACGATGCCTCACTCCCCGGGAGCAACGAGAGCGCGAGCCCTTCCCAGTCCCCCTCGGCAAGGTCCGCGTATGCGAACCCGGCGAACTCGCGCAGCAACTCGGCTGAAACGAGCGGCGACTCCTCTTGCACCACGATGGGGAGGCGTTGCGCTTGCGGTTCGTCCAGCGCCGCATCCAGCGCTGCGATGAGGCCCAGGACCACAGTTCCGAAGAGAGCGGATGCGAGCAGGCGGCCCTTCATCACGCGCCGTTGCTGTGACGTCGCAACTCCTCGACGAGCGCGGGTACGAACTCCTGCCAGTCGGCCAACACGCCCACGTCCGCCTGGCCCCGCAAGAACGCGGCTCGGCGGTCGTTGTTGACCACGAGCACCGTGCCGGCGCGTTGTATCCCCACGGCGTGATTGAAGTCGCCCCGCACGCCGATGCCGACGTACAGGCGGGGAGCGATGGAGCGCCCGGTCAACCCCACCTGGCGCTGTCTCGGCATCCACCCTGCCTCCACCACGTCCCGCGTGCAGATGAAGTCCGCTCCGAGCAGTGTCCGTAGGTCTACCAGTTCACGGATGTTCTCCGGCCCGCCGACGCCCATGCCGATGCACACGACCGCACGCGCCTTGTCCAGCGAAGCCGCATCGTCGTCAGGAGCAGCGCGGAACTCAACCCGCGTCAGCCCGTCGCCCGACATGGCACTGGCGGAGACCTCCAACACTGGAGCGCTCCTGGCCGGATTGGGGCGCAGCGCGCTGAACACACCGGGCCGCACCGTCGCCATGTTGGGGAGCGTACGTGAGTAGATGGGCGCGACGATGTTGCCCCCGAATGCCGGCTTGAGCTGCGCAAGCCCTGCTTCGTCCACATCCAATCCGATGCAATCGCCGGTCAGACCGAGGCTCAGCCGCGCCGAAGCGCGCGCCGCGAGGTCGCGCCCGTTCGGCGTGGACGGCAGCAGAACCGCGAACGGCTGCCGTTCGGCGATCGCCTCCGTCAGTACCGCAGTGTAGG
>DAOUHP010000175.1:0-3060 GCA_034428575.1 Dehalococcoidia bacterium | reverse complement strand
CACCACGATCTTGTCCGCGTTGCGGATGGTGGAGAGCCGGTGCGCGATGACGATGGCCGTCCGCCCGTGCAGCATCTTGCCTATCGCCTGCTGGATCAGCTGCTCCGTCTGCGTGTCGACGCTCGCCGTCGCTTCGTCGAGCACGATGATGCGCGGGTCCGCGACGAGCGCGCGGGCGAAGCTGACGAGTTGTCGCTGGCCGAGGCTCATGTTGCCGCCGCGCTCCTCCATCATCGTCTCGTAGCCGTCGTCCAGGCTCGCGATGTGGTCGTGCAGCCCCACGGCTTTCGCTGCCTCGTACACTTTCTCGTCGCTCGCCTCGGGGTGGTTGTAGCGGATATTCTCCATGATGGTGCCGGAGAACTGGAATGGCTCCTGCAGCACGATGCCCATCTGCTTCGCGAGCGATTCGCGCGTCACGTCGCGCACGTCGTGGCCGTCGATCGTGAGGCGCCCGTCTACTACGTCGTAGAAGCGGGACACGAGCGCGGCCATCGTCGTCTTACCCGCACCCGTGCGTCCGACGAACGCGATCGTTTCGCCGGGCTGTATGTCCAGGTCAACGCCTGTCAGTACCATCTTGCCCGGCTCGTAGGCGAACGACACGTTCTCGTAGCGCACCGCGCCCTGTATCTGGGGCATCGGCTTGGCGTCCGGGGCGTCGACGAGGTCGGCCTCTGTGTCCAGCAGGTCGAAGATGCGCGCGCCGGAGGCCATCGCGCGCTGGAGTTGCGTGAACTGCATCGTTAGGCTCCGGATCGGGTCGTAGAAGCGCTGGATGTAGAGCGTGAACTGTATCAACGGCCCTGCGCCAATCGTCCCGCCGAGCACGAGCCTGCCGCCGAAGATGATGGTCGCCGCTAGGCTGAACGACATGAACATCTCCACCACCGGCATAAGCGAGGAGGCGAGCCGCTGGGCACGCAGGTTCGTCTGCAGGTGGCGGTCGTTCAGCCCGTCGAACGCCATCATGTTCGTCTTCTGGCGGTTCATGCTCTGCACTACGCGCACGCCGTCCAGGTTCTCCGCGAGCGAAGCGTTCACCTGCGAGATCGCGACGCGGACGCGCAGGAACGCCGGGCGTGCGTGCTTCTGCCACACCCAGATGATGACGAGCAGCACCGGGAGGCCGGCGAAGGAGAGCAGCGAGAGCTGCCAGTCCGCGTAGAGCATGAAACCGATGATCCCCGCGAGGCTCAGCAGGTCTCCGATGCTCAACACCACGATGTCCAGGAACTCCTGCAGCTGGTAGACGTCGTTCTGCGCTCGCGACATCACGGAGCCGACCTTGTGCCGGTTGTGAAACGACATCGGGAGGTCCTGCAGGTGTTTGAAGAGGTCGTTCCGCAGGTCGTAGATGACACGCTGGCTCACGCGAGCAAGCAGCACCTGGTGCGCGTAGTTCGCGGCATAATGCACGACCAGCACCACGCCGAACCAGATGGCGAGTGTGTTGAGACCGGCCACGTCGCCGTTCTTGATGTAGTCGTCAACCCCTTTAGCGATGATGAACGGAATCGCAACCGTCGCTCCGGTGTAGACGACCACGGCCAACATGGCGAGGAAGACCGGGAACTTGTATGGGCCCACGTAGCTCAGCATGCGGAGGATAACGCGCTGGTCGTACAGCTTCGTGCCGTCCTCGTCGATGTCGCCCTGCTGGCCGCGCATCACCCAGTGGCCGCCGCCCGTGTTCATCATCATGGCGCCGCTCTCCTTTGCGCGGGCGATCCCATGCGCACGGCGGCGACGCCGTTCAGACTGGTGGCGTACTGCAACTCCGTAACGTGGGTGAACAGTCCGCCGGACTCGATCAGTTCCTCAGGCGACCCCATCTCGCCGATCTCGCCGTTCTGCATCACGATGACGAGCCCGGCGTGCTGAATGGACGAGAGCCGGTGCGCGATGATGAACGTCGTCCGGTCCTTCACCACCTCCGCCATCGCATCCTGGATGCGCGACTCCGTGCCCGCGTCGACGCTGGAGGTCGAGTCGTCGAGCACGAGTATCGGCGGATCGAGCGCCAGCGTCCGTGCAATGGAGAGCCGTTGCCGTTGGCCGCCGGAGAGCGAGACCCCTCGCTCGCCGATGACCGTCTCGTAGTCGTCGGGCAACGCCATGATCTCGTCGTGGATCTGGGCGGCCTTCGCCGCGGTGACTATCTCGTCCATCGTCGCGTCCTCGCGGCCGTAGGCGATGTTCTCCGCCACCGTCGCGCTGAACAGGAAGACGTCCTGCTGCACGAAGCCAACGGCCGAGCGGAGCGAGGCGAGCTGGCACTCGCGGACGTCCTTGCCGTCTATGGTGATGCGGCCTTCGTCTGGATCGTAGAAGCGCGCAAGCAGGCTCATCAGCGTCGTCTTGCCGGAGCCCGGCGCGCCCATCAGTGCGGTCACTTGCCCCGGCTCCGCCTCGAACGACACGTTCCGCACGGCGTCGCGCTTGGTGTAGCCGAATGAGACGTTCTCGAACCGCACGTGACCGCGCACGTCCCCGATGGGCGCTGCCTCCGGCAGGTCCCGCACCGGCGAGTCGGCGTCAAGCACCGCGAACACGCGCTCGCCCGCCGAGGCTGCACGCGCAAACGTGTTGACGAGAAAGCCCAGCATGCGGATGGGCTGCACAAGCAGACCGATGTAAAGGAAGAATGAGCCCAACTCGCCCGGCGTCATGCGCCCTTCTATGACCGCCCTGCCGCCGAACCAGAGGATGACGCCGAACGCGCTCCAGAACACGATCTGCATGAGCGAAGTGTTGAACGACTGCGCCTTCTGCACTTCGAAGGTGCGGCTGAACACCTCATGGTTCTGGTCCCGGAACTTGCGCTCCTCGTGGTCCTCCGCGCCGAATGCCTTGACGACCCGCTGACCAGAGAGGTTCTCCTGCAGCACCGTGGTGAGCTTGCCCATCTCTATCTGCGTCTGGAGCCACATGTGGCGCATCCGCCTGCTGGCCCAGATGGCGCGCGCTGCGATGATGGGCACGAAAGCGAGGCTGACGAGCGCAAGACGGGCGTCCGTCACCAGCATCATCGTCGCCGATCCTGCCGTGAACAGGACT